>JAFZKH010000009.1 GCA_017553685.1 Bacilli bacterium | reverse complement strand
CAGTTCATCCAATTTTGATAATAGATGAACCACAAAAGTTCGGAGATAAAACTGAGGAACTATTTAATGAATTTAAACCTTTATTTAAAGTTAGATATTCTGCAACTCATAAAAAAGGAAAAGAATATAATAAAATTTATAGATTAGATGCTATTGATGCATATAATCAAAAATTAGTTAAAAAGATTAATGTAAAAGGTATAGAGGTATTACACAATAAGTCTGAAGATACATATTTGTTCTTAGACAGTGTTAATATCAGCCAAAAACATGATCCTGAAGCAATAATGGAAATTGAAGTCAAATCATCTAATGGTGTATCTAGAAGGTTAATGAAGATTAAAGCAGGAGATGATTTATATACTAAATCAGGAGAACTACAACAATATAAAGGATATGTAGTTAGCGAAATAGATGGTCGATACGATCAATATGATAAGGTTTTCTTTACAAACGGTGTTGAAATTCAAGTTGGTCAAGCATTTGGAGATGTAGATGAATCACATATTATTAGAATTCAGATAAGAGAAACTATTAGATCTCATTTTGAAAAAGAAAAAGAACTTTATAAACTTGGAATAAAAGTATTATCGTTATTCTTTATTGATGAAGTTGCAAAATACAAGTATTATGAGGAAGGATCGGCATTAAAAGGTGAATATGCTAAAATATTTGAGGAAGAATACAATAGAGCATTGATAGATTATAGAACATTATTTGATGACGTTTATGTTAAATATTTAGATTCATTTGATACAGGTAAAATACATGCAGGTTATTTCTCAATAGATAAAAAAGGTCATGAAGTTGATCCTAGTATTAATGATAAAAAAGAATATTTAAGCTTTGATGAAGATGCTTATGATCTGATTATGAAAGATAAAGAAAGATTATTATCTTTGGAAGAGCCCGTAAGGTTTATATTTTCACATTCTGCATTACGAGAAGGTTGGGATAATCCAAACATATTTCAAATATGTACATTAAAACATAGTAATTCTGAAATAAGTAAAAGACAAGAAATTGGTCGTGGACTTCGTATTTGTGTTAATAATGATGGAGATAGAATGGATTACAGTGTATTAGAAAATAATTTTCATTCAATAAATACACTTACTGTAGTAGCTAGTGAATCTTATGATAGTTTTGCTAAAGCATTGCAAACTGAAATATCAGACAGTTTATCTGAAAGACCTAAAAACTTTACTCAAGAATCATTTGTTGGAAAGATTCTTACTAATGAAGCTGGAGAACATTATGAATTTACTCCAGAATATTTTCAGGATTTACTAATATTTAATGTCATGACAGGTTACGTTGATCAGAAAAACAATTATATGATTACAGATAAATTTGTAGAAGACATGGAAAATGGAAAGTTAGAAGTAATGCCTGACTTAGTTGGGTTTGAAGAACAAATTGGACAATTAATGAAAAGACTATATTCTACTAATAATACTAAACTTGTTAGTGATGAAAGAAGAGAAAATATTAAAAGTCTTGTACCGAATGCTAATTTCATGAAAAAAGAATTTCAAAATTTATGGAATAAAATTAATATTAAAACAATATATGAAGTTGATTTTGATACAAATGAATTAATCAATAAAGCAGTACAAGCCATAAATGGAAAACTTCATATTGCAAAAATGCAGGTTAAAATAACTGAAGGAGAACAAAAAGATAAAATGTCATCTATGTCTATTAATAGTGGAAGTTCAATGACAGAAGGGAAAACAAAAACTGAAACATTTGAAGATTTTTCACCATCAATGGTTGAATATGATCTTATCGGTGAAATAACTAAAGATACAGGATTAACAAGAAAAACAGTAATTGATATATTAACAAAGATTACTCCAGAAAAGTTCAGTTATTATCAATATAATCCAGAAGAATTCATTAGAAAAGTAAGCAATTTAATAAATCAAGAAAAAGCTACAACTATAATTGATGGAATAACTTATCACAAAACTGAAAATAGATTTGAAAATGATATATTTACAGTTAATAACGTGCGTGGTGAATTGGGTGAAAATGCCATAGATGTTAAGAAACATATATATGATTTCTTAGTAACAGATTCTAAAAATGAACGAGAATTTGCAAAAAAATTAGAAAGTGGAGAAGTTACAGTTTATGCAAAACTTCCTAATGGATTCAAAATACCAACTCCAGTAGGTAATTATAATCCTGACTGGGCAATAGTATTTGATAATTCATCATTTAAATATATTTATTTCATAGCTGAAACGAAAGGAAGTATGGATTCCTTAGAATTAAGGGATGTAGAAAAAGCAAAAATTGAATGTGCAAAAAAACATTTCAAATGCATTAGTAATGATGAAGTGAAATATGATGTTGTAGATAGTTATGAAAAACTAATTGAATTAGTAACAAGTTAATCTTAAGACACGGTAGTATATATACTGTGTCTTTTTCTTGGGAACAAATGGGGAACAACTACATAGAGCAAGATAGGTAAAATAGGGCTATTTACGAGAAATATAGCAAGTGATAAATCAGTAATAATGAAAAATATGACAAAAAAATAGGGTATAATTTTTCCCCCTGAAGAGAGCAATAATTGCTCTTTTTCTTTCCCTAAAATCCCATTTTTGCTTACCAATAATCCCTTTTTAGTAATAAATATCCTTTAATAATCTAGTTTTTGATTAATATTCTTTCAAAAATATAATTTTTGTTATACAAAAAACTATTTTCTGAATATAAAACTATAAATATATATGCAAAAAAGTCATTTTTGTTATACAAAAATCAGTTTTTTGCTCCTTATTTGTTTTAAAACACTTTTTTAGAGTTCTTTTCTTCCAAAAAATTGGTTTTTGAGTCCTTTTGATCTCAAAAATCTATTTTTTGCAAGAGAATAAATACAAAATCTATTTTTTGTAACAAAATAAATTCTAAAACAATTTTTTTGCAAGAGATCTAATACTAAAATACTATTTTTAATATATATAAAATAAAATTTTAATCCTTATATATATTATTTTTAGATAAAAATATATTTTTAAACTAATATTTTTATCTAAAAATATATCTAACATATAATATAAACAAATGTTAAAAATCATTGCTTGTAGCTCCTTATATAATTATAATAATATATATGTGAAAGGAGGAATTATTATGTTAAAAGATAATCTTAAAACATTAAGAAAACAAAAAGGACTTTCACAAGAAGAATTAAGTATTAAATTACATGTAGTTAGACAAACTATATCTAAATGGGAACAAGGTTTATCTGTACCAGATGCTGAGATGTTAATAAATATATCAGAGTTATTTGAAACACCAGTAAGTGATATACTTGGAGAAAACATAGAAACAAAAGAAAAAAATGATTTAAAAATAATATCTGAAAAATTAGAAGTTATTAATGAACAATTATCTAATTATCAAAAAGAGAAAAGAAAGAAAAGAATTAAAACTTTTATTATTATAGGTATAGGAACTCTTTTATTATTTATATTATTAGCTATATTAAATAGACCTTATGAGAATTGGGATTATAGTATTACTGAATGGGCTATATTAGGAACCTTCTATCAAGCATTTGAATGGATATTTATGAGAGTAGCTCCTTTTATAGTAATTGGATCTATTATAGGTATTTGTTTAAATATAAAAAAGCAGAATTAATATTCTGCTTTTTATTTGATCATTTCGTGTATGTGCACGATATGATTATTTATTGGAGTGTTGAAGTCAACAGTCCAATTAAAATTGGTAAAGGCAAAATAAGAATTACCTAAACCTTCAGTTAAACATATAGATAAATAATAATTTTGCTGTAAATCTCTTGTATACAAATATTGAAAATTATATAAACTATTGCTAATCTATAATTAGGAGAGTGTGCATATGAAAAATATTAGTAGAAAAACTTTAATATTTGCTATAGCATATATTGCTATTGGTTTTTTCCTTGTAAAAAATGTAGGCTCTACTGTAGTAGATATTTATAAAAAGAAAGCTGAAAAGAAAGAATATACTACTCAATTAGAAGTTTTAAAAGACAAAGAAGAAGAATTAAAAGGAACTGTAACTAAGTTACAAGATCCTGATTATATAGAGAAATATGCTAGAGAAAAGTATTTATATTCAAAAGATGGAGAAATAATAATAAGAATACCTGAATAGGTATTCTTTTTTAGTGGAATAATTAAATATATAACAAATAATATATATGGAACGTTTAGCAAGAGTGTCACCCTTCTTTTCTAGAAAGGAGGTGATAAGATGAAAAAAAGAACCTTTATAATAAAGATTCTTCAACACATCGCAATCATATTATCACTACTTACTTTATTAGTAATAGTAATAAAAAAGACACTCTAATCTGATTGCTTACCTAATATAAAGGATGGCATTTAGATATACTAAACGTTCCTTCTAAATAAATAATAACATAATTATTATATATATACAATTATTTAATAGAAATAAAAAGAATATTTTATTAGTATTCTTTTTTAGTGGAATAATTAAATATATAACAAATAATATATATGGAACATTTAGTAATGAGTGTCACCCTCCCATTCTAGAAAGGAGGTGATATGATGAGTAAAAGGATCTTTATTATAAAGCTTCTTCGAAGCATCATTTTCATATTATCACTTCTTATCATACTAGTGATAGTAATAAAAAAGACACTCTAGTTTGAGCGTCGTCTCACAAAAAGGATGACACTTAGACAAGCTAAATGTTCCTTCTAAATAAATAATAACATATTTATTATATATATACAATAATATTTACATAAAATAGTTTTAATATTTTTGTTATGTTTTTTAAATATATTTTTAGGCATTTATATGTCTTTTTTTAGTGGATTTATATAAGAATAAAGTATATATATTATGTAGGAGGAATTTACTTATATGGACCATTATAATAATATAAAAGAACTTTTAATTAATAATGAAATAAAGAAAAGAGTTAAAGACTATAGCAAGAATAGAAGTGACCTAGAAACATATTTAAAAGTAGGGGAAGAAATAGTAATAGCTCAAGGTGGAGAAGAAAGAGCTAAATATGGAAATAAGCTTATAAAAGAGTATTCTGATAGATTAACTAGAGAACTAGGTAAAGGATATGGAATTACAAATCTTAAATATATGCGAAGTTTTTATCTATATTCATTAAAAGGTCAGACATTGTCTGACCAATTGACTTGGTCTCATTATCTTGAATTATTATCGCTAAATGACATAGATAAAATAAATTATTACATTAGTAAAATTGAATGTAATAATCTATCCGTTAGGGAATTAAGACAAAGAATAAAATCTAATGAATATGAGAGACTTCCACAGAAAACAAAAGAAAAATTAATCGAAAGTAAAGAAACAAGTGTTGTTGATTATGTTAAGAATCCTATAATAATTAGAAATACTAAGGATTATGAAGAAATAAATGAAAGGACTCTTCAGGAAATGATTCTTGATAAATTACCATCATTCCTCGATGAACTAGGAGAAGGATTCACTTTTGTAAAGAATGAATATAGGATTAAAATAGGAGATACTTTTAATTCTATAGATCTACTTTTATATAATATTAAATATAAGTGTTATATAGTTATTGAATTAAAAGTAACTGATTTAAAAAAAGAACACATAGGGCAAATAGAAGTATATATGAATTATATTGATAAGCATTTAAAGACTAATGATGAAAATTATACTGAAGGAATTATATTATGTAGAAAAAATAAAGGCTATTATATAGAATACACTTCTAATAAAAGAATTATTCCTATAGAGTACATTATCTTGTAAATTCATGTCTATTATAATTGTTTCCTATTATATATATTATTATAATATAATTAGAAATTTGCTTTTTTTATAATATATGTTATTATATGTGCGGTGGAAAAAATTGATTTAAATAGTATTAATATATTAGTTTATGCTTATATTGGTGATAGTATATATGAACTAATGATTAGAGAGTATTTAATTAATAAAGGTTATAACAAAGTAAATAAATTACAAACTTTAGCATTAAATTATGTTACTGCGAAGAATCAAGCAAGGTTTATAACTTATTTACTAGATAATAATATTCTTATGGATGATGAAATAGATATCGTTAAAAGAGGTAGAAATGCTAAAGTATATAGTCATCCTAAAAATACTGATATACTTACATATAAACATGCTACTTCATTAGAATGTCTATTTGGATATTTATATTTAAAAAAAGATATGAATAGAATTAATGAATTAATTAGTATAATTACGGAGGTTTAATATGATAGTATATGGTAAAAATGTATTTAAAGAAACTATTAATAGTGATAAAGAAATAAAAACTATATATTTATCTAATAATTTTGATGACAAGGGAATTTTAGAAGATATAGCAAATAATAATATTAGAGTCATTAAAATGGATAAGAAAGAGATGGATAGAAAGTTTGAAGGAAACCATCAAGGTATAGTTCTTGAAATAGAAGATTTTAAATATAAATCTTTAAAAGATATACTTAATACTAACTTTGTAGTTATGTTAGATCATTTAGAGGATCCTCATAACTTAGGGGCTATAATAAGAACAGCAGAATCTGCTGGAGTAGATGCTATTATTATTCCAAATAAAAGATCTGTTAGTATTACAGGAACTGTTATGAAAGTATCAGCAGGTGCTCTATCTAATATAGATGTAGTAGAAGTAAGTAATTTAGCTAATGCTATTGATACTCTAAAAGATAATGGTTTCTGGGTATATTCATCTTGTATGGATGGTGAAGACTATACTAAAGTTAAATATGACTCTAAAACATGCTTAATAATAGGTAATGAAGGTGCAGGAGTTAGTAAGCTTGTTAAAGATAAAAGTGACTTTATTATAGGTATACCTATGAAAGGTAAAGTAAATAGTTTAAATGCCTCTGTAGCAGCAGGTATCCTTATATATGAAGTTGTTAAACAAAAAGGTGAATAATTATGTATAAAGAAAATGATAATGAATTATTATATTTAATATCAGAAAATAATGAGGATGCTAAAGATATCTTTTATGATAGATATAAAGATATTATAGAGATTAAAGCTAAGAAGTATGCTAGTTTCTTAAATAGTAAAGGTTATGAACTAGGAGACTTAGTACAAGAAGGTATGATTGGTTTATCACAAGCTATCGTAGATTATAAAGAACAAAAGAATGTTCAATTTTCTACATTTGCTAATATTTGTATAGATAGACAAATGTTTAGTTTTATAAGAAATATAACAAGAGATAAACATAGAATACTTAATGATTCTATTTCTATAGATACTACTACTGATACTAGTGGTAGACCTTTAATAGATCTATTATTTGATGATAAGAATATTAATCCAGAGGAATCATTCATAGAAATGGAAGAAAAGAATGAGTTATTTAATCAAATAAAAGAAGTTTTAACAGAATCAGAATATAATGTATTTGAACTTAGAATGCAAGGATTTACTTATAAAGAAATAGGAGCCCTTTTAAATATAACTCCTAAAGCAGTAGATGGTTCTATTTCAAGGATTAAGAATAAAGTTCAAAATATTATTAAGAATAATGAATAGAGTAATCTATTCTTTTTTTGTATTTAATATTTTAGAAATTATCTTTAAAAATATTTCTAAAATATTAAATAATATATAAGGAGTATATGATATAATTTATATATAAAGTTGGTGATATTATGGAAAATATTTATGTAACATCAGGTGGATTTAATACAATTAATAACTATGTGCCTGAAGATAATATAAGATTATTTGAAAAACTATCTAATGGCAAAAAGGTATTAATAATTGCTAATGCAGCACCTGAGGGAACAGGTAATTATGTTGCTAGAGAAAATGTTAGAGAAAACTTTTTGAAGGCAGGAGCAACTCAAGCAGATGTGGTTGATTTAAATAGCGATAATGTAGAAATGATTCTAGATTATGACATTATTTATGGTCTTGGTGGAAACATTACTCATTTAATTGAATTAAATAAGAATACAAGATTTAAGGATTATTTAGTTAAATTTCTAGAAACAGGAATATATATAGGAGAAAGTGCTGGTTCTATGATCTTAGCAAATGATGTTAAATATGCATATGATTTAAAAAGAGGAACAAAACCAAAATATGATGTAATTCTTGATTCATATGCTGGCCTAGGTTTAATAGATATCTATGTATATCCTCATTTTCAAAAAGCAAGTGATGAAATGAAAGCTAAAACTGAGAAATTTGAATTAGATACTGGTATTAGTATTACTAGATTAAATGATGGGGATATCATTACATATAGTTATAGTAATAAAAAGAATAATTCAATATAGGTGATAAATAATGAACGAGAAAATAATATATACTACTGAAAACTTTAAAGTATGTGTTCCTAATAACCCACATGTATCTAGAGAAGATGGTGGACATATAAGAATAAAACCATTATACAATGAATATGAAAGTAGACTAGAATTACCTGTTAATGAAGCTATCGAAGTAATGAGATTAACTATGCTTGTTAGTGAAGCTATGATAAATGGTATGAAAAAAAGAGGATTAAATATAGATAGAATTAATTATCAAGATAATGGTAATTGGGCTTTTCTAAAGAACAATAAACCTCATTTTCATATTCATTTATATGGTAGAACTAAGGACTCAAAAAGAAATCCGTGGGGAGAATCTATTAAGTTTCCTAATCCTGATACTGGATACTATGATAACTTTATACCATTTGATGATTTAGATATTAAAGAAATATTAGATGAAATTCATAGGTTAGAAAAAACGGATAAATATTTAAATAATAATTGGCATATTAGTGAGTAACTATTACTCCTTAAGAGATATAGTATTAGATACCTGTAAAGGTTTGAAATGAGGATTTTATGGATATTAGAAAGAGTAAAAATATTACAACTATAACTTTAGTAATGGTATTTACAGTGTGTTTCATATTGGGAATTATAAGGTGGATTAATATATTTAATGAAAATGTTTTTGTAATAACAAAGGAAATTAATTCACATATAACTAATTTTACTATAAGTTTAATGTTGTGTACTTTAATCGGATATTTATTATTATGTTATAGAAAGAAATACTCAACTATTATAATAATTGGATTAATACTAATAAGTACGAATCTTATTTATGAAACAATACTTCCATTTATAAATACAATAGATTTAATAGATGCAGTTTATGGAATTTTAGGAGTAATTATAAGTTTAATATATCTATTATTTATTGATAAAAAAGGCTTTGATAATTAAAATAATCGTAAGATTAAGATATATAGAATGAATGAAAAATGTATTTGAAAAAGACTATAATGATTTAAGTGATAGAACTAAAGAAACATTTAAAGATAGATATAATCAAATATGTGATATTGTTTTAAAGAATTAAAGGAGGTCTATATGAATAAAACTATTAACCTTATATTTAGATGTGTAGCATTAGCTATGGGAGTAGCTGTAGTTACTCTAAGAATATTAAATAAGATTGATAATGACACTACTGCATTATTACTTGGTATTGGTTTAGTAGCTATGTCTATTTCGCAATTTAAAAAAGAAAAATAAAGAAACGTCCGATTATATCGGACGTTTTTATTAATAAATAGTGGAATTCTTCTAAATGTATCAAATAAATATATTTAGGAGGTGGTATTCCATTAAGAGACTAAATATATTTGTAGATGAAACTGGTGAATTTGGTTTTGGTTTAGGTTCTTCTGAATTATATGGAATATCATTTACATTTCATGACCAAGATGATGATATTGGCTCTGAATTAGATAAATTGAATAATAGATTAAAAAGGATTGGATATTCTAAAATGATTCATATGGCTGATCTAATTATGAGAAGAAATGAATATTCCAAAATGTCAATTGAAACTAGAAAAAGTATATTTAACTCTATATACCAATTTTCAAGAAGAATACTTGTTAAATATAGAACCATTATTATAGATAAAAGGTATACAGATAATACTAGAGTTCTTAAAGGAAATATAACTAAGGAAATAGATAGTATGATTAAGGAACAAGAATTATTCTTTAGAAGATATGATTATATTGTTTTATATTATGATAATGGTCAAGAGATTCTTGGAACAATACTTGATGCTTTGTTCTCAAGATTTGATAATTATGAGCATAGAATAGATTTTAATCATGTAGAAAAAAGATTATTTCAGGTGTCAGATATGCTTACATACATAGATAAGTATGATTATAAGTATAAAAACAGTATGAGTTTTTCTAAAAGTGAAAAGTATTTTTTTACTAATGAGGAAATCAGAAAAATAATAAAAGAATTAAATAAAAAGAGATTTTAGTATTAAAAAAGCACCCTTAGGGTGCTTTCTTAAGCGGCGCTTGGCGCCAACACGGGTTTGATCCGAAGAATGTGTTCAACAGACCAAAATAGAGAATAATCTCTCTTCAAGAAAATTATATCAAATATTGTATTTTAAGTAAATATAATATATATTATTTTCTCTATATATTATATATGCTATTAAATACATGAAATCCCTTATATTATTAAATTTTGCCACTATTGGTGGCAAATTTATAAATATATCATTTACTCCTTATATATAAATAAAAACTTTGTATTTTAAAGACTCAAAGTTTTTATTTTATATACCTGTAAAAATCTTTAAAATATTATAAAAATTCGTTGACTTATAAAGGTTTTTATGATATTTTATATGTAAGAAACACGGATGTGTTTTTTATTTTGGAAAAGTAAGGTGAAAATATGTCTAAAGTAAAAGATTTGTTTTTAGATTTAAAAACAGAGGCAAAAAGAATTAGATGGAGTAAAGGAAAAGACTTAGTTAACAATGTTATAGTTACATTAGTAACAGTTATATTCTTTGCATTATTCTTTATGGGAATTCAATTATTAGTTAGCTTATGTAAAGAAATTGATTTTAGTTCTATAATTAATGCTATTAAAGGATGGTTCTAATATGGAAGAAGAAAAGCAATGGTATGTAGTTAATACATATTCAGGACATGAATCTAAAGTAGCAGAAAAATTAGATATGCGTATTCAATCAATGAATATGCAAGATTACATATTTAGAGTTATAGTTCCTGAAGTAACAGAAACTGAAATCAAAGACGGTAAAAAGAAAGAAAAAGTTAAGAAATTATTCCCAGGATATGTTTTAGTAGAAATGATTATGACAGATGAAGCATGGTATGTTGTTAGAAACACTCCAGGTGTTACAGGATTCCTTGGTTCATCAGGAAAAGGAGCTAAACCATTCCCATTAAAGAAATCAGATATTGATAATATTTTCAAGATTATGGGTATATCTGATAAGAAGGTTACAGTAGATCTAAACGAAGGAGACAAAGTTAAGATTACTGATGGACCATTCAAGTTAATGCTTGGTAAAGTTCTAGAAATAGATAAAGAAAATAGTAAAGCGATTGTATCAATCGATTTATTTGGTCAAGAAACTACAGTAGAAGTTAGTCTAACTGATGTAGAACTTGATAAATAGTTATTGCATTTTAATAAATAAGATGCTAAAATAAGTTTTGCTATATAAATTTATTATATAGATTTTTAAGTGGGAGGCATAATAGTCACTTGTACCACTCACGAAAATATTATAGGAGGTGTTTTTCGTGGCAAAGGAAATGATAAATAAAATCAAACTTCAAATTCCTGCTGGAAAGGCTACAGCTGCTCCACCAGTTGGAACTGCATTAGGACCTGCCGGTATTGCATTACCTGATTTTATTAACAGATTTAATGATGCAACTAAAGATAAAATGGGTGATATATTACCAGTAGAAGTATATGTTTATGATGACAGATCATTTGATTTTAAAGTTAAGACTCCACCAGCAGCATTCTTAATTAAGAAAGCAGCAGGAGTTAGTAAAGCTTCAGCTACAGGATCTAAATCAATAGCTGGATCTATAACTAGAGATCAATTACGTCAAATAGCAGAAACTAAGATGCCTGATTTAAATGCAAATGATATTGAAGGCGCTATGAGAATTATTGAAGGTACCGCTAAAAATATGGGTATCGAAATAAAGGATTAACATATAGCAGTGCTATGTGGGAGGAAAATCCGTTAAAACCACAAGGAGGAAAATATGAAGAAAGGTAAAAAATATATTAAAGCTTTAGAATTAGTAGATAAAAGTAAATTATATACTAAAGAAGAAGCTGTAGATTTAGTTAAAAAGACTAGTACTTCTAAATTTGATGCTTCAGTTGAAATAGCATTTAACTTAAATTTAGATACTAAGAAAACTGATCAACAATTAAGAGGAGCTATCGTTCTACCAAATGGAACTGGTAAAGCTAAAAAAGTATTAGTATTAACTAAGAATTCTGCATTAAAAGATGCTGCTAAAGAAGCAGGTGCAGAATTTATAGGTGATGATGACCTAGTAGCTAAGATTGAGAAAGAAAACTGGTTAGATTATGATGTAATTATTGCATCTCCAGAAATGATGCCAGCTTTAGGAAAATTAGGAAAGGTATTAGGACCAAGAGGTTTAATGCCAAATCCAAAAACTGGTACAGTTACAACTGATATCAAAAAAGCAGTAGAAGACGTTAAAAAAGGACGTATTGAATATAGAACTGATAGTTATGGTAATATTCATGCTGTTATTGGTAAAGTATCATTTGATAATGATAAATTACTAGAAAACTTAGTTGCTATAGTAACTGTTATTGTTAAATCTAAACCACAAACAGTTAAAGGTGCATTCGTTAAGAATATATCTATATCATCAACTATGGGACCTGGTATCAAGATTGATCTTGGTTCATTTGACAAACTTAACTAGTTTGTATATAATAAATATTGTTTAAAAAAGTTTGAGTGCCGAAGACAGTAAGTGTAGAAATACTTAATATCTTACCGAGGATAAATTCTTTATATGTAAATATAATAGTCTTTGTCCTTTGTACAAAGACTTTTTTAATATAAATTGCAAGGAGGAGTAAAATGGCAAATTCAAAAATACTTGAAGCAAAACAAGAAGTTATTAATGAAATTACTGATGTTGTTAAGAATAATGCTTCATTTATCTTGTTTGATTACCGTGGTTTAACTGCTGAAGAAACTACTTTACTTCGTAAGAAACTTCGTGAAAACAATGCTACTTACAAAGTATGGAAGAACACTTTAACAAAAAGAGCTGTGGATAGTCTAGACATTAATCTTGATTCGTGCTTAGAAGGCCCTAGTGCTATGGCATATTCAAATGATTCAGTTGCTCCAATTAAAGTTTTAAGTGAGTTCAAAAAAGAACATCCAGCACTTGAAATTAAGGGAGGACTTGTTGATGGAAAAGTTGCTACTTTAGAGGAAATCAAACAATTAGCTACATTACCATCAAGAGAAGGATTACTTACTATGCTTGCATCTGGACTAATTGGTACAGTCAAAGATTTATCTATCGCTTTAAATTTACTTAGCGAAAAGAAAGAAAACGAATAGGAATTAGGAGGAAAGAAAATGGCTAAATTAAACGCAAAAGATTTTATTGCTTCATTAAACGAAATGAGTTTATTAGAAATTAAAGAATTAGTAGACGCTATGAAAGAAGAATATGGAATTGATCCTACTGCTGTTGCAGTAGCTGCTGGTCCAGTTGCTGCTGGAGAAGCTGCTGATGATAATGCAACTGTTACAGTTACATTAAAAGAAGCTGGAGCTACTAAAGTTCAAGTTATTAAAGTAATTAGAGATATTACTGGGCTTGGATTAATGGAATCAAAAGCTATAGCTGATAATGGCGGAGCTATTAAAGAAAATATTTCTAAAGACGAAGCAAACGATATTAAAGCAAAATTAGAAGAAGCTGGAGCTACAGTAGAAATAGCATAATTAAAGACTTGAAAAAGTCTTTTTTTATTTTTATTTAATTGATATAATTATACTAGGAAGTGGTATTTGTGAAGAAGAAAGCGTTGATAATTACAATATCTGTTGTTGCATCTATCCTGTTAACTCTTTTATTATTAGGCCTATTAGTATATAGAATATTAAATGGCCCTTTTGTGTCTTATAAAGAAAAAAAGGGAGTAACTGAATATGCAATTAATTATTTAAATAAAAAGTATGGTGATCATAATTATAAAGTATATAAAATTTATTATGATTATGATATGGATACACTATTTGATTATAGTAATCCAATTGGATACTATGTAGATTTTAAATTTGATTATTCTGGTAAAAAATATAAAAGTTTTTTAACTACCAATGGATTATATTCAGATAAAATGAAAATAGGATCTGATTTTTTAATAGAGGATATTTATTTTAAGGATGAATTAGGTATAGCAGATTTTGAAAAAGAAAAAAATATCATACCAAAGGAAGAAATAATTTCTCTTTTTTCAAAAAAAATAAAAGAGGAAATAGATCCGAATACTTATAATCTAACTATGTCCATGATACTTGATCTACCTGATAATGAAGGTAAAATACCTACTTTAGAAGAATTAGGCTCAACAAATAAGTATTACTTAGTTGATGATATGTATTTTTATACAATTATAGAAGATGGTAAAAAAGAAGAGTATGAAAGAAAGATAAAAAATTATATTGAAACTACTTTTGGTAAAACATCATATTTTAATATTGTAGATCGTGGCGGTAATATTTATGGTGTGTCTGTATATTTTGATAAAAGAATTAATGTTGGAGACTATTTTAATTAGTATTTAGAAATAGTCTTTTTTTATTTAATAATTTTTAATAATTATTTAAGTGTTATTTAAGAAAGATATTTTATTATGATTACAGAAGGAGGAAAACAGAGTATAATAAAATTAATATAATACTAAGAAAGGAGAGATATTATGAAAGAAAAGTTCTTAATATTTATAATAGGTTTATTACTTGGTTCTGTTATATCTACTGGGGCCTTCTATGTATATAGTATAGCTAGTAATAAAACAACAAATAATAATCAAATGCAAATGCCTGGTGGAACTCCACCTAGTATGCCTAGTGATAATAATAATCAAAATAGTAATAATAATCAAAATAATAATCAACCACCAGAAAAACCATCAAATGAACCTGCAACTAATATGAATTAATGGAGAGTAATATGAGTAAGATAATAAAATATGTAAGTATTATTTTTATAATGCTATTTGCTTTTATAACTAGTGCTAATGCTTTAAGTGTATCTGTTAAAACAACTTATGTTAATTTAAATGAATTAATATATTCTACAAATAATAATAAAGATAGTAATTATATTAAAGAATATGATTCTTTAGAGGATTTCTTAAATGACAAGAACTCTAATAAATTAGATGAAATATATATTACCAACTTCTTATATGATGGAGTAAGTACTGTTAAATCACCTGATTTAGATGATTTTATAGAAAATGATTCTAATGATACTAAAATTAAAACACTAGAAATAAAAGTAATTAATATAAATACTGTGGGTAATATAGAATTTACTGGTGAAATAAAAGGAGCAATGATTGGTGTTAATACTAATGATATAAATGGAGATATTAATATAATATTAAAGAATGTTAATATTGATACTGATTCTAAAAAAGCACCTGCTATATTTATATATAATAAAGATAAGAATTATACTGATCATAAAGTAACTATAAAAACAGGAAAAAATTCTAAAAACTATCTTGAAGGTGGTAAATTAAAAAAAGTTAGTTTACTTGGATCGGATGAATTAGATAAATATAGTAGTTATTATTCTAATGATAGTTTAACTAATTATAATAAGTATTCTAATTATTATGGAATATATACTAGTGATGAAATAAAGAATATATTATTTGCTACAGTAGAAGCTGATAATGAAGATTTACAAGATGGAGATCCTTTATATTTTTATAAAGGAAGCGGAGCTATTAGTTCAGATATAGATTTATATTTTGAAGGTGAAGGTTATTTAAAAGTAACTAGTAAAAATAAAGAAGGTATTGAAACTAAAGGTAATTTAATATTTAGTGGTGGTACTGGTGATTATGAAATATATGCAGAAGATGATTGTTTAAATACTACTACGGCTAATTCTAATAAAGAAACTGTTAGAAATGATTTAACTATAGATGTTAACTCATTATTAGCTATAGTTTCAGAGGATGCAGATGAAGGAGATGCAATAGACTCTAATGGTAAATTAATTATTAACGGAGGTATTATATATGCATTTGCTCATCCAAGTAGTCCTGATGCTGGTTTAGACTCTGTTAATGGTACATATATTAATGGAGGAACTGTTATAGCAACAGGTAATATGGTTGATGCTATATCTAGCGATTCTAAACAAGATTTTATATTTGCTAGTTTTAATAAAATTAGTAAAGATACATTAATAGTTATCAAAGATCAAAATGATAAAGTAATAACAGCCTTTAAAACAAGTAGAGATATAGGAAATTTACTTTATAGTAGTTCAGATCTTAAATATAAGTCATATAAGATTTATACTGGAGGTACTATTGATGGTGAAGAAACTAATGGTTTATATACTAAAATAAATAGTTATACAGGTGGAGAAGAAATTCAATTTAATAATGCTAATAATAAAGTGGTAGTAAAGAATAGTAGTAATTTTATTCTAGTAATTTTAATTGGTGAATTAGTATTATTAATTGGAGCAATTGCATTATATTTAAAAGGAAAGAAAAAAGTAAATAACTTAGAGTAATCTAGGTTATTTTTGTGTTATAATGTATTTAGAGGCACATAATATAAGCTTCAAAACAACTAGATAAGGAGAAATAAAATGATTTTTACAAAAGCACAAATGAGAAAGATGGCATATGATTTTGGAGATGCAGGATTAGTATATAACCCAGCAGCTAGAGCACTTAGAAGACAATGTCTAGAATTAGGTAAAAGAACTCAATATGTAAGTCTTGGAAGAGCAAAAAGCTATAAAATGAAATCAAGAAATAATTGTGGAAGATATCCAAAGAATATTAGAATAATATAGTTATATACTATATTTTTTTAATTGACTTTATATCATATAAATAATAGAATATATGAAAAAGAGGAATACTATGAGTAAAGAATTAGATAGAATATCGGAAAAATTAACTAAAATTGAAAATAGAATAACTATTAAAACTGCTATTTTTAATGCAGTTCATTATCAAGTGGTCAAAGATTATCCGCAATATTTCTTTGGACCAAAAACATTAAAACCAGGAAAGAGTAAAAAGGTGAAAAAACAATGAGCCAATACTTTGAAAATGATGAAAAAGTAAAGAGTAATATCACACTTAAAGAAGTAGAAGTTAAGAATATTAAATATTATTTTTATACTGATAATGGTATTTTTAATAAGAGTGGTTTAGATTATGGTACTAGATTACTTCTTAATAACCTTGATATTACAGGAAAAACAAGTTTTCTTGATATTGGATGCGGTGCTGGTGTAGTAGGTATCTATTTAAGAAAACTAAATAAAGATTTTACTGTGGATATGTGTGATATTAATAAAAGAGCAGTAGACCTTACAAATAAAGGATTAAAAAAGAATAATCTTGTGGATAATGCATTTATATCTGATGCTTATAGTAATATAGAATCTAAATATGATTGTATAATTAGTAATCCTCCAATACATGCTGGAAAAGAAAAAGTATATGAAATTATAAGAGGAGCCTCATCTCATTTAATTAGTAATGGAGAACTTTGGATAGTTATGAGAAAAGATCAAGGTGCTTTATCTATGATGAATGATAATAAAGATATATATAATTTTGAAATAATTACTAAAGATAAGGGATTTTTAATAATAAAAGCTAGAGTAATCTAGCTTTTTTATTTTTGTATAAGGGAATGTATTTATCATTTATCATATATACAATTTAGGAGGTATATATGATAAATAAAATAGATACTGTTTTAAATGTTAATAATCAAGAAGTTAGAGTTATTTATCTTGATGGTAGAGATTATATTTCGTTAACTGATATTGCAAAACATTCAGACAGCTTAGACCTATCTTTTACAATAAAGAATTGGTTAAGAAAAACTGACACTATTAATTATATTGGTTTATGGGAAGAATTAAATAATAATGATTTTAATTTGGTCGAATTCGACCAAATTAAAAAAGAATATGGGGTCAATACATTTTCAATGTCTCCATCACAATGGATTAAAAGAACTAACTCAATAGGATTTATATCAAAAGGAGGTAGATATAGTCAGGGGACTTTTGCAGTTAGTGACATAGCGTTTGAATTTGCAAGTTGGTTATCTCCTGAATTCAAACTGTATTTGATTACGGAATTTCAAAGATTAAAGAAAAATGAAGCTTATCAAAATAAAATCGAATGGCACGCTAATAGGGTATTATCTAAAACAAATTATTTAGTTCATACTGAAGCAATTAAAAATTATATAGTTCCAACTTTAACAGATAAACAAATAAGAACAGTATATGCAGAAGAAGCTGATATATTAAACGTTGCATTATTTGGTATGACAGCTAAAGATTGGAGAATATCTAATCCTGAGTTATCTAAAGACGGAAATATAAGAGACTATACTGATTTAATACATTTAGTTATATTAAATAACCTAGAGAATATTAATGCTGAATATATTAAACAAGGTCTTAGTCAGTCTGATAGATTAGTTATATTAAATGAAATAGCAAGAAATCAAATGGAGTTATTTATTAATAATAAAAATATATTAGAATTAGAAAAAACTAGAGTAATCTAGTTTTTTATTTATAAAAGAAAAAAGATTTAATTTCGTGAAATTACACGTAATTAAAAAAATATCATTTTTTTGTAAAAAATTTACATTAATTTTATAATTTGTATTGACTATACTACCATTATTTGCTAAAATCTTAAATTGGTACTATGTCCTTTTCTGGCTTATGGACATGTTCTTTGAATGTTATTGTTAGGGGTGAATTTTAGTGGCTTATAAGATTAAAAAAGTATGTAAAGACCGTGAAAGAAGAGATTTTTCTAAAAACGAAAACTCTTTAGAACTAAAGGATTTATTAGAGATCCAAAAGAAGTCATATGACTTATTTATCACTGAAGGAATAAAAGAGGTACTAGATGACATGTTCCCTGTAGAAAATTTCTCAGGATCATTATCACTTGAAATTTCTGATTATTCTATTGATCAACCAAGATTTACTATTAAGGAATGTAAGGAAAGAAAAACATCTTTCGTTGCACCTTTAAAAGTTCAAGCTCGCTTATTTAATAACGAAACAGGAGAAGTTAAGGAACAAGAAATATTCTTTGGAGACCTACCATTAATGACTGATAGTGGAACTTTCATTATTAATGGAGCAGAAAGAGTTATTGTTTCACAACTTGTAAGATCACCAAGTGTATACTTTGGTGTAGAGATGGATAAGAATGGTAGAAATATATTCACATCTCAAATTATACCTAATAGAGGTACTTGGCTTGAATTTAAACTAAATAGTAAAGATGGAGTAGATATCAAAATTGATAGAAACAGAAAAGTAACTATAACAACATTTTTACGTGCATTTGGTTTATCATCTAATGAGGAAATCTTAGATGTTTTTGGTGAGGATGAATATCTAATCAATACTTTAGAAAAAGATTCAACAGCTAATACTGATGAAGCTTTAATAGAAATATATGAGAAATTAAAACCAGGTGAACCAGCTACTTTAGATAGTGCTAAGAACCATTTAATTACTCATTTCTTTGATCAATTTAGATATGATTTATCTAAAGTTGGTAGATATAAATACAATAAGAAATTAGATGTATGTGATAGATTATTTAATCAAACATTAGCAGAAGATATTAAAGTTAATGGAAAAGTTAAATATAAAGCAGGTACTTTAATTGATAGAGAAGTATTTAATTCATTAAAAGAAGACCTTCATAATGGTGCTAATATGGTTGAAGTTAAAATCAACGATGAATTAGATACATATAATAAAGTTCAAATAGTTAAAGTATTTGATCCTAATGATAAAGAAAAAGTAATAAAAGTTATTGGTAATGACCAATCTATAGATGTTAAGAGATTAACTATTTCTGATATTTATGCATCTGTATCATATTACTTAAACTTATTACATGGAATTGGTCAAACAGATGAAATTGACCACTTATCAAATCGTAGAGTTAGACAAGTTGGAGAACTAATTCAAAATCAATTTAGAATTGGTGTTTCAAGAATGGAAAAAGTTATTCGTGAAAGAATGACTACTATAGAAGAAGCAGATGCTACTCCTAAGACATTAATTAGTATTAGACCTTTAACATCTGTAATTAGAGAATTTTTTGGAAGTTCACAATTATCACAATTCATGGACCAAGTTAATCCTGTATCAGAATTAACTAATAAGAGACGTTTATCTTCTCTTGGACCTGGTGGATTATCTAGAGAAAGAGCTGCTATGGAAGTTCGTGACGTTAACGAATCACACTATGGTAGAATTTGTCCTATTGAATCTCCAGAAGGACCTAACATCGGACTTATTACATCACTAGCAAGTTATGCTAAGATTAACGATTATGGATTTATAATGACTCCATATAAGAGAGTTAAAGATGGTGTATTACAAGATGAAATAGATTATCTAACAGCTGATGAAGAATTAGATTATGTTATTTCACAAGCAACAATTAAAATAGAAGATAATAAAATAGTTGAAGAAGAAGTTACAGCTAGATTTAGAGGAGAAACTATAATCGCTAAAACTAAAGATATCGATTATATAGACGTATCTCCACAACAAATCATCTCAGTAACTGCTTCATGTATCCCATTCCTAGATCACGATGATGCTCACCGTGCACTAATGGGTGCTAACATGCAACGTCAAGCATTACCTTTATTAAAAGCTGAAGCTCCATATGTTGGAACTGGTGGAGAATACATGATTGCTAGAGACTCAGGTGTTACTGTAGTTGCTAAAGCGGATGGTGTTGTTGAATATGCTGACGGAAGAAAAATAGTTGTTAAAACTAAAAATGGATCTGATGTATATTCATTAATGAATTATGAAGGATCAAACAATAACACTTGTTATCATCAAAGACCAATTGTTAAAGCTGGTGACAAGGTTAAAAAAGATATGATAATCGCAGATGGACCAAGTACAGATAAAGGTGAACTTGCTCTTGGTAAAAATATGACTATCGCATTTACTACATTCGATGGTTATAACTACGAAGATGCGATTGTATTAAATGAAAAATTAGTAAAAGATGATGCATTTACATCAATACATATAGAAAGTTTCTCTATTCAATGTAGAGATACTAAATTAGGACCTGAAGAAATAACTAGAGATATTCCTAATGTATCTGAAGAAACTATTAAGAACTTAGATGCTAATGGTATTATCAGAATAGGTACTGAAGTTAAAGAAAACGATATTCTAGTTGGTAAAGTTACTCCAAAAGGAATGGTAGAACTTACATCAGAAGAAAAATTATTACATGCAATCTTTGGAGAAAAGACTAGAGAAGTTAGAGATACTTCATTAAGAGTTCCTAATGGAGCTGCTGGTATAGTTCATGATGTTAAAATTTATACTAAGAAAGATAATGATGAACTACCTAGCGGAGTTAGTAAAGAAATAAGAGTATATATAATTCAAAAACGTAAGATTCAAGTTGGAGATAAGATGGCTGGTCGTCACGGAAACAAAGGTGTTATTTCACTAGTACTTCCAGAAGAAGATATGCCATACTTACCAGATGGTACTCCAGTTGATATTTGTTTAAACCCACAAGGTGTTCCTTCTCGTATGAACTTAGGACAAGTACTTGAGTTACACTTAGGTATGGCTGCTAAGACACTTGGAGTTCATTGTTCTACACCAGTATTTGATGGTGCAACAATTGAAGACATCGAAGATATCATGAAAGAAGCTAAATTATCACCTGATGGTAAAACAGAATTATATGATGGTAGAACTGGAGATAAGTTTGAAAGTAGAGTAGCTGTTGGAGTTATGTACATGATTAAACTAGACCACATGGTTGATGATAAATTACATGCTCGTGCTACCGGACCTTATTCACTTGTTACACAACAACCTCTTGGAGGTAAAGCTCAATTTGGTGGTCAAAGATTTGGTGAAATGGAAGTTTGGGCATTATATGCTTATGGTGCTGCTAACATCCTTCAAGAAATCTTAACTATTAAATCAGATGATGTTGTAGGAAGAGTTAAAGTTTACGAAGATATAGTTAAAGGTAATCCAATTAATCAAGCTGGAGTTCCAGAAAGCTTCAGAGTATTAATTAAAGAATTCCAAGCTTTAGGATTAGATGTTAATGTAATCAAAGAAGATGGAACAGAAGTTGGAATTACTGAACTTGAAAAAGAAGATGGAACAGAAACAGTTCCAGTTAAAGTAGAAGATATCGAACTAACACCAAAGAAAGAAGAAGAGGAAATTGAAACAGAAGAGTTCGATGAAGAAGGGGAGGTTGAAGAATAATGGATGCAAATAAATTTGATGGATTAAGAATATCTATTGCCTCACCTGAAAAAATAAGAGAATGGTCTTATGGTGAAGTTAAAAAACCAGAAACTATAAACTATAGAACTTTAAAACCTGAAAGAGATGGATTATTCTGCGAAAGAATATTTGGTCCATCAAAGGATTTTGAATGTTCATGTGGTAAATACAAAAGATTAAGATATAAAGATATTATATGTGATAGATGTGGAGTTGAAGTTACATCTTCTAAAGTAAGAAGAGAAAGAATGGGACACATTGAACTAGCAACTCCTGTATCTCATATTTGGTTCTTTAAAGGTGTACCTTCAAGAATGGGATTAGTTCTTGATATGTCACCAAGAGAATTAGAAGAAGTTCTTTACTTCGTATCATATGTAGTTATTGATCCAGGTAAAGCTCCTCTAGCTAAGAAACAAACATTATCAGATAAAGAATATAGAGTTTACTATGAAAAATATGGTGATGATTTCGAAGTTGGAATGGGTGCTGCTGCTATTAAGAAATTACTTATGGAAGTAGATGTTCCTGCTGAAATAGCTAAGATTCAAGAAGAACTTAAAGATGCTCAAGAACAAAAGAGAACAAGATTATTAAAGAGACTTGAAATATTAGATGCATTTAATGAATCAAATAATAGACCTGAATGGATGATACTAGATTGTATTCCAGTTATTCCTCCAGAACTAAGACCAATGATTCAATTAGATGGTGGTAGATTTGCTACATCTGATTTAAATGATCTATATAGAAGAGTTATTAACAGAAATAATCGTTTAAAGAAATTATTAGAATTAGATGCTCCATCTATCATTGTTCAAAATGAAAAGAGAATGCTTCAAGAAGCAGTTGATGCTTTATTTGATAATGGTAGAAGAGGTAGAAATGTTACAGGTCCATCTAATAGAGCATTAAAATCATTAAGTTCAATGCTTAAAGGTAAACAAGGTAGATTTAGACAAAACTTACTTGGTAAACGTGTTGACTATTCTGGACGTTCAGTTATCGTAGTTGGTCCAAATCTTAAGATGTATCAATGTGGATTACCTAAAGAAATGGCTTTAGAGTTATTTAAACCACATGTTATAAGAGGACTAGTTGAAAAAGAAATAGTTCATAATATTAAATCTGCTAAGAAAATGATTGAAAATCAAGATGATAGAGTATGGGATGTAGTTGAAGAAGTAATAGCTGAACATCCAGTATTATTAAACATAGCTCCAACTCTACATAGACTTGGTATTCAAGCATTTATTCCTAAGTTAATAGATGGTAAAGCTATTAGATTACATCCATTAGTATGTACTGCATTTAATGCAGACTTCGATGGTGACCAAATGGCTGTACACGTTCCATTAAGTTATGAAGCTCAAGCAGAAGCTAAGATATTAATGCTTGGTTCAAATAACATCTTAAAACCATCAAGTGGTGAACCAGTTGTTACTCCAGGACAAGATATGGTTTTAGGTAACTACTATCTATCATTAGAAGAACCTAATGAAAATGAAGGTAGAGTATTTAAAGATGAAAATGAAGCATTAATGGCTTATGAAAGAAAAGAAATTGATTTACATACAAGAATAGTTGTTCCTGTAAATTCATTTAAACATAAAGTATTCTTAGATAGTCAAAAAGGTAAATATTTAATTACTACTGTTGGTAAGTTAAAATTCAATGAAATTTTACCAGATACATATCAATATGTTAACGATGGTGGTAGTGAAAATATTGAAAAGGCTACTCCAGATAGATACTTTGTTCCAATGGGAACTAATCTTAAAGAATATATTAAAGAGTTACCAATTTCTACACCATTCGGTAAGAAGGTATTAAAGAAATTAATTGCTCAAATCTTTAAGAGATATAAAACATCTGAAACATCTGCAATGCTAGATGAATTAAAAGATTTAGGATTCAAATATTCTACTATTTCAGGTATTACATTCTCATTATTTGATGCTATTACATCAGATAAGAAAGCCGAATTAATTAAAGAAGGTAAAGAAAAAGTAGATAATATAGCTAAACAATATAAGAGAGGTCTTATTACTGAAAACGAAAGATATGAAAAGACTATCGAAGTTTGGACAAAAGTAAAAGAAGATGTTGCTTCTGACCTTGAACAAATAGCTAAAGATAATAGTAAGAACCCTATCTTCATGATGATGGATTCTGGTGCTCGTGGATCTATGGACCAATTTGCACAAGTTGCTGGTATGAAAGGTCTAGTTAACGACCCTCAAAATAGAGCCATTGAAATCCCAGTTACATCTAACCTAAAAGAAGGTATGACAGTGTCTGAATACTTCTTATCAACACATGGTACTCGTAAAGGTAACGTTGATACTGCCTTAAAGACTGCTAACTCTGGTTACTTAACAAGAAGATTAGTAGACGTAGTACAAGACGTAGTTGTTAAAGAAGAAGACTGTGGTACTATTCAAGGTGTTGTTGTAAGACAATTCGTAAATGAAAAAGATGGTAACGTTATTGAAAGTCTAAAGAACAGAATAGCTGGAAGATTTACTAATAAGAAAGTTATTGATCCTAAGACTAAAGAAGTTATTATTGATAAAAATGAATATATTACTGAAAATATAGCAGATAAAATTGTTAAAGCTGGTATAGAAGAAGTAGAAATTAGAACTACATTAACATGTAAGACACATGATGGTGTATGTCAAAAATGTTATGGTAAGAACTTAGCTACTAATAACGTAGTTGAAGTTGGTGAAGCAGTTGGTATTATGGCTGCACAATCTATCGGTGAACCTGGTACTCAGTTAACAATGAGAACCTTCCACTCAGGTGGTGTTGCTTCTGCTGACGATATCACTCAAGGTTTACCAAGAGTTGAAGAAATATTTGAAGCTAGAACTCCTAAGATTAAAGCTTCTGTAGCTGAAATCTCTGGTAAAGTAACAAATGTTGAAAACTTAAATGGTAAATATAAAGTAACAATAACAAATGATACTGAATCTCATGATCAAACAACTAATTATGGTGTTAAAATCAAAGTTCAAGTTGGTGATGAAGTTAAAGCTGGAGATATGTTAAATGAAGGTTTAATTTCTCCAAAAGAATTATTAGCTGTAACAGATCCTATAACAGTACAATCTTATATTATTAAAGAAGTACAAAAAGTATATGGATCTCAAGGTGTTGATATTTCAGATAAACACATTGAAATGATTGCTAGAAAGATGATTAATAGAATTAGAATAGTAGATGCTGGAGATACTACATTATTAAATGGTAAAGTATATTCAATTAATGAATTCACTAAAGTTAATAAGAACGTTATCCTAGAAGGTAAGAAACCTGCTACTGGTAGACCAGTATTACTTGGTATTACTAAAGCATCTCTAGAAACTGATTCCTTCTTATCAGCAGCATCATTCCAAGAAACAACTAAAGTATTAACAGACGCTGCTATTAAAGGTAAAGTTGATGAATTAAAAGGATTAAAGGAAAACGTAATAGTTGGTAAATTAATACCTGCTGGTACTGGTTTAAAACAATATTCTAACGTAGCATTTACTATGGATAATGAATATTATGATGAAGAACCACTTGATATCCTAGAAGATGAATTAACAGAATAAGAAGAGATTAAATCTCTTCTTTTTTTGTATTAAAACTATGTGAAACTATTTTGATTAAAAATATTCAAAAAAGTTTCACATAATTGAAAATCTTTGATATAATAATCAAAGAGGTGATTATATGACACAAAAAATATTAATTTTAGATTTATTAAACCAAAAACAAATAAAACAATTTAGACTTGAACAATTAATATATGGATCTATTGAAATTAGAGAATCACATAACAAAAAATATATTTATGTACATACTAAGGAAGATGGTGTACAAGTTACTAAGTATGTGGGTGAATATACTGAAATACTTTATAATTATATACTTGGTAATAATGAAGAAGCTAAGATTATAAAAAAAGATATTAGATCAATAGAAAAGAAACTTAGACAATTAGATTATATTGATGAAGATTTAACTGAAGAAGTAGCTATTAATATAGATTTTGCTCATAAATACCTTATAGATACTATTTATAATCAAGCTATATTAGAAGGTATCACTACAACATTACCTGATACTGAAAACCTTATTGAAAATGGAATTGTAAATAACATGAAATTTGAGGATACTCTTAAGATTATTAATCTTAAGCATGCTTGGGAGTTTATATTAAATAAGCATGTTATTACATCTAAAACAGATTATTCAGTATTATGTATGGTTAATAAGCTTGTTGAAGAAGGCTTCCATTATACAGCGGGTATGATAAGAAGTATTCCAGTAAAAATTTCAGGAACTACATGGGTACCACCACTTCCTATAGAAAGTGAAATTAAGGAAGATATTCTAATGATTACATCCAGTAAGAAATCAAATTTGGATAAATCTATTGATTTATTATTATATGTAGTTAGAAAGCAAATGTTTACTGATGGTAATAAAAGAACTTCAGTTATTTTTGCAAATCATTATTTAATATCTAAGGGGCTAGGATTAATAGTTATTCCTGTGGATAAGATTGAAAAGTATAAAAAACTATTAATTGAATATTATGAATCAAATAATAAAAAGAATATATTTGAATTTTTAAAGAATGAGTGTTATCTTAACATAAAAGGTAATAAACCATCAAAAGAGTTAAAAGATGCTTTAAAAGAATTAGATTATATGAAAAAACATAAAGAAAAATACAAAACATATAATGACGTAGATGAATTATTCATAGATATTACAAAAGAGAATTAATTATTCTCTTTTTTATATCTTTAAATAAAATATATGATATAATACTTACCAAGGTGATTTTTATGAATAAATCAATTGAATTCCTTAAAGAATACGTTATGCCAAAACAGACTGTTGTTTTGGCTATTTCTGGTGGACCTGATTCAATGGTATTATTTGATTTATTTTTAAAATTAAGAGATTTCTTAGAACTCACACTTGTGTGCGCACATATTAATCATTCTTTAAGAGAAGAATCTAAAGAAGAATATGAGTTTGTTAAAGAATTCTGTAATAAAAATAATGTTATATTTGAAGGAACTACATTTGAAAATTATACTTCAAATATTGAGGGAGAAGCTCATGATAGAAGATATGCCTTCTTCGAAGAGTTAATTAAAAAATATAATGCTAGTTATTTAGCTACTGCTCATCATGGAGATGATTTAGTAGAAACTATTCTTATGAAGATTACAAGAGGATCTTCTTTAGATGGTTATTCTGGGTTTAATAAGATTTCTAAAAGAGATGGTTATTCTTTAATTAGACCTCTTATATTCTATACAAAAGAAGAAATTCTTAAGTATGCTAATGACAATAATATTGAATATAGATTAGATAAAACTAATGAAAGTGATAATTATACTAGAAATAGATATAGAAATCATGTATTACCTGTTTTAAAGAATGAAAATAAAGATATTCATTTAAAATACTTAAAGTTTAGTGAAGAACTTTCTAAAACTAGTTCATTTGTTAATAAATATGTATCTAATAAGTATAAAGAAGTTGTTAAAGATAATATTATTAATTTAGATCTTTTAAAAGAGGAAGAAGACTATATTATAGAGAAAGTAATATATGAGTACTTAAAAGAAAATTATTTAGATAATTATAAATTAATTGAAAGTAAACATATAGATAGTATTATCTCCATTATTAAGTCAAATAAGCCTAATTTAAGCGTATTTCTTCCAAATAATATAATTATTAGAAAAGATTATAAAACTCTTTATTTAGACTATTTAAAAGACGATTTTGAGTATAAATATGAACTAACTGATGAAGTAAAAGTATATAATGGTAAATTTACTATTCTAAAAGAAACAGATATGACTAATAATTATATATGTCATTTAAATAGTAATGATATTAAACTTCCTTTATATATTAGAAATAAGAAAGATGGAGATAAAATAGAAGTCTTAAATCTATCTGGAAGTAAGAAAGTTAAAGATATATTTATAGATTCTAAGATAAATATTAATGAAAGAAATATATATCCAATCCTAGTAGATAGTGAAGATAAAGTATTATGGATTCCAGGTATAAAAAAATCTAAATATGATAGAATAAAAACTGGTAATTATGATATAATAATTAAGTATGAGAAGGAGAATGAAAATGAGTAAAAAAACAAGAAGATTATTGGCACCATATATAATATTAATATTAGTAGCAGGTGGTATATATTTATTTAGTGTATTCTTTGGAAGTAAAGTAAATAACTTATCTTATAGTAAGTTTGTTTCTAACTTAAAAAAGAATAATGTAGAGACTGTTATTACATCTGCTAATACTGATGGTGGAACTATAGATATAACTGGTAAATTAAAAGGTTATGCTAAAAATGAATCATATTATGTAGTAGCACCTTTATCAGATGAAACTTATAAAACAATTAATGAATATCAAACTAAGAATAAGTTTAAAGTAACTACTAAAAATGATCCTACATCAGGAATTATATTTAAATTTATTATTAATGTACTTCCATATTTATTAATAGGAGGAGCATTATTATTCTTCTTAAATAAACAATTATCTGCTAATAACAAATCTATGGATTTTGGTAAATCTAGAGCCAAATTACAATCAGATAAGAATAAAGTTACATTTGATAATGTAGCAGGTTTAAAAGAAGAAAAAGAAGAATTACAAGAATTAATAGATTTCTTAAAGAATCCTAAGAAATTTACTAAAATGGGTGCAAGAATACCTAAAGGAGTATTATTAGTAGGTAATCCAGGTACTGGTAAAACATTACTTGCTAAAGCAGTAGCTGGTGAAGCTGATGTTCCATTCTATTTTATAAGTGGTTCTGACTTCGTTGAATTATTCGTTGGTATTGGTGCATCAAGAGTTAGAGATATGTTTAGACAAGCTAAACAAACAGCTCCATGCTTAATATTTATTGATGAAATAGATGCTGTAGGTAGACAAAGAGGTACTGGTTTAGGTGGTGGACATGATGAAAGAGAACAAACATTAAACCAATTACTTACTGAAATGGATGGGTTTGGAGCTAATGAAGGTATTATTATAATAGCTGCTACTAATAGACCAGATGTATTAGACCCAGCATTACTTAGACCTGGAAGATTTGATAGACAAATTACTGTTGGACTTCCTGATAAAATTGAAAGAGAAGAAATTCTTAAAGTTCATTCAAATAATAAGACATTTGCCTCAACAGTAAAACTTTCTTATATAGCACAAAGAACAGTAGGATTTTCTGGAGCAGATCTAGAAAACTTACTTAATGAAGCTGCATTATTAGCAGTAAGAAGAAATAAAGATGCTATTGGTATGCCTGAAATAGATGAAGCATACGATAGAGTTATTATGGGACCTGCAAAAGTAACTAGAAAATATACTGAACATGAAAAACAAGTAGTTGCTTATCATGAAGCAGGACATGCTGTTGTAGGTATTAAATTAGATGGAGCAGATGATGTTCAAAAGATAACTATTATACCAAGAGGTCAAGCTGGTGGTTATAACTTAATGCTTCCTAAAGAAGAAAAGTTCTTAGCTACTAAGAATGAATTACTTGATAGAATTAGTGGTTATTTAGGTGGTAGAGTGGCTGAAGAACTTATGTTTAAAGAAGTTACTACAGGAGCATCAAATGACTTTGAAAAGGCTACTAAAATAGCTAGAGCAATGGTTACAGAATATGGTATGAGTTCTCTTGGACCAATCCAATTAGAAGAAGAAACTTCATCTATCTTCTTAGGTAGAGATTATAACAAGAGTAGAAACTTCTCTTCACAAGTAGCATTTGAAATAGATGAAGAAGTAAGAAAGATTATTTCTGAACAATATGATGTTACTAAGAAAATAATTAAAGAAAATAAAAAGTTATTAGATACTATTGCTAATGCATTAATAGAAAAAGAAACATTAACAAAAGAAGAAATAGATGAATTAGTAGCTAATTATAATAAAAAAGAAACTAAGAAAGAAGAAAAAGAAACTAAATAGTTTCTTTTTTGATATAATTAATATAGGGTGATTGTATGAATAAAGTCAGAATATTATGGAGTGGAATAACAGGAAGAACAGGCAGGGAAGCTCAAGAAATAGCAAAAACAAGAGATAATGTAGAAATAGTAGCAGGAATCTGTAGAAGTGATAGTAATTTCTATAATTATGATCAATTAGATGAAATAAAAGAAAAATTTGATATAATTGTAGACTTCTCCCATAAGGATAGTTTCGATAAAGTGTTAGATTATGCTTTAAAAGTTAAAAAACCAATAATCATTGGAACTGCTGGACTAGAAGATTATCAAATGAAAGCGTTTGAAGATGCTTCTTATATTATTCCTGTATTTAGAGGTGGAAATTTCAGATTTGAGGTTAAAAAGTTTATTGATGATGTGGTTGATTATGCTAGAAATTGCGACAAACAAAAGTTAGAACTAGTTGAAACACATTATAAAACAAAGAAAGTTCCAAGTGAAACTGCTAAAGTAGTAGCTAAAAGAGTTTTAGATGAGACAGGAAAAGAAATGGAAATAAAATCATTTTTAGAATATGATGAGCTTATAAATGATTGGAAAGTTGATGATCTTCACTGTAGAGTTGTAGGATTTAAGGAATTAGCGGATGATGTATTAAAAATAGCTGTTATGATGGCAGACAAACAACCAGACGGAGTATATGATTTAGATAGATTATTTAGAGAAAAAGAAAAAAATAGGGAGAATTAACAATTCTCCTTTTTCTTTTATTTTAAAAGAAATGTATTGACTTTAAATTGTGAAAATGTTATATTATTAGTGCTGATTAAAAAAAGGATTTGTTTTAAACAAATCTTTAATTTATATCATAATTTGGAACACAAGGATGTGTGTAAAGAAAGGAGTAATAAAAATGCCTACAATTAATCAATTAGTTAGAAGCAAAAGAAAGAGTAAAACTAAAAAGAGTAAATCTCCAGTTTTAAATGTTAGATTAAACAGTTTAACAAAGAAAACTAGAAATTTATCTTCTCCTCAAAAACGTGGAGTATGTACAAGAGTTGGTGTTACAACACCTAAGAAACCAAACTCAGCATTAAGAAAATATGCTAGGGTTAAATTAAGCAATGGTAAGGAAATCAATGCTTATATTCCTGGTGAAGGACATAACTTACAAGAACACAGCGTTGTACTAGTACGTGGAGGAAGAGTTAAGGACTTAATTGGAGTTCGTTATCACATTGTAAGAGGTACATTAGATACTGCTGGTGTACAAGACAGAAAACAAGGCCGTTCTAAATACGGTGCTAAAAAAGCAAAAAAATAATTTGAAAGGAGATAAATATGAGAAAAAGACATTCATTTTCAAGAGATGTTTTAGCTGATCCAGTGTATAATTCAAAAGTTGTTACTAAATTAGTAAATAGAATTATGCTTGATGGTAAAAGAGGAAAAGCTCAAAAGATAGTTTATAGTGCTTTTGATATGATACAAGAAAAAGAAAATCAAAATCCTATTGATGTATTTACAAAAGCAATGGAAAATATAACACCAGTTCTTGAAGTTAAAGCAAGAAGAGTTGGTGGATCTAATGTACAAGTTCCTATTGAAGTTAGTGCTACAAGAGGACAAACACTTGCACTTAGATGGTTAGTTAATGCTGCTAGAGCTAGAGGTGGAAAATCTATGGCTGAAAAGTTAGCTAACGAAATAATTGATGCTTCAAATGAAACAGGAGCAGCATTTAAGAAAAAAGAAGACGTACATAAGATGGCAGAAGCTAATAAAGCATTTGCTCATTATAGATGGTAGGAAAGGAATAAAAATATGGCTCGTGAATATCCATTAGAAAAAACAAGAAATATCGGAATAATGGCACACATAGATGCTGGTAAAACAACAACTACTGAGCGTATATTATTCCACACTCATAAAATCCACAAAATTGGTGAAACACATGATGGTGCTTCTCAATTGGACTGGATTGAACAAGAACAAGAAAGAGGTATAACTATTACATCTGCAGCTACTACTGCATTTTGGAAAGGTTATAGATTAAATATCATTGATACTCCAGGACACGTAGACTTTACTGTTGAAGTATCAAGATCATTAAGAGTATTAGATGGTGCTGTTGCATTATTAGATGCTCAAGCAGGAGTTGAACCTCAAACTGAAACAGTTTGGAGACAAGCTACTGAATTTAAAGTTCCAAGAATCATCTTCGCTAATAAGATGGACAAACTTGGTGTTGATTTCAACTATACTTTAAAAACTATTAAAGATAGACTTGGAGTTAAATATGCACCAATTGAATGGCCAATAGGTGAAGGACCAGAATTCGAAGGAATTATTGATATTATTACTAAGAAAGCTTACATGTATGATGGTAAGCAAGAAGAAGAACCAAAAGAAGTTGAAATCCCAGCTCACCTAGTAGATATTGTTGAACAAAAGAGAGCAGAATTAATTGATGCTGTTGCAGAATATGATGATGCTGTTATGGAAAAATATCTAGAAGGTAATGAAGTTACTGTTGAAGACATTAAGAAATGTATTAGAACTGGTGTTCTTGCAGTTGATTTCTTTCCAGTAATGCTAGGAACTGCTTATGGTAATAAAGGTGTTAAATTATTATTAGACGCTGTATTAGATTATTTACCAGCTCCAACTGACGTTGAATCTATTAAAGGAACTGATTTAAATGGTAATGAAGTAGTACGTCATCCATCAGATGATGAACCATTCTCAGCATTAGCATTTAAGGTTGCTACAGACCCATTCGTTGGTAAATTAACATTCTTTAGAGTATACTCTGGACACTTATCAAGTGGTTCATATGTATTAAATTCAACTAAAGATGAAAAAGAAAGAGTTGGACGTATCCTACAAATGCATGCTAACAATAGACAAGAAATATCAGATGTTTATACAGGTGATATTGCTGCTGCAGTTGGTTTAAAGAATACTACTACTGGTAACACATTATGTGATGAAAAGAAACCTTGTATTCTTGAATCTATGGAATTCCCAGAACCAGTTATTGAATTAACTGTTGAACCAAAATCTAAAGCAGATCAAGAAAAAATGGGAATTGCATTACAAAAATTAGCTGAAGAAGATCCAACATTTAGAGCTTCTACTAATACTGAAACTGGTCAAACTATTATCGCTGGTATGGGTGAATTACACTTAGATATTATCGTTGATAGAATGAAGAGAGAATTTAACGTTGAATGTAACGTTGGTGCTCCACAAGTTGCTTATAGAGAAACTATTACTAAAGCTGCTGATTGTGAAGGAAAATATATTAAACAATCTGGTGGTCGTGGACAATATGGACACGTTGTTATTAAATTTGAACCAAATCCTGAAAAAGGATATGAATTTGTTGATCAAATCGTTGGTGGTGTTGTTCCAAGAGAATATATTCCAGTAACAGATAAAGGTCTTCAAGAAGCTATGCAAACTGGTATCCTTGCTGGATATCCAATGATAGATGTTAAAGCTACATTATTTGATGGTTCTTACCATGATGTAGACTCATCTGAAATGGCATTTAAAGTTGCTGCTTCACTTGCTTTAAAAGAAGCTAAGAATAAATGTAACCCAGTTTTACTAGAACCAATAATGAAAGTAGATGTAGTTGTTCCTGAAGAATATTTAGGTAACGTTATGGGTGATATTACTGCTAGACGTGGAAAACCTATGGGTCAAGAATCTAGAGGTAATGCATTACAAATTACTGCAATGGTTCCACTTTCAGAAATGTTTGGTTATGTTACTACTTTAAGAAGTAATACTCAAGGTAGAGGAACATTTACAATGACATTCGATCATTATGAAGAAGTTCCAAGAAACATAACTGAAGAAATTATCAAGAAAAATGGTAAAAACAACCAATAATAAACGTATAATACTTGATTTTTAGTCAAGAATTAGATAAAATATTTTTGTACATTAAAAAAGGAGGAATTTAAAATGGCAAAAGAAAAATTTGACCGTTCTAAACCACACGTTAATATAGGTACTATCGGACACGTTGACCATGGTAAAACTACATTAACTGCTGCTATTACTAAATGTTTATCAGGTAAGAATGGTAATGAAGCTGTTGCATTCGAAAATATCGATAAAGCACCAGAAGAAAGAGAACGTGGTATTACTATTAATACTGCACACGTTGAATATAGTACTGATAAAAGACACTATGCTCACGTAGACTGCCCAGGACACGCTGACTATGTTAAAAACATGATCACTGGTGCTGCACAAATGGACGGAGCAATCTTAGTTCTAGCTGCAACTGATGGTCCTATGGCTCAAACAAGAGAACATATCTTACTTGCACACCAAGTTGGTGTTCCAAGAATTGTTGTATTTATCAACAAATGTGATATGGTTGACGATCCAGAAATGTTAGAATTAATTGAAATGGACGTTAGAGAATTATTAAACAAATATGGATATGACGGAGATAACACACCATTCGTTTATGGTTCAGCATTAAAAGCTCTTGAAGGAGATCCAAAATATGTTGAAAAAATTGACGAATTAATGAACGTTATTGACGAATATATTCCAACTCCAGAAAGAGACGTTGATAAGCCATTCTTAATGAGCATTGAAGACGTATTCACAATTACAGGTCGTGGAACAGTTGTTACAGGACGTGTTGAAAGAGGAAGATTAAACGTTAACGAAGAAGTTGAAATCGTTGGTCTTAAAGAAACTAAGAAAACAGTTGCAACTGGTATCGAAATGTTTAGAAAATCATTAGACTATGCTGAAGCTGGAGATAACGCTGGAGTTTTACTTCGTGGTATCAACAGAGAAGATGTAGAAAGAGGACAAGTTTTAGCTAAACCTGGAACAGTTACTCCACATACAAACTTCGAATGCCAAGTATATGTTCTAAGTAAAGATGAAGGTGGAAGACATACTCCATTCTTCACAAAATATCGTCCACAATTCTATTTCAGAACTACAGACGTAACTGGTGAAGTTACTCTTCCAGAAGGAACTGAAATGGTAATGCCTGGTGATAACGTAACTATGACAGTTGAATTAATTGCTCCAATCGCTTTAGAAGAAGGAACTGAATTCTCTATTCGTGAAGGCGGAAGAACAGTTGGTGCTGGTAAAGTTACAAAAGTTCTTAAATAATTAATTTAAGTATATTAAAAAGTAGGTTTTAAACCTACTTTTTTTATGCAAAAAAACCAGTGTATTATAACACTGGCGTATTTACCCATTCAATAATTGGGTTAATTCTATTATATCTATTTGTTTTTCCTTTATTAATTACTAAAGTAAACTCTCCAAGATATTCTTCTACATGGGCACCAAATCCAAGTTTAAATCTAGTTAAATCATAGTATTTTGATCCTTTAGTAAAGTCTCCTGAAATACCATTTAAGTTAAATCTATTATATCCTTGGTTATGATACATATCCATTAAAATATATTTTAAATAATGGTTTGGACAGTAGTCTTTATAATTACTATCTAATCCATCTATTAAGAAGAATATTTCACCATTATATTTAACTACAGCACAAGCTGCTACTACTATACCAACAGGATTACTTTTAAATAATTCTGCTGATTTAATAACACTTTGTTTATAACTGTTTAATAATGAATCTGAGTTCATCTTTCTTTTAATAATAGTATTCTTATTATTACTATCTATGTTTTCTTCTAGCGACATATTTAATTCATTATTTCTTATTTCTTCTTTTTCATATAGATTTTTACTCTTTTCTATATATTTTGAGGTATTAATTCTAGCAAAGAATATATCAAACATATCTGATTTACCAAATATTTCAAACATATCTAGATAATAATTTAGTTTTCTTTTTTCATTTTTATAACTAATTAATTCATAGAAGTCTCTAATGTTTTCAGGTTCACCTTTGATAACTTCTACACCTCTATTATCTGCTTTTCTAACTTTATTTCTAATTTCTTTAGAAAATAAACTAAAAATCTTATCTTCAGTTTTACAAGTTACTACTGCATTCCATCTAGGTTTTAGATTTTCAAAGTTTAAATTAAATCCGCCATGTTGATATCCGCAGTTTAATAGAATATTATAAATACTTTCATTGTCTACTAAAGTATTTACTTCACCTGTATTTTCGTGAGATTTATAAATAATTTGAGGATCTATTTTTATAAACATGAAGTTTCTCTTTTTTAAATATTGAGTAATTAAATCAGTAAAGTTTCTAACTAATTCTTCATTCTTATAATCAATTAAATATCCTCTAGGACAATATCCCCATTTATATCCAATCATAACTCTATTTACAAGTATTAGAGTAGCTGCGACTAAATTATTCGCATCATCTATAAGACCTAGGTAATAGTCATTAAAGGCATGTCTATCCATTAATGTACCATATTCAGCGGTCTGATAAAAATTTTTGTATGGATAGTTCTTGGCAAAGTTGTCAAACTCTTCAGCAGTTAATTGCCTTATTTCCATGATAATCACCTATTGTAATTATATCATATAACTAAAATTTCTTTTAAAAAAGTTATATTTTTTTGTAAAAAAATGACAAAATATATTGCCAATATGTTATAATTTAAATAATAGAGTAGAAGGGTGTAAGTATGGTGATGTTATCATGAAAAAATATATAGAAAAAGTTAAAGAATTTATTAAAAAGAATCAATTAATATGTATAGGAATAGTAGCGGTTATTGTATTAGCTATTTTTGTGTATGTATTATTTTTTAAGATAAATATACCAACAGTAAAATGGGTTAAAAAGAAAGCAGTTAAAAATTATAGCGTTGAATGTTTAGATACTGATTGTAATTATATATTAGCTTCTAAGGGAGATAAATATGGTGAATACACTACTTATGTTTATGATTCTAAGGGAAAACAAATAGCTAAAATAGATAATACTTATAATTCTAAAGCATCATATACTGAATCTGTAGTAGAGGCATCTAAAAACTATGTAATAACAAATAAAACAGATTATACTACTCAAAAAGAATACGGATATATATTAAAAACTACTTTTGGAAAAGCAAGATATAATTCAAAAACTATTTTAAAAGGTATAACAGATTATTTAGTAAGTGAAGAAAATAAAGATGGATATAAAATAATTAATTATAAAGGGAAAACACTTTATAATAATGTTAAAGCTATAGAAACATATGGTAATAAAGAAGTTGTATCTATAACTACTAAGAATGAAAATCTAATAATTGATAAAAAAGGTAATTCTATATTAAGCGGTTATAGAATTGTTTCTGAAGTAAATGATAAAGACGGAAAAACATTATATTTTGTTTTACAAGATACTTATAAGAACTCATATTATTATTATGATTATAAAAATGATAAGCTTGATGAAGATTCATTAAGCGGTTATATAAGCGGATCTAATTCAGGAGAACTAATTATTACTGAAAGTAAGAATGGTACATATAAGAAATATCTTTTAAATAAAGATGGTAAGAGAACTGAATTATATAATGATGATTCTAACGAATATGTAGAATCTATTAAGAAAAAAGTTAATACTGATAATTATAGTATTTATAATGGTAGTGTTAAATTAGATTCTCAAAAATATATTTTAGTTAATAATAAAAAGAATAATAATGCAGGTATATATAATGTTTCAACTAAAAAATATACTAAATTATTTGATTATTCAAAAGAAAATGGAACATTAAACATCAGAGTATTAGATTCAAATGAAAAAGAATTATATATCATGATTAATTGTAGTGAAATAAATTGCAAGAAGAATACTACAATTGTTTATGATATGAAAAATAATAAAGAATTATTTAAAACTACAGGTAATATTCCACAAGAATATACATTATATAAAGGTGGTTATAGTGTAGTTAAATATGATATTAATTCTTCAGAAGAATATAAAGATAAATATGTAGTTTATGATAAGAATAATAAAGAATTATATAAATCTGATAACCAAATTGTAATTGTTAATAAAGATGTAGTATTTGGAGAAGAAATAACTAATACATCACTTATATTATTTGATGCAAAAAATAATAAAACAATTAATAGTGAAGATGATTTGGCATCTAAAATATCAGTTGGTAATTCTACAGTTTATAAATATAATGATAAGAACAATACTTATGTTATAGGCAATAATGGTAAAGAATTAGTTAAAATATCAAATAAAGAAGTATCATTTACTTATGGCGAAGATACTATTATGTATATTGAAAATAATAAGATTGTTATTATTAATGTTAAAGATAATAAAGTAAGAACATATAAACTAAAGAAAAATGAAAAAATGAATGATAATAGTGGTCAAAGTATTTATCCATATAAGAATGCTATATATGTTAATAATACTGTTGATAATTATGTTAAGATTGTTAATGCTAATGGAAATGTTATTAAGAAAATAAAGGGCTCAAGCATTAATAATATTAAATATAATAAAAAATCAAATAGAATTATTATGACAACAAAAAGGATTAAAAACAATAATAATTTATATGGATTATATTTTATAAAATAAACTATTAAGTAGGTGAAAATATGAAAAAGATATTTAAAAATAGGGTTGTTTTAATTGCTATTGGATTAATTATTGTATTAGCTTTAGTACTTTTAATTATTTTTAATAGAACTAAAGAAGATATAGTAACAAGAGTATCAAAAGTTTTAGGGCCTAAATATTATAATATTAATTGTATTAATAATGAGTGTAATTATATGGTTGCATATAAAGGTGATAAAAAAGGTAAAACTCAAATAAGCGTGGTTAATCCAGATGGTAAGATAATATCAAAATATGATGTTGATTATTCAGAAGATGACTTAAGAATGGAACCTGTTAATGCATCTACTAAATATGTTATAGTTGCATTAAAAGATAAAAAGAATTATACACATGGATATATTGTATTAAATTCTAAGGGTAAAGAAGTATTAAAAGAAGAAGAATATACTTTATATCCAATAACAGATAAATATCTATATGGTAAAAAAGATGATTATTTTACTATTTATGATTATAAAGGAAATACACTATATAAAGATGTTAAAGATATTAAATTTTACAATGATAACAAGATTATTACATTTGAAACTAATAGTTTAGTTATTATTGATGAAAATAGTAACAGAATACTTGATGACTATGAAATAGTTGAAGAAGTTAAAACTGATAATAAAACAGATTATTTAGTTATTAAAGATAAAAATGGATCTTATTTCTATTATGATGTAAATAATTATAAGATAGTAGGAGACTCATTTAATTCTTATATAGTTTTATCTGATAATAAATTATTAATTAGCAAAAGAATTAATAATTCTACTAAGAAATATGTATTAGATATAAACGGTAAAGAAGAGAAAGAACTAGGTGTAAAAGGCAATATAACTGATAAAGTAATTGAGGGATACACTATTATTGATGATAGTATTATCAATAATGATCAAAAAGGTATATTAGTTGTATTTGGTAATTCATTTGGTACATATGAATTAGAAACTGATACTTTTAATAAAGTATTTGATTTTAAAGGAAATGATAAGAAAGTAGAAGTATATAATCTTTATGATGATTTAAAAGAAGCTAGATTAGAAATAGGATGCTCTAAAACTTATTGTGAAGAGAAGACAATAATTGTTTATAATCCATATGATAATACAGTTTCTCTAAAATTAACTGGTGATAAAGATGTTAAGAAATATAGAGAGTATAAGAATGGTTATAAAGTAGTAATGTATTCTGATGGTACATATGCTTTATTTGATGATAAAGGTGAAACAATAGTAAGCTCATCAAATAATATTGTTGTTGTAGATCAAGATGAATTAATTGATGATAATGGTGGTAAATCAAATGTATTATTATATTCATCTAAAGAAAAGAAACTACTAAATGATGATAATACTTTAGCGTTATTAGATGATTTGTCAATCTATAATTTATATAGATTCTATAATGAAGAATATATGTATATATTTAATAACAAGGGTAAATTATTCAAAAAAATACCTATAGAAGAATCAGGTATTTCTATTGGAGATAAATATATTCTTCATACTGAAAAAGGAAAGGTAAATTTATATAGTTTATTAGATAATTCAAAGATTTCATTCAATCTTGATAACAATGAAAGCGTTAATAATTCTGATGGAACTCCAATAGTTCCTAATAAGGGATTAATAATTGTTTCAAATAATAAAGATAATATTATAAAAGTATATAATTCTAAGAAAAAATTAGTCAAAAAGATTAAAAAATCTGAAGTAATTAGTATTGATTATAATGAAGAATCTAACAGTTCATTTTTGATTATTAAAAAGAACAAAAAATATAGTCTTTATATAATAAAATAATAGTTGAAAAACTATTATTTTTTTATGGAAAATTGTAGAATTTTGTAAAGAATTTATGATATAATTATTATGTATAATAAAATAGGAGAATAGTATGAAAAATAAGAGATTAAACAGATTAAAATCAAAAAAATATTTAGCTGGAGTATTACTTATTTTAATAGTAGGTGTTTTAGCATACTTATTAAAATTTGGTAAACTAGATAAGCTAGAAGGGACTATTAAGATAAATAATGCATATTTATCTAATGTTACTACTAAATTAAGCGCAAACATTTCAGATATTTCTGGAGAAGCACCAGTAGTAAGTAATGGTTATGATGAAGTTAATTATGAATTAAAATTCACATTATCTGAATCAAATCAAGATAGAGATGTTATTATTAGCGGATCTTTAGATTCTGATAATGGTTATGCATCATTTAAACATTTAACTGGTGATAATATAACTAGTACTTTATCAGATAATGATAGAAAAATTGAAATAGTTATTCGTAATTTACCAGCTAATACAGAAATAACTGCAATTATTCCTATTTTAGTTAATGGAGCTCCTAATGGATATAGAGTTAATCCTACATTTAAAATAAAAGAATCAACAGCAGATAGTTATACTGATGTTTATACTAATCCTATTGAAGTAAATACTAATAACCTAAGAGGAGCTGTTACTAATACTAAAGGTGAAAGAGTATCTGATATATTAGTATCAATCTATAAAGGTAGAAGATTAATTAGAGAAACTTATACAAATAGTGACGGAGAATATATTTTCAGTGATTTAAATGAAGATAGTTATACTGTTGATATTAATGAAGAAATATATAAAGTGGTTAATTTCTCTGATGTTAGTGTAAGTGGAGACACTGTATTAAATATAAATGTTGAAAGAGTTTATCCATTTAATATAGAAGTTCATAAATATATAACAAAAGTGGATGTTAATAATTTAGGAACTAAAATAACAAAAACATACAATAATGCTAGTATAGTTAATTTTCCTGTTAAGAGATTAACTAATTTAAATGGAAAAGTATATTACAAGATTATAGTAGAAAATACTGGTGAAAAAGAGGGAATTGTTTCTATAGTTAAAGATGAACTTCCTGATTTCATGGCATTTAATGAAGAAGAAAACAATGGATTTGAACTAGTAGATGGTGTTATCTATGATAGAAACCTAGAAGGTATAGAATTATATCCTGGTCAAAAAGTAGAAGATACACTTGTATTAACTATTAAAAATACTAGTCAAGCTAGAGAATATCTTAATAGAGTAACTGCTACTGGTGAAATATATGAACATGTTGTATATTTGCTAGATGGTAATACTTATAGAGAGGAAGATGTTCTTGAAGGAGAAAAACTAGATAGAATAGCTGATCCTATAGCTAACTTTAGTGGTTGGTATACAGATAGTGAATATACTAATAAATATAATTATAATAATAGAGTTACTAAAAATTTAATTCTTTATGGTAAAACAACAAGAAAATATAAAGTTGAATTCTTTGATAAAGATCCTGAAACTGGAGATGAAGATCCATATCATGATGAAGAGGTTCCAGCAGGAGACCCAGTTCCAGAGCCAGATGATCATCCTGACCATACTGGATATGATTTTGAATATTGGTGCATGGTTGATGGAACTAAATATATATTTAGTACACCTGTTAATGAAGATTTAAAACTTGTTACATGCTATAAAATTAAAAAATACGATGTTAATTTCTATGATTATCTAGATACTTTAGAAAAGAATATTAAAGTTGAATATAAGAAATTAATTGATCAAAATGAAGCGCCAACATTTGATGAGACTGGATATACATTTATATGCTGGTCAGAAGATAAAACAAATTGTTTTGATTTTACTACTCCAGTAACTAGAAATATTGATTTATATCCTATTCATCAAATCTTAACTAATGCAGTTGTATTTAATGATGAAAATAGAATTACTACAATAAATAATATTCCTTATGGTGATACTGTTGATCCTATAGCAGATCAAGGTAAAGAGGGACATACATTTAGATGTTGGTCTGAAAATCATACTGATTGTTTTGATTTTAATACACCTATTATTGAAAATAAAACATTATGGGCAATATATGATATTAATAAATATTTAGTTCATTTTATTGATAGAAATCCAGAGACTTTAGTAGAAACAACATATGCTCCAGATCAATTAGTAGAATGGGGTAGTACAGCAACAAGACCTACACCAGATCCTGAACATACAGGTTATACATTTACTGAATGGACTAAAGATAATACATCTTATAGTTTTGATACACCTGTTAAATCTGAAATTACATTAGTAACAAATTATAATATTAATTCATATCCTGTTCATTTCCATGATGGCAATGATACTACAACTGTTAATGTTCTATATAAACATACTGTTGATCCTATAGCGGATCCAACAAAAGAACATCATCTATTTATTGAATGGGTAAAAGAAGATGATACACCATTTGATTTTACAACTTTAATAGTTGAAGAAACTGATTTATATTCTACATATGAGGAAATATTACCTCCAAAAATTGATCATACTCCAATTATGTGGACTAATGAGAATGTAACTGCTACATTATATCCTAATGCTAATTTATTAGACAATACAGGTTATAGTTATTTATATAAGATTGGTTCAGATAATTATAATACTTACTATCAACCATTTGAAGTAGAAGAAAATACTACTATAACTGCTAAAGCATCTAAACAAAATGTAGATAGTACAGTTGTTAATCATCAAATAGTAAATATTGATAAATTAAATCCTACTATTACTCTATTTAGTTTAAATTCTGCTAATAAGAGTACTGTAACTTTAAATGTTAATTCATCAGATAATGAATCTGGAATCAATTATTATGAAATATATCAAGACAATGTTAAAGTAGGAGAAAAACGTTTTGAATGTTATAATGAAACAACTTTTGAAAGATATGAAGCTTGTAGAAACAATTATCCTACTGAAAGAGTTAGTACTTATATGGTTACTGGACTTGCTCCATCAACTACATATACATTTAAAATAAAAGCGTTTGATAAAGCTGGTAACTATGTATTTAGTGATGAACTAGAAGCAACTACTACTACTCCTAGAATAGTAGCTAGATTAATTGGTTATAATAATCAATTGTTTGAAGACACAATAGATCCTGATACCAATCAAGTTACTGTACCAAAAGAAGATAAGTATATTAACTTTGAATCATTAGCAGAAGCTTTTGATTATGAAGATTTATATGATTGTAAAAATGTTCAATGTACTATTCAAATGGTTACTGGTACAGATGAAAGTGTTCAAGTATTAGAAGGACAAGATTTAACATTAGATTTAAATGGTAAGATTGTTGCAGGTGTTATACCTGAATATACTATTAAAAATAATGGTAGTTTTACTTTAATAGAAAGTACTCCAGAAGGAGAAGAACCTGGTAAATTAGTTAATAGTACTGGTATTGCTTTATTAAATAAAGCAGGATGCCATATGACTTTAGGAGAAGGTTATTCTGATGTTAAAGTAAATGGTTCAATTGTATCTACTACAAAACCATATGTTTATGGTGAAACTAATGGTATTAAAAGTGAAACTAATGGATATTTAACAATATTTGATGGAAGAATTGTATCTCCTAACAGTTCAATTGTAGGTTCTGGTGCTGTTAATGGTAAAGTAACAGGAACAGAATATTCATATGAAGCTGTATCAAATATTGAAACTATTAGTGGTACAAATTATCAAGTAGTTACATTAAATAGATTAACTGCTCCAGAAGCAAGAATTAATAACTCAGTTTATTATGCTAAGCTTGGTTCTGCTATGGATGATGCCAATAGAGGTAACACAACTATTTATACTGATAATGAACCTAAATCAATTATGTCAGATGTTCAATCTGTAGGAACATATAAATTTGTATATGATAATAATACAGATACTCTAGTTTCATACTCAGGAAATAGATATGCACAAAGAACTAATTCACATGTAATAATTGATTTAACTAATGAAACAAATAATAAAGTATTAAGCATTGATTATACACCTGAAATAGTTAATGGAGATAACCAAACAATTAGTTTTATAAATGGCCAAGATACTAGTTCTGGACCAGTATATGGAGAGAATTATTATATATTTGATGTACATGAAATAGATGATTATACTAAAAATATTTTAGGAGATCATGTGGCTCCATATCGTCATGATTCAGAAAATTATTCGTTTGAACTTGAAAAAGGTAAAATGTATTATCTTGATTTACAATATTTTAAAAACCGTAATAGTGAATATAGTACATATTTAGGTGAAGCAACTATTAATGATATTACTTTATCTGATTTAGATAAGGTATCTAATAATGTTGAACTTCAAACTGAAATTTCTACTAAAGAATATGGATTCTATTATGATTCTACTGATGGAACAATTAGATCAAATAATCAATATGTTGCAGAAACAAGTGTAGCTTATGGTGTTATTGAAATTGATTTAACTGGTCTTGAAGGCTATTATTATGTAAATGTTAATTATACTATGGAAAGTTACTATGAGGATAATTCATCTACAGTAGCTCTTTCATATGCTCAAATGTATGTTGGAGAAGATAAAAGACCATCCAGTGGAAACTGGCTTGGAGAATTCTATGGTTCTAATAGAGATATTATTAGAGACATGGGTGATAGCAATATTCGTGCTGGATATGCTACTTATGGTCCAAGAAATGGAAATACTTCTTTAGAGGGTGGTAAAAAATACTATCTAAAGATACAATATCAAAAAATGGTTAAGAATCCTGACACTTATCCAACTAGACAAGAATTTGAGAGTGTAGGATGTCAAGATCAATTAATTATTAATTCTATTGATGTATATAAACGTGGAGATTCAAGTAATTTATTAAATTATAATAAGGATGAAACAAGTAATAATATTATGACTGATTTATTAAATAACTCAAGCGGAGATTATGTATTAAAATCAGATGGTAAAACTATTACTACAAACAATACACAAGCAAATCAATCTACATATACATATGCGACAATTGATTTAACAAATGATCCACAAGGAGAAACAGTTTTAGTCAATTATAATAATACAAAAGCATATACAAATGGTTATTATTCAGGTTATATTTATTTAGAAACTTCTGGATCTACTCTTGGTGATATGGTTCATGATGAATTCTATTATAATTCTACAAGTGATAGAAACTATTTAGGAATCTTCCAAAAGAGAGAAAAAGATGGAAAAGAATATCTTATAGCTATAGAAAGTGGACAATATAATAACGATTGCTATTCTGAATATTGTGAAGGATACCTTTATTATAATCTACCAGGTGGATATGAATATGAACTAAGAGTAAAAGCAAAATCACCTGATAATAATACATATGAAAGATATCCAAATATTGAAATAACTGATATTAAAACATATAAAGCAACTGACTTTGAAGGAAACTATATTAATGGTGTATTTAATTATAGATATGCTGCAAATACTAATGCATTTAATCCTTTAGATAGTTATAAAGATTCATATATCAAAATTGATTTAACAAATTATGATAAGGATCAAGTATTATATTTAGATGGTAGTACAGGAGATTATAGTAAAAATAGATTCTATTTAACAAATAATAATAGAGCTTTATCTCAAGAAGAACTAAACAATAATAGAGCAAAGACTTTAGAGACATCTAATAGTAGCTTTAATGTAGTATTAGAAAAAGGCAAAATATATTACTTACATATAGCTAGTGGTGGTGGATATGACTATGAAGAATACTCAAGTCCATATTACCATTATCGTTATAATTATATGTCATATTATGAATGGGGTTATTCTTTATATAATATTCGATTAAATCCAATAGATGATCAATTTATGGCAATTGGTGGTCCAACAATATTTACTGGAACAGTAGATGTTGCAAATACAAGAGAAGAAGAATCATATGTTGTTAAGAGAAATGCTAGTGAACCTGTGTTTGCAAATACTAATACACTTTATGGTTTTGAATATGATGATGAAACTGATACATATAATTCATTAAATGCTGAAAATGGAGATATAGCAGTTAAAGTATTTAAAATCGATTTAACTGAGTCTACTTCTGATAAAACATATTCGCTTATTTATAATGGTGGTTCTAGAAATGTATATACAGTTGGTGATAGTGAAAACATACCTATTATAGATTTATCGGCATATAGAGTTATCTATGATGACTGGAAATATACTTTACCAAGTAACTATTATAAATTTGAAGATAGACCAACATTTACTTTAGAAAAAGGTAAAGTTCATTATCTACAAGTAGTTACATATAATAATAATGGATCTACATTATCATTAAAAGTTGAAGAAATGAACACAAGTAATACTACTAGTGAATATCATCCAGTAAAAGAAATAAGAGAATTTAATGAAAATGTTGATACTGTTCAATTACTTAGATCTGTTAGTACAACTAAAGCATTAGAAGTTGATTATAGTGAAGAAGTTATATTAGACTTAAATGGATATGATTTATCTACTGGTGATGATTATGTAATTAAGAATTACGGTAATTTAACTCTAGTTGATACAAAATATCAAAGAAAATTGGAAACATATGATGATGATTTAGCTGAATATCAAGAATATGCTGGATTATGTGACGGATGTACAGTCAGTGAAGAATATAAACTAGATCACCTTATGGATTATTTAGATGAATTTGGTATTAACTTAGATAATCCTGATCCAACATCAGTTGTTGATTTTAATTATACTGGTGCTGCTCAAGAATATGTTGTTCCTCAAACAGGTATATATAGACTTCAAGTTTGGGGTGCTGAAGGTGGATATAGAATAAATGCTGTTTATGGTGGTAACGGAGGTTACTCTGAAGGTCTAGTTGAATTAAAAGAAGGCGAAACTATTTACATATATGTAGGTGGATCTGGTAACACTGGTGGTCCTGAAGGAGGATTCAATGGTGGTGGAGCTAGACAAGTTTATAACGGTGGTGGTGGAGCTACTGATATAAGAGTTGAAGGAAATTCACCATTTAACAGAATTATAGTTGCCGGTGGCGGTGGATCTGATGGTAGTGGATACCAAGCTGGTGGTGCCGGTGGAGGTGCTACTGGTTCAAGTGCTGATACTAGTGGATTTGGTACTGGTGGTGATGGTGGTACTCAAACCGCTCCTGGTACTAATGCAAGTTTTGGTATTGGTGCTGATGGAGTGGATCAAGCTGGCGGCTACGGCGGCGCAGGCGGCGGTGGCTGGTTTGGTGGAGGTAATACTACACCTGATTCATCTGGTGATGACGACAATGGTGGAGGTGGAGGTTCTGGATTTGTATATTTACCTACTGGAACTCAACCAGTTTCTGGATACCTTGTTGAAAACCACTTCTTATTAAGCGGATCTACTACATCTGGTACATTAAGTATACCAACACATGATGGTACTGGTACAATGTATGGTAATGAAGGCGATGGATTTGCTAAGATTTCATTAATTGTTGGTGATGAAATAGAACAATTAAGAGAAAACTTACCTAAAACATATAATGTTAAGACAGAACCTAGTTTAGAAGGTATGTCAGAATTATCTAATGGTTCTGGTACTGGAGTTATTCATAATATGAATAATTCAACATTAACTTTAAGAGATGTAAAAGTTAAAGTTACTTCAAAATATGGTATTTATAATGAAGGAACTATAATTGCTGAAAGTTCACCTATTATAAATGTTGATAAATCAAAGAGTATAGGTATTTATAACCTAGATGGTGATATAGTAAACAATGGTAATTTAAAAATAAAATTAAATACAACTTCATGTACTACTGAAGGAAGTTTTGATACAATAGGTGTTCAATATAATCTTGGAAGTCATGATCTTAATAATATAGATATTGAAGGTAAAATTGGTATAGGTGTATATGTTGAACCTAATACTGAATTAAGAATTCATTCATCTAATATTGATGTTAATGAAAGACTTGGATATTATTCTTGCGATTATATGAATTATGATAATAGACCTGATACTACTAATAAAGTAAATTCATCTCTTTATGATAAGTCATATTCAATTAGTGTTAAGAGTATTTCATATAAATATTCATATTATAGTAATACTGAATACTACAATAGATTTAGTGGTTCTATTTTTAATGAAGGAACTGTTAAAACTGATGATGGAACAGTATTAGCAGGTTTATTCAATAACTATGGTGATGCATATTTATATAATGGTGTAACATTTGATTCAATTTATCAAAATGATTCATATGTTGCATACCAACAAAGCAAACTATATAATCGTGAAAATCCAACTTTAAGTATTTATAATACAGTTGTAACACCTAATCAAATAGTTAACTATTCAGGTACTCTTAATGTAGTTGAAGAAGAAAATAATACTTCCTCAATAACAGGTAATACTACTTCTCCAGTAATATTAAACTTTGATAAAGCTAATATAACTGGTGGATCAATATCTAATATTTACAATATGGGTACATTAAACTCTAATGGAGCATCTTATGGTAAATTATATAATTTACATACTGTAGTATCTCAATATAGTTGTGCAGAATATTATAACCATATGGGTGAATGCCAAAAACTAGATAAATATTTTAATCCTGATATTCATGCGGGTAAAGATTTAAAAGGAACTGCTAATATAACAGGTGGTTCAATAAATAATGAAATGCTATTAAATGAACATAATATGGTATTAGATGGAGTTACTGTTCCAACAAGTGTTATGAATCGTGGTAATTTAACTGTAAAAGGTGATAGTGTTATCACAGGTAATAATAAATCTGCTATTCAAAACATACCATTCTTATTAAAATATTATTATTATAACTTATATGCTTGGGAAACTAATCAACCTGGTGCATATAACTATGCTAGAACATCATTAACAATTGGTGATGATGATGGTAATGTAAATGAAGGTCCAACTATTATATCAACAAATGATTCATATGCAATATCTGGTGATTGTCACCCAATGGGTACAGTTGGTATGGATGATTTTGAATTAAAAGGAAATGGAATTACTTCATACTTTGAACCTGAAATAGATAATAATAGAATATATAAAGATACATCTGGTAATTTAGTTACAATATATCAAGATGGTAATGATTTAAGAACTACTTTAATTAAATCTATTGAATATCCAAATAATTCAGATAACTTATGTGATATTAAATACTATGATGGAACTATTCAAAATACATCAACAAGTAGTAATATGACTAATGTTGTTTATATACCTATTAGTGATTTAACTGATGGATATGATGTTTTATATGATGGTAATGGTAAAGTTACTCTTGATACTATAGATAGTTCTTCTAGAGGAAATCTAGTAGAAGTAAATGGTACAGGATATAAATCATTACAAACAGCTATTAATAATGCTGCAGATAATTCAGTTATTAATATATCTGGTAATTATAATACTGCTAATAGAGTTACAATACCTGAAGGTAAATCATTAACTATTAATTATGCTAATGGTGCTAGTGTTAACTCATATAGTAGAGATTCTCTAATTACAAATAATGGTACATTAAATGTAACTGGTAGTGGTTCTATATATGTTATAGGTCAAACTGCATTTGAAAATAATAATGCTATGACATTTAATGGTGGTAACTTTATTAATAACTATACTCAAAGTAACTTAGTTAAGAATAAAGCTAATCTTACTATTGATAATGTTACATCTACAGGATTAGATATTATATCTGATACTGATGGTGAAGAAAAAATTAATTTAACTATTAATAATGGTGAGTATAATGCTAATACTATTTATGCAAATAATACTAATGTTACTGTTGGTGGTGGTTACTTCTATACAAAAGAGGATAATAGCTCATATGAAGCATATTATGCTGATTCTACTACAGAATTAGAAGCTAAACATACAAAACAATTATTTAATACTCATAATTCTGTTGTTGATATTACTAACTTTAATGTTGATAATGATTCAAGATATAACAATATTTCTATAGAAGCTAACTTAGGTAGATTTGTTGATTCAACTCTTAACTTAAATAATTCTAAGTTTGGTGGAAAATCATCAAAGAGTAGAATTTATACTACAATAGATCAAGATCAATCTAAGAGTATTGTTAATATTAATGATGGTGAATATAATAACCTAAGATTTAACATTGTAGGTAATGGTAATGAATATAACCAAACAGATGGAATTGTTAATGGTTCATTACTTGCTACAGGTAGTGGACATACTATTAATATAACTGGTGGTAAGATTAATACATCTGATACTGCAATTCTTGTTAAAGATGGTTCTGGTATTAATGTTACTGTTGGTACTAAGGGTGATTTAAAACCTGGTACAGAAACATTAAATGTTTCTAAAACAGAACCTGAAATTAGAGGTGGAACTTTTGGTATAAGTGAAACTGGTTCTTCATATGCTCAAAACAATTTATACTTCTATGATGGTGTATTTAAAGCTGGTAGTAATCCAATAGACTATCATATTGAAGATATTGAAACAGGATATGATGTTATATTTGATAATCTAAAGAGTCCAAAAGAAAAATATCTTGATATTTTACCTTTAGTTCTTAACTATACTACAGGAAAGTATTATTATGATGCTCAAGAAGCATTTGATGAAGCCAATACAGATGATCAATTGATTTGGACAAGAGATTATACAAACTTCTCAGATACTCCTTCATTAGTAGTAGCTGCTGATAAGAAGTTTAGTTTATACTTTAGCTATGGTACTGCTGATTATAAACCAATATATTATAGATATTACGAGAGTGATAATCCTCCAACTGATCCACTTACAACTACATCACAAGATGAATTTGAACCATATGATGGTTCTGGATCATTTGTACATTCAAATATGACTGCTCGTCAAAATAATATTAAGATTAATAATACAGCTTATTATGATTCAAATTCAGGTGAAACTATAGAAAGACCATTCCTAATTAATAATGGTAATATTACAATCTATGGTGCTGTAGTTCCAAATTCTGGAACAGATCCAATATTAGATGTAATGTCTAAAACAAGTGCTATTGTTAATAATGGAACAATGACTCTTAATAGATTCTCTGTAAGAAATATTAAAGCTAATAAAACTATGGTTGAAAATAATGGAACAATGGACATTTATAGAAGTGACTTTATTTCATATCAATCAAATGTAATTACAAATAATGGAACTTTAAGTATAACTGGTGATGCAACAAGTACAAGTTGTTATAATCCAACATATATTAAAGTACATACAGATCAATCATTAGAGGATGCTATTGAATACATTCAAAGTAGTCCTGGTATGAATATTCATCAAGCATTATCTGAATCAATTATTAATAATGAAAATGCTATTATGAATATTAGTAACCTATATTTTGATAGTGATTATACATATACTGCATTATTAAATAGTGGTACAGTAAATATTAGTAATTCTACTATTGAGACATATAAGCTAGATTCATATAATAACCTTGAAAAAGCTGCTGTAGCAGGTAAAGTAATTATTAATAATGTTACCGGAACTATAAATGCTTCTACTTTAAGTGTGTTTGCTGAAAGTGGTATTGAAAATACTGGTACAATGGTATTTAATCAAGGTGTAATAGATGCTGCTTATGATACAGCAATTACAAATACTGGTGATTTAACATATACTGGTGCTATATTTGGTGCTAGAAAAGGTATTGATGATGCTGGTAAAACTACATTAATTAATGCAAATATTTATACATATGGTGAAGGATATCATGGAACTGGTTATTTGGATTCAACAATAACTGCATCAACCATTACTTCAAAAGGATATAATCCTACTAATTATTATGTTGGATATAGTGCTATTAATTCTTGTTCAGATGGTACATCTACAAGACAAGAATTTAAAGGCTATCCACATTATGAATCTAAAAAGGAATTTGAACATGGATATTTTGCTATTAATAATGCATCTGTGTATATAGGTCCTAATAAAACAGTATACTTTGATAGTAATACTATAAGTCTTGATAATGAGATGCCTACTAAACATTTCTGTGATTATACTTATGATAATGGTTATAGATATTATCATTGTGAGGCTCCATATCAACATTCTGGTCAAAGCGGATTAGATTATACTGTAGCTGCTATTGAAATTGATGGTGGTAACTTTGTAATGTCTGGTGGATCAGTTAATCATGGAACTGATAGTGATTATAAATATGCTATTATTTTATATCAAAGTTATAGTAATCATGTTAAAGGTTCTGTAACACAAACTGGTGGTTATATATCTAAATTGTTTAATGAAGTTGGTACAATTACAATGGGCGAGAAAGATGATACTGCTGAATCTAGTATGTATATTTCATCCGCTTCATGTAAGAATAGAGATGATTTAGAATTCAATTTATATGGTGGAAGTTTATTCTTAGATGAAAATAATTTATGTCACTTTACTGATAAAGAAGAAAACTTTACTATATATCGTCCAAATGGTGGACCTTACATGTTAATAAATACTGAAGAAGTAATTAAGAATATTGATCAAGATGTAAGTTATTCATCAATTAGAACTGCAATATCTAATGCTGCAGATGGTGAAAAACTTCAATTAGTTAAAACAGTATCTGAAGTAACAAGTAATTATGATATTACTGTTGATAAAGGTATTATTCTAGATTTAAATGGTAAAACATTAGATGCAAATCTTAATATAACTTCTGGTACAGTAACAGTAACTGATGAAGCTTACATTGCTGACAATACTAATGATAGAGGTAGAGTATTAAGTGTTACTAATACTTCTGGAACTTTAAATGTAGTTGAAGGACGTATTGATAAGATTAACAACTTTGGTACTGCAAATATCTCTAATGGTATTGTAGAAAGTGTTGCAAATAGTGATTGGGATAATCCAAGTAATGCTATTTTAAATGTTACTGGTGGTGAAGTAAAGAACATTGTTAATGAAGAAGATGGTACAGCAAATATTAGTAATACAACAGGTTCTTACTATAAAAACTATCATCATCACTCAAGTGGTAACGATGGAGTTATGAATATAACTAATTCTACAATTTCAACTTTAGAAAACTCTAGTATGTCACTTTCATTAGGCACAGGTGCTTACATTAAGAATTTAAGTACTAGTGCAGGAAATTCTAATAATGATTTAACATTAACTGGTGGTACTGTTGAAAAGATAATAAATGGTGAAAAACTAGTATTAGATGGTACTGAAGTTCTATATTATGTAGAAAATCATGATACATTAACTATTAATTCTGGAACTGTTAATGGAATAAATAATGTATATAATTCAAATGTAACTATTAATGGTGGAGTAATCAGATATTTAAATCTTGATTCTGATAGAGGTACTGAAGCTACTATTAATAATGGTACTATTGGTTCAATTACTATAACTAATTACCATGGTGCTGCTACAATCCTTGGTGGAGAAATAGGACCTATAACTAATAAGGGACAATTAACTATTGGTACTAAAGATGGTATAGTTAATACTAACTCACCAAAAATAACTAATAATGGTGGTTATGCTATTACATCATCTGGATATGATTCATTTGTAAAGATTTATGATGGATACTTCAAGAGTACTAAGAGTATAGTAATCGATGCTACTATTGATGATGTAGAAACAGGATTTATTCCATATGCATCTCCTGAATATGATGAACTTGGCGTATTAACTGGTAAACATATTATGTACTTAAAACATGCTGAAGAAGTTGATACTAAGATAGCTTGTGTACAAGGTATTTGTTATAATACTCTTCAAGAAGCTATTAATGCTAGTGTTCAAAACTATACTGAACAAAACGGATGTCCAGAAGTTAAGATTGGTGATGAATTCTACTTCTCTGTTGAATTAACTGAAGACTTAGTACTAGATCCACAATACTCATTAACCATTAACTTAAATTACCATAATATTAATGATAATGGATTTACTATTCCAGATAACATTACATTAAGAAATGGTTCTAGAAATGGTGAAGATTTACAATCAAATATATCTAAATTACTATCAAGTATATTTGGTATAAATGATAATGGTAAAGATATAATTATTACTAGAATGGAAGATGGTAATGCGTTAGATACTTCTAAGACTTATAACTTATATAAGTATGAAGGAAGTTCTTATGAATTAGTTAAAGTTAATCCAGATGGAGCTGGAAAATATACAATTGGTAGAAAAACAACTGATTTAAAACCTATTAAAGGTAGAATTTACTTAAATGATTTAGATGCTGGAGAATATAAGTTAGTTGATAATTATAATACTGAATTACAATTTACTATATATGATGATGGAACATTAAGTCCAAATATTAAAGAAAATATTATTTCTGATTTTGGTCATATGTCTGCATCTTCAGTAGCTACATTAGTAATTACAATTCAAACAGGTATAATGAAAGTTAATTATCTGCTTATAGCTATATCTATAATTGCAGTACTTTCTATAATGTTTGTATTAAAAAGAAAATCAGATGTTAGTAATCAATAAGAAAAGCACTTAATAAGTGCTTTTTTTATGTTATAATTATACTAGGTGATATAAATGAGTAAGATAATAGATATTAAAGCTAGAGAAATATTAGATTCTAGAGGTAATCCTACTATTGAAACAGAAGTATTTACTGAGAAAGTAAGTGGTATAGCATCTGTTCCTTCTGGAGCCTCTACAGGGTCAAAAGAAGCCTTAGAATTAAGAGATAATGATAATAATAGATATAACGGAAAAGGTGTCTTAAAAGCCGTTAAAAACGTTAATACAATAATAAAAGATAAGCTAATAGGTATGGAAGTATCTAATCAAGAATTAATAGATAAAACTATGATAGAATTAGATGGTACAGATAATAAATCTAATCTAGGAGCTAATGCTATTTTATCTGTATCTTTAGCTTGTTTAAAAGCAAGTGCTAAAGAGAATAATAAAGAACTATATGAATATGTAGGAGATACTTATTCTATGCCATATCCTATGATGAATATAATTAATGGTGGTGCTCATGCAGATAATAAACTAGATTTCCAAGAGTTTATGATTATTCCTAATGCAAGCACTATTAATGAAAGAATAAGACAAGGATCTGAAATATTTCATAATCTTAAAAAAGTATTAAAAGAAAAAGGACTTAATACAAATGTAGGTGATGAAGGAGGATTTGCTCCTAATTTATCTAGTAATAAAGAAGCTCTTGATTATATAATAGAAGCTATTAAACTATCTAATTATAAACCAGGAGAAGATGTTTATATTGCATTAGATATTGCTGCTTCAGAATTCTATAACAAAGAAGAAGATAAATATCTTTTAGAGGATAAATTAATTACTAGAGATGAATTATTAGATTATTATGGGGAATTAATAAATAATTATCCAATAATATCTATAGAGGATTCATTTAATGAAGAAGACTATGAAGGATTTAAATCTATAACTGCTAAATATGGAGATAAGATTCAAATAGTAGGTGATGATCTATTTGTTACTAATGAAAAACTTCTTAGAATGGGTATAGAAGAAAAATTAGCTAATGCTATAATTATAAAGTTTAATCAAATAGGTACTGTAACAGAAGCTTTAAATACTATTAAACTAGCTAAAGAAAATAATATTAAAACTATTATTTCTCATAGAAGTGGTGAAACAGAAGATACATTTATCGCTGATTTAGCAGTAGGCCTAGATTTAAAACAAATTAAAACAGGATCTCTTTCTAGAGTAGATAGAGTATCTAAGTATAATAGATTAATGAAAATTAATGATTATATTGAAAACAAATAAAAATTATGTTAAAATAACACATGTTTGGAGGTAATACAAATGGACGTAGTATTATTAGTTATATCAATTTTATTAATAACAGTAGTTTTATTACAAAGCGACAAAGCAGAAGATGCTTCAAATATATTACTAGGAGCAAGTTCTGAATTATTTGCTCAAAGAAAAGAAAGAGGACCAGAATTATTTATAAGTAGACTTACTTTAGTACTTGGAATTCTATTCTTTGTTCTTTGTCTAGTTATGTCAGTTTTAAAGTAAAAAGACTTTTATTAAAAGTCTTTTTATTTTATAATGAATTTAAGGTGAAACTATGAGAGATAAGATATTAGAAATATTAGGTAGTTCAGAAAAAGCAATGACTTCTATTGAATTATTAGAGGCTCTTAATATGAGTGAAGTATCTGAACTTACTTCTTTATTAGAGGTTCTAAATGATTTAGAAGACGAAGCTTTAATATATAAAACTAGAAAAGATAAATATATGCTATTTGAGAATAGTCATCTAAAAATAGGGGTATTATCTGTTAATAAAAAGGGATTTGGTTTTGTAACAGTCTCAGGTTTAGAAGATGATATCTATATAGATGAAGATAACTTAAATGGTGCATTAGATGGTGATACTGTTATTATTGAAGATATTAAAGGTACAGGTAAAAAAGATGAAGGAAGAGTAGTTAAAATACTTAAAAAGAGTAATAGTTATGTAGTAGGTACTTTTGATATAGTAAAGGGTAATCCTTCATTTAAACCAGATAATAATAAATTAAAAATGAATATTATTATAGATAAAGCAGATTTAAAAGATTTAGTACCTGGTCATAAAATAAGAGTTAAAATTGAAAAAGAACTTCCAAACCATAGATATTTAGCAAAAGTAGATAAAATAATAGGTCATAAGAATGATCCAGGAGTAGATATACTTTCTATAGTATATGACTACGGAATTAATGATGTTTTCCAAGATGATGTTATGAAAGAAGTAGAAAAAATACCTACAGAGGTAAAAATAGAGGAAACACTAGAGAGAGTTGACCTAACTAATGAATGTATATTTACTATAGATGGTGACTATACTAAAGATATAGATGATGCTATTTCTATTAAAAAAGATGGTGAAAACTATATTTTAGGGGTTCATATAGCAGATGTTTCCTATTATGTAAAAGAAGGAACTAAGTTATATGAAGAAGCAAAAGATAGAGGAACTTCAGTATACTTAGTAGATAGAGTTATTCCTATGCTTCCACATAAACTTAGTAATGGTATATGTTCTTTAAATCCTGGAGAAATAAGACTTGCTATATCATGCATTATGACTATAGATCCAAGAGGTAAGATAATATCTCATGATATATTTGAATCTGTTATTAAATCAAGAAAACAAATGACTTATAAGAATGTTAATAAGGTATTTGATGGAGAAACTCCAGAAGACTATAAGGAATTTGAATCTGATTTAAAACTTATGTTAGAACTATCAGAAATACTTAGAAAAGAAAAAATATCTAGAGGATATCTAGATTTTGATACTAATGAACCAGTAATATTAGTAGATGAACAAGGTAAACCATATGATATAGTTCTAAGAGAAAGAGGTAAAGGAGAAAACTTAATCGAAGACTTTATGATAGCAGCCAATGAAACTGTTGCTAGTCATATATTCTATATGGGATATCCATTTGTATATAGAGTCCATGAAGTACCAGATGATGATAAAGTAAATGAATTTATTAGTTCTTTATCAGCTTCAGGTCTTAATATAAAAGGTGCTAGACACTATGATAATCCTAAAGTAATGCAAGGAATACTTGATATTATTACTAATAAAGAGGGTTATGATATATTCTCTAATCTTCTTCTTAGATGTATGAGAAAAGCTGAATATAGAGAGCAAAATGTAGGACACTATGGACTAGGTTCTAAGTGTTATACTCATTTTACTTCTCCAATAAGAAGATTCCCAGATACAACAGTTCATAATTTACTTAGAAAGTATTTATTTAATAAACCTAATGAACATGAATTAAATGAATTAATAAGTTATTATGAAATGAAATTACCTGAAATATGTGAACATTCATCTAAGAAAGAAAGAGATTCTATTGATTGTGAAAGAGATGTAGAAAAGATGAAGATGGCTGAATATATGGAATCCCATATAGGTGAAGAATATGAAGGTATTATTAGTTCTTGTTTAAACTTTGGTATGTTTGTACAACTTCCTAATATGGTAGAGGGTCTAATACATGTATCAGATATTCAAGGAGATTATTATAACTATAATGAAGAATTAAATGCCCTTATAGGACAAAGAACTAAAAAGATGTATAAGATAGGTCAAAAAGTTAAAATAAAGGTTATTAATGCCTCTAAAGAGACTAGTACAATAGATTTTGAATTAATAGAAGGTGATAAACATGGAAATACTAAATAGAAAAGCTAGATATGATTATGAAATACTAGAAAAATATGAAGCAGGTATTGTTTTAACTGGTAATGAAATCAAATCTATTAGAAAAGGATCTTGTAATTTAAAAGATAGTTATGTATTAGTTAAGAATAATGAAGTATTTGTTCTTAATATGCATATATCTAATTATGATAAAGGTACTAGTAATCTAGAAGAAACTAGAACTAGAAAACTACTTCTTAATAGAAAAGAAATAAATAAATTACAAGGAATAGTAGAAATAAAAGGATATACTATTATTCCAGCAAGACTATATTTAAAAGGAAATATAGCAAAATTAGAAATAGCAGTTGCTAAAGGTAAACATACTTATGATAAAAAAGAAGCAATTAAAAGAAGAGACACAGACAGAGAGACTGCTAGAGCACTTAAAAATTATAGGTAAAAATTTGACTTTTTCCTTATTTTGCCTATAATTTTTATACATGGGGCTGTATTGGCTTCGACAATTTGCTTAGTATTATAGGTGCAGGCCGGAGTGACACGTTAAGTCTTTTAAAAAATAATTTCAAACAAAATTTCAAACGCATTCGCATCACTATTCAGAGTTAATAGTGCTGCTTTAGCTTAATAATTAGTGAGTGCACTTTCTACTATCTATTTTCTGCGTAGGTTTTAGAAGGTTCGTTTTAGCAGAATATATTATTATTTAGTCTAGAAATAATAAAGAATCTTATAGACTTACTAAATTATTTGTTGTTAATTACTTAGTAATTTAGGAATCTTTATAATTAGCTAAGCCTGTAGTACCTAAATATGAACCATTTTGGACAGGGGTTCGATTCCCCTCAGCTCCACCAGAGTGATTTTAAGTCGAACCAATCGACTTTTATATAAAAGGTTAATTTCCAATTAACCTTTTTATTTTGCTATGAAAGGAGTTGATTGGTATGCAAATTATTAAGGAAAAATATGAGATTGAGGAGTCTTTAAATAAAAGAGTAAAGAACTTATTAATGTTTCTTAATCTTAAAGGGAAACTTATTGAAGGAGAAATAATAAATATAGATAAAACTAATCTTGCTTACATCAATCCTCATAAACTAAAAATACAAAATAATACATATTTATTCTTCAATGAATGCGATGATGTTTATATAAATACACTAGAAAAATCAATTCCATTTAGTGAATTGTCTAATTATATAAAAACTCATCAAAACTAATACTATTGACTTTTTAATAGAAAAAGATTAATATATAAAGCCAAGTAAAGGAAATATAGCCGAAAAAGGTGGTAATTTATGAATTTGCTGAAATATATTAAAACTTATAATGATTATTTAAAGGAGTTAAAGGTATTAGTTTAATGACTAGTAGCTTTGACTCCCTTTTTTATGGAAAGGAGTTATAGTAAAATGAAGAAAAGTGCAGCAATATATTGTAGAGTATCAACTGAGGATCAAGCAAGAGAAGGTTATAGTTTGCCAGAACAACAAGAAAAATTAAAAGACTTATGTAAGTATAGAGATTATAATATTTATAAGATATATGAAGATGCTGGAATAAGCGGAAAAGATATGGATCACAGACCTTCATTTATGGAAATGATTCAAGATGTTAAAGATGGAAAAGTAAATGTAATAGTAGCATATAAACTAGATAGAGTTACACGTTCAGTAAGAGATTTAGAAGTATTAATAACTGAATTAGAAAAATATGATTGTGCTTTAGAATGTGCAATGGATGATATTAATACATCAACTGCAAACGGAAGATTCTTTGTAAGAATGTTAACAGTTTTATCACAATTAGAAATAGAAAGAGTATCTGAAAGAACTAAGTTTGGACAAGTAGGAGCAATTAAAGATGGACATATACCAGTTAGAAGAACATTAGGTTTTATGAGAGATGGTAAAAAGCTAGTAGTTAATCCAGAAGAAAGAGAAATAGTAGAGAGAATGTTTGATCTATATTCTAAAGGATATTCATATAGTAGAATTGCTAATATTTTTAATGAAGAAAAAGTACTAGGTAAAACAAATTGGAGAGATAATACATTACAACATTTATTATCAAATCCTTTATTCAAAGGAGATTTTGTAAGTGGTGCAAGAGTTGGACATCCTGTTGTTTATGAAAATGTAGTAGAACCTATAGTAAGTAGAAAATTATGGGAAGAATGTCAGGTTCAATCACAAAAGAATACTCGTAATTTTACAAGAAGAAAAGATTATATATTCTTCCAAAAAATAGTTTGCCCTAACTGTCATAGAGTAATGGCTTGTAAAGCTCCTGGTGGTAAAAAGAAACATTATATTTACTATAAATGTAATGATTGTGGTTGTTATGTTAGAGAAGATTTATTAGTAGATAAATTAACAAATGAAGTATCAAGTATAATAGATTATGATATAACTGTTAGACAATATTGTGCACCATTACTTAAACATAAAATTGAAAACAACTTAGATATATTAAAAAAAGATATTAAGAATCAAAAAGAAAAATTAATAAGATTAAAAGAAGTATACTTAGATAAAATAATTGATAAAGATGAATATAAATCAGATAAAGAATATTTAGAACAAAAAATAAAAGATTTAGAAAAGAAATTAAAAGAAGAACAAGAACTTGAAGAATATAATTTTTCAATAGAAGATGTAATGTTGAAAAGAGATTTAGAAAGTATTAAGCATATAATAGATCCTTTATATAACAGTGTATTTTTAGAAAGGTGGGATAGCATGTCAGTAACTGAAAAGAAAGATTTAATCTTTAGTTATATTGATTCTATAGAAGTAAATAAAAAAGGAGATAATATAGAAATAAAAAGAATTAATTTTAGAAAAACTTTTATAGAAGAATATGCAAAATTATTTAATCAAGGCGCAATTAATAGAAGTATTTCAGTATCTACAAATGGAGTTGAAACTAGAATGGAAGTATGTGCGCCAATGACTAGGAAAGAAATAGATAATTATGTTTATAGATTATCTAAAGAATGTCCTATAGAATATGTAGAACTTAAGAAAGAAAAATATGGCGATAATAAGTTCAAGTTGGAGTTTATGAAAGAAAAAGAAAATAGTGTTCCATTTAAGATGATTCCAATAATAGATAAAAAAGGAATAAATAAATCAGATAACATTGGAGTAATATCAGTTCCAATTCCTTCATTAACAGTTTTATATGGAGAAAATAATGTAAAACAAGATTTATCTATGATTAATCCATGACAATAAAAATATGACCATAATTTAATCCACAGTTTTTCTTTATAAAATAAAGGAATAAGCATAAAAGATATCCATAAAGATGGATCAATTTTGCAAGTGCAAAATAAGTTTGTCCCCATTAAATTTGTTATGAAATAACAGATTCCAAGAATCATGGGGACAATCTCTTATGCTCTTATGTTTTTTGCATTAAAACATATACACAATCAGGTATATATTATGGTTATATATGGTCCTTCTAATTTACATAAAAAGACAGTATCATTGTCCACTTTACACTTTTATAAAAAATAGTGTATTTTTTCTTTATTTGTATTGTTCTAGTTTTTGGATTTTGATATAATTATATTGAATTATAATCTAAGATAGGGAAGGCATATTTATAGTTTTTGAGGTGCATGATATGGCTAAAACAGTAGTTAAAAGAAAACTTAATAAATCAAAACTATTCACAGTATTATTTGCTGTGCTATTTGTCGTGTCTTTATTTATGAGTATTAATGCATTTGCTGAAACAAGCGCATTTAAAATAACAGGTGCAACTCTATCAGATAAATCAGATGGTGTTACAGGAACAATAACAAACTTTACTGATGATAAAGTAATTAATAATATTGAATTTCATAAATTAAATGATTCAGTAACTTATAAATTGGTTATTAAAAGTAATTTAAGTAGAGAAATAACAATACTTGATATAACAGATGATAATGAGAATAGTTTTATAGATTATGAATATGATAAACATGAAAATGAAAAAATAAGTGCAAATGGAACACTTAACTTTGATGTTAAAGCAATTTATAAAACATTAGTAAATGATATAACAAAAAGAACACAAAATAATACAGTTAAATTCACTATTAAATATTTAGATGAAGGTGAAAAGAAAACTGATACTATAATAATTAATCCAAAAACAGGAGATAATATTCATATAAGTTATATAATGTTAATTATTTCATCAATTGGATTAGTAACATCAATAGCTACTTCTAAAAAGAAGAAAAAAGCATTAAATATGATGTTAATAGGTTTAATAACATTACCTATAATCGCAAAAGCAGCTTCAACACTAACTTTTGATTTATCATTAGTTAGTACATATACTTTAAATGATAAAATAATAGTAACATTAGATGATGGAACTACAGAAACAACAAAAGCAATTAATTATGGTGAAACAATCGATAGTTTACCAAGTCCAACAGTAACAGGATATCATATAGATAAATGGGTAAATGAAGATAATACAGATTTTGATATAACAGCACCTATATATGAAGATAAGACAGTAACTGCTTCTTGGAAAGCTAATCCATATACAATACATTTTAATATTAATGATGCATCAATAGTAGTAGAACCAGGAACTACATTAATAACAGACGGTTCTATGAGTGATTTAGAAATGGTATATGATACAACAAAAGCATTAACAAGTAATGGATTTACTATACAAGGATATGCATTTGATAGTTGGAATACTAAAGCAGACGGAACAGGAACTAAAATAGAAGATGGAGCAACAGTTAATAATTTAGCAGAATCTGGAATAGTTAATTTATATGCTAGATGGGGAGCAACTCCATATACAGTTAATTATGATATAAATACACCAGATCCAAATGCAACAGGAACAACTGCATCTCAATCAAAACCATATAATACAACATTTACTTTATCACCAAATGGATTTACAAGAACAGGATATAATTTCTATGGATGGAATACTGAATCTGATGGAACAGGAACTCATTATGATGATGAAGAATCAGTTAAGAACTTAGATATAGATGGAGAAATAACATTATATGCACAATGGGGACCAAAATCTATATCAATAACATTTGATGATAATACAGATGATACTCATGTAACCGGAACAATGACTAATCAAACAGTTACATATGATGTTAATACATACTTAAAACAAAATGCTTATGTTAGACCAGGATATACATTCTCAGGATGGAATACACAATCAGATGGTTTAGGTAATCATTATGATAATCAAGAAAATATAACAAATGAATTTGTTAATAATACAACATTATATGCAGAGTGGGATGTTAATGATTATAGAATAGTATTTAAGAAAAATGATGATAGAGCAACTGGAGGAATGTCTCCACAAACAATAACATATGATACAACAGTTAATCTAGATCAATTAGGATTTGAATTAACAGGATATAACTTTGTTGAATGGAATACAGAAGAAGATGGTTCAGGAACAAGTTATTCTGATCAAGCAGAAGTAACTAACTTAGTAACTTCTGGAGAATTAGAATTATATGCTATATGGGAACCAAAACAATATACAATAACTTATGATATAAATACAGATGATCCAAATGCAACAGGAACAATGAGCGCACAAATAATTGTATTTGATATACCAAATAATTTATTAAATGAAAATCAATATACAAGAACAGGTTATGCATTTGCAGGATGGAATACATTAGCAAATGGACAAGGAACACATTATGATGATAAACAAGATGTAACAAATACAATGAGTGAAAATGATATTACATTATATGCAGAATGGGCAGTAACACCATATCATGTAGTATTCAATAAAAATGGTGGTTCTGGAAATCAAATGCCTAACCAAGAAATAGCTTATGGGGAAGAAGTTAATTTAAATACTAATACTTATACTAGAGAAGGTTATAATTACTTAGGATGGAACACACAAAGTGATGGACAAGGAACACACTATGATAATGAACAACTAGTTAAGAATCTAGATATAGACGGTGAAGTAATACTATATGCAGAATGGGATGCTAATCAATATACTATAACATATGATAAAAATGGTGGTTCTGGAAATGATATGCCTGATCAAGTATTTACATATGGTGTATCAACATCATTAAATCCAAATACATATACTAGATCAAAACATAATTTTATTGGATGGAATACGAAAGCAGACGGAACAGGAATTCATTATGATAATACTCAGGATATAACAAATTTAATATCTGAAAATACTACATTATATGCAGAATGGTTCTTTAGATGTAGATCGTTTGCAACTGATTCGTGGAATACAATAATAAGCAATATTAATAGTGATCCTAATTACTATTATCTTGCAGATTCCTGTGAAAAAGAAGTGGAAATGGATATGGATAATGATTCAATAAATGAATCATATACAGTAAGACTTGCCAATACATCAAAACCAGAAGTATGTGAAACAGAAGGATATTCTCAAACTGCTTGTGGTATAGTAATTGAGTTTATTGATTCAGTTTCAAACAAAAATATTTATTCCGTCAATAATAATGCTGGCGGTTGGGCAGGTTCATCATTAGCCACTTGGTTAAATAGTGATTTTTACAATAAGTTACCTTCTGATTTACAATCAGTTATTATTCCTACGTATCCAATTGTTTCAGGTTCAGGTCCTTCTGGAGATTCTCCTATTATTACTGAAAATGATACTAATTTAAACAAAATATATTTATCTTCAGCTTATGAAATAGGATTAACTCATTCCGCTGACAATAAGAATAATCCACTTACTGATACAAGAATGTTAGATTTTTATTCAGCAAATAATTCTAATTCTGGTAGATTAAAAGGACAAATTCAATGGTGGATAAGAACACCACATTCAAATGCAGATAATGTATGGTTTGTAATAGTTGGTGGTTCAACATATAATAGTAATGTTAGCAATAATAGACAAGTAACACCAGTATTTAGAATAGGAATTAATAATTAAGAAGAGATTAATCTCTTCTTTTTTTGTGATATAATGATATATATGATAGGAAGTGATATCATGGCAGAAGAAAAAAAGAAAACTACTACTAAAAAGAAAACAACAAGTACTAAGAAAACTAATACTACTAAAAAGAGCAATTCTAGTAAACCTAAAACTAGTACTAAGAAGAGCAACTCTAGTAAACCTAAAACAAGTACTAAGAAGACTGTAAGTTCTAGTACAATTAAAACTAAGTCTACAAGTACTAAAAAAAGTACTTCTGCAAAGAAAAGTACAAATAGTAAAAAGAGTACTACAAAGAAAACAACTCCTAAAAAGGCCACTAAAACACCTAAGAAGAGTACAAGCTCTACAAAGAAGACTACAGTTAAGAAAGAAGTTAAACCAGTAGTACGTGAAGAACAATTTGAATATACTAATTCTTATACATTAACAGATATTTTTAATAATCATAAAAAAGAAGAAACTAAAATAAAACCTGAAGACGTTGTTTTTGAAGATGATAAAGATATAAAAGAATCTAATTTATCTGTGGAAGAAGAATTAGATAAAGTATTAGAAGAATCAAATATATTAGATATACCAGAAGAAAAAGAGTTTGTAGTAGAAGAACCTGAGATTAAAGAAGAAATAAAAGATAAACCTATTGTTATTGAAGAAAGAGCATTTGGCAGAGAAGAAAGACCTAAGAAAATAGTTAAGAAAAGAAAACTAAAGAATTGGGTTTATATAGCATTAATTCTTATATTTATTTTAATAATAGGATTCTCTATATTTAAAATAGTTAGTTATAAACCTTTAAATGATCAATTAAATGAGAAATATGTTAATGTATTAGATGGTGGATATAAAGAGTATGATATTGATTTTAATGGATTAAAGAAGCTCAATAAAAATACTGTAGGATATGTTAAAGTTAATGCTACTAATATTAATCATGTAGTAGTTAAAGGTAAAGATAATAAATATTATAAAGAACATAATTTCTTGAAGAAGAAATCTAGATCAGGTTGGATATATATGGATTCAAGAAATAAATTAGATGGTACTGATAAGAATATAGTTATATATGGAAGTAATAATAATGATATGTTTGGGAGTTTATCTAAAGTATTAACAGATAAATGGCAAAAGAAAAAAGAATATCATTATATAACTTATGTATCAGATAATTTTGAATATAGATATCAAGTATTTTCTACATATGAATCTAATGATGATATAAAGATTAATTTTAATAAACAAATAGATTATGCTAATTATATACAAGATATTAGAAAGAAAAGTAATTATGATTATGATGTATATGTAGGTAGCTTTGATAACATACTTACATTAGTTAGTTATGATGGAAATAAACGAATAATAGTACATGCTAAATTAATAAAATAATTTAGCTTTTTTATTTGCTCCCTAGCTCCCAAAAAATGCTTAATTTTGTAAGTATTTTTTCTATCAGGATAAGATGTAGGTGTCATTATATAATATAATTCTTTATAATATAACAAATTATATGACACCAATCTTATTTTGTACTTACAAAATTGCTCCTAATTTTTGGGATTATTATAGTTTGATCATTATTATATATAGGTAATAAATGCTCCTAAATATTCTTTTTATATATATTAAGGGAGCAAGTCATACTGTAAAACTTAATTAAAAGTACTTTTATTTTTTTAAAATTATGTTATAATTAAAATGGAAATTAACTTTTTATTATTTCTCAACGCATTGAACAGGTGCACCAAATGTAAACGAGGCGAACCCTGCCATATATTATGGTATAGGGTTCTTTTTTATGGTATACTTGTTATAGGTGATAAATATGAAATTAACAAAGAAATATATTCTATATCTAATCAGATGGCAATTAAGTACTCCAATACTTGCTATTGTATTAAAACTATTATCTAACATGAATACTTTATGGGCTACTATTATTGCAAATTTAATAGGAGGTCTAATATTCTTTTGGATAGATAAATTTATCTTTAAAAAGAAATCTGATGTACCTTTATGGGAAATAAAAGAAGATGTAGAATGTCATGACTGTCATAAAAAGACTAAAGGTTATAGAATAGTAGAATGGGGTAAATATGATAGAACTGATGATAAACATCCTCAATATAGATGCAAAGATTGTAGCATTGTAAAAATGAAGACCATTAATAATTAAGAACCGTAAGGTTCTTTTTATTGTAATAAAATATGATTATGTTATAATAATTAATCAAAAGGTGATAATATGACTGAATTATATGCAATTAAAGGTAAATGGAAAAATATAGATGATAATGATTATTCTGAAGATGATGTTTGGACTGGTAAATTGCTTGTTGAAGAAGATGGTTGGTTTGAAGGAATAGTAAGAGATGAAATGGAAGAAGACGTTGATATTTTTATATTTGGTATATTTAAACCAGATAGTAGAATAGAAGTTCACCATATATCTTCCTATGGTTATAGAAGACCTCTTGTATATAATGGCTTGTTATTAAAAGATATTTATATTGGAAAATATAGTGAAGATGAGGATCATGAAATGTATGGTGATGTAATAATAGAAACTAAAGATATAGATGGCCCATATTTTTTATGTGAAGCAAAAGAATTAGAAAAAAGAATTGAGGAATTTAAAAAATATCTTTTATTAAATTCAAGAGGATTACCTATATATAAAAAAGCTCGTTCTAATAGAGAAGAAGCTTATAGAATAATCTATAAACATGAAGCTCCAAAAGGAGCTGATTCATTTTATGAAGAATTAGAAGCAGAATTCTTTGATACACATATTACACCATTAATATTAGATAAAAAGAATTCATAATATTTTTATGATATAATTAAATTATATAGGAGGTATTATTATGGTTTTTTTAAAGAGATTTAGATTACTTACTGAAAACCAAGAATATGATATGATACTTGGTATGAAGAATATACATAATAATGTGTATCCTCTTAAAATATTTCCTGAAAAGGAATTTGAAGTAATTGACTTTGAACCGATTACTATCTTTTATGGTGGAAATGGGTCCGGTAAAACCACACTACTAAATATAATAGGAGATACATTAAGGGCCTCTAAAAGAAATATAGATAAAAAAACAGAATTCTTTGATGACTATGTTGTAAATTGTGGTTATGATTTTGTTCATCAAGGTGATTGCAAAGGTATTAAATATATATCTAGTGATGATGTATTTGATTATTTACTTGATTTAAAAGCTATTAATTCAGGTGTTAATAGAAGAAAAGAAGATTTAGTTAAAGAATATTATGAATATAAGAATACTCCATCTCAAAATTTTAATTCATTAGAACAATATGAAGACTTAAAGAATAAAGTAGATTCTAATAGAATGACTGTATCAAAGTATGTTAGAACTAGACTTAGAAATAATACTATAGTGCAAGAATCTAATGGTGAAACTGCATTAGATTTTTGGCAAAATGAAATAGAAGATAATGCTTTATATATAATAGATGAACCAGAAAATAGTTTATCTGCTGAAAACCAATTAAAATTAAAAACATTTATAGAGGAATCTGCTAGATTTTATAATTGTCAATTTATAATAGCTACTCATTCTCCATTTCTTTTAGCTTTAAATGAAGCTAAAATATATGATTTAGATAGTGTACCAGTAAAATCTAAAAAATGGACTGAGTTAGAAAATGTAAAAGTATATAATGAATTCTTCAAAGAACATAGTGATGAATTTAAAGAATAAAGAACCAATTGGTTCTTTTTTTGTGCTATAATTTAGTCAGAGGTAATATAATGAAAAGTAAAAATAAGAAAAAACTCCTATGTGCTGCAGCAGCTGTTCTTATATTAGTTGCGTATACAAATAAGAAAAAATATCATCCAAATTATGCCATTTTAAATATAGAAAATGGTCCTTTTGCGGAATATTCAGATGGATATGTTTATATTGGTAATGAAGAGTATTTAAATAGTTTAACTAATATTAGTCCTAATGATATATTAGTTAGAGATGAAAGAGATAAAGAAGATCCTAATATGGTTATTCAAAATTCATATTGTATAACAAATAAAGAAACTAGAAATGACATATTAGAGATAATTAATTATTATGAAGTAATGAATCCTAGTGATTGGGATAGAAGTATAGAATCTATGAGATTAGAATGGTTTTGTCATAATGTAAGTTATTATATGAATTATAAAAAAGATTGTTCTTTTGAAGTTGATTTAAATAATAAAGATGAAAAGAAATATGATAGCGAAGTTTTAAGACGATTATTAAGAATATAACTTATAAATAATTTATTTTTAGTGTATAATGATAGAGTGGTGAATAGAGAATGAAGAAGAAAATATTATTAGCTTTATTTATATTTTTTATATGCTTTAATGTTAAAGCAATAGAGATTAATTCTAAGAATGCAGTATTAGTTAATTTAAATACTGATTCCGTAGTATATGAAAAGAATAAAGATGAACATGTTTCTGTTGCATCTCTTCAAAAGATATTGACTTCTATAGTGGCTATAGAAAATATTAAAGATTTAAATGAAACTGTAATTATAAATGAAGATAAGATATCATCAATAGATTATGATGTATATACTATTGGTCTTCAAGATGAAGAAGAATTAACTTATTATGATTTATTATATGCAACATTATTAGATTCTGCAGGGGATGCTGCTAAATACTTAGCATTAACTGTATCACCTTCAGAAGAAGAATTTGCTAAATTAGTTAATGAAAAGGCAAAAGAGATTGGACTTAAAGATACTGTATATAAAGATCCAATTGGTTTAGAAAGAGATGGGCAATATTCCACAGCATATGATATGTATAAAGCATTAGATTATGCTTTAAAGAATAAAGATTTTAAAAAAATATTTACTACTGCAGAATATACTACAACAGACGAAGAATTTGAAATAAAAGGACCTAGAAAGAAAGCAAATGACCTTGATGCACCATATATAATGGGAGCTAAAACAGGATTTACTGATGAAGCAGGAATATGTTTAGCTAGTTATATTAAAAATGGTGATGAAGAATTCATATTAATAACATTAAATGCTGATTATGATTATAATAGAAATCAAAACTTTTTAGATCAAAAACACTTAATGGACTTTTATATTGATAAATATGAAGTTAAAAAACTTATTAAAAAAGATAAAGTGTTAGCTAAAGTTAAAACTAGTTTTGGTGAAACAATCGAAATAAAAAATGATGAAGATTATTATGCATATGTTATGAAAGATGCTGAAATAGAATATAAATATGATGGTTTAACTAAAGTTACTACTAAAAATAAGAATGGTGATAAACTTGGTAATTATATAGTTTTAGCAGATGGAGAAGAAATCTATAAGAAAGATGTATTCTTAAATAAAAAAGTAACTATTTATATACCTCCAAAGGTTAGATATATATTACTTGGAGTATTAGTCATTTTAATTATTATTGGTTTTATTAGAAGAAAGAAAAAAATATAATAAAAATATTGAAATAATACTATTAAAATGATAAAATTGTTATAAGAATAGGAAGAGGGAATTATGAAAGAAATAATTGAAAAAGTAACAAATTTTATAAATGAAAATACAATGCTTTTAATCGGTATATGTGCGTTTCTTATTATAGTATTAATTGTTTATCTAATTGATAACAGCATTAAAACAAAGAAAATGCAAAAAGCAATTAAAGAAATGGATGAGGTTGAGGATAAAGTTATTGATAGTAACTTAAATGATGAAGTACCTGAAGATGATACTCCTGTTGATATCCATATTAAAGATGAAGAAAAAGAAACTGAACCAGAGTTTGATAGTATTTCTTTAGTTGATGAAGATAAAGAATATGAAGAAGAAACTGAAGTTGATGAACCAGTTGCTCCTTCAAATGTTCAAGAAGAAATTAAATCTGAAGACATTCCTTCTGAAGAAATTAAAGTTGAAGAAAAACCTGAAGAAAGTAAGTTTACTAATAAAAAATCTTTATCTGAAATATTAGCTAAGAAAAAAGAAACTATTAATAATAATGATGCTGATAAAACATTAGAAGAAACAACAGATTTTAGTAATACATTTTAATATATAGCATTCATGCTATATATTTTTTTATAAGAATATGATATAATTTATTTTACGGAGATTAGTTATGAAGTATATAAAAAGAGTATTAATAATATTATTTTTTGTTATAATGATTTCTGGTTGTAAAGTTAACTACGAGTTACAAATTAATAAAGATTTATCAGTTAACGAGAAGGTAACTGCTACTGAAAATACTAATAGAATGAAATCAAGAACTAATCTTGATATAAGTCAATCTGTTAGTTATTTATATAAGATATATAAAACAAGTTATATGGGTGATGATAATTACTCAATTATATCTGCTGATAGTACTACTTCAGCTACTGTTAATAATAGTTATAGTAGTATTGAAGAATATTCAAAGAATTTTAAAACTGATATTTTTGAAGAAAAAATAGTTTGTAAAGATAAGAATCATATAAGAATAGAATTTGATCAATTTGGTTTAATAAATACTAAAGCATCAAATAGATATGTATATGATGAAATAGAAGTAGTAATAGAAGTACCATTTGAAGTTAGTGATCATAATGCTGATAAAGTTGTTAATAATAAATATACATGGTATGTTAAAGCAGATACTGATGAATATAAGAATATAATGATTGAATTTGATGGTAATAGACCTAAAAATAGTGCTGCTATTAAATTTGGTGATAAAGCATTTAGTATTGGATATGAATATTTATTTATTGTTGCAGCAGTACTAGCAATAATTATTGTAATTGTAGTAGTATATATTAAGAATAAAAAGAATAACAGGATGTAGGAGGATATATGAGTTTAGATAGTGTATTATCGATAATTAAAAAAATAGTAGATATATGTTTAGTATGGTTAATTCTATACTATATATTAAAAAATGTTAGAAAAAATGTTAAATTTTCTATGATTTTAAAAGGAATAGTAATAATAGTTATTATTAAACTAGTAAGTGATTATTTTGGTTTAGTAACTATTGGTTTATTATTTGAATATGTTATTTCATGGGCTCCAATAGCTTTAATAATTATATTCCAACCAGAGATAAGATCTGCGTTAGAACAGTTAGGTAAGGCTAAATTACTTGGTAGTCATAAAACTTTATCTCTTAGTGAAAGAGAAAAGATGGTTACTGAAATAGGAGGAGCTTTAGAATATTTAAAGAAGAATAGAATTGGAGCTATTATAGTAATTGAAAGAGATACGTCATTACTTAATTATATTGAAAAAGCTAAGAAAATATATGCTGATATATCTAATGAATTACTATGTTCTATATTCTTCCCAGATAATCCACTTCATGATGGTGGTGTAATTATTCAAGGTAATAAAATTACATGTGCAGGTGCTGTTTTTCCAACAACTGTTGATATGAAATTTAGTAAGAGATTAGGTACTCGTCATAGAGCTGCTATTGGTATCTCTGAAGAAAGTGATGCAATTGCTATTATTGTTTCAGAAGAAACAGGTAGAGTATCTGTTGCTATTGATGGAAAATTAAACTATAACTTATCTATAGACGAAGTAAAATCTATCATCTTAGAAGAATTAATGCCAAAATCTGAAACTTTTGTTGTAGAAAAAGAAGAAGAGGAGGATGACATTGATGAAATTAATTAAGAGAATTATTAAGTTCTTTGATAGACATTTAATTATACCAATAACTAGATTCTTTGTTTCTATTGGTAAAAAATTAAAAATAATTAATAAACCTTTAGAAGGCATTTTAAGAACTAAAAGAAGTATTATTATCCTTTCTTTAGTATTTGCTATTGTTATATTCTTTGTGGTAGATAGAGCAAGTACTACACTTGTAGAAACAGAAGCTGAAGTATTATATAATCAACCTGTTACTGCTAACTATAATGATGAAGAATATGTAGTTGAAGGTCTACCTGATAAAGTAGATATTACTATGATTGGTACAAAAGCTAACTTATATTTAGCAAAACAATTACCATCACAAAATGTTACTGTGGATTTAAGTGATTTAACTCCTGGAGTACATGAAGTTAAATTAAACTATAAACAAGCTATAACAGCTGTTGAATATAAACTTGATCCTTCAATAGTAACAGTAGTAGTAAGTACTAAACAATCTGCTACTAAAGATATTTCTTATGAAGTATTAAATTTAACTTCATTAGATAGTAAGATGTCTATAAAAGATATTGAATTAAGTACAAATAGTGTTATTGCTAAAGGTACTGAAGATAAATTAAATAAAATAGCTACTATTAAGGCTTTAATTAATGTTAATAATTTAACTGATCCTGCTGTTGGAGAAAATACTATTAAAGATAATCAAGTAGTTGCTTATGATGAAAATGGTAAAATCCTTAATGTGGAATTAGTTCCAAATAAGGTAGATGCTAAGGTAGAAATAGAATCTCCTAGTAAAACAGTTCCATTAAAAGTAGTTCCTGTAGGATTAGATAGAATTGTATTTGGTAAATCTGTTGAATCTATTACAAGTTCAGTTAGTGAAGTAACTATTTATGGCTCTGAAAAGGCATTATCTAAAGTATCATCAATTGATGTTAAAGTAGATGTATCTGATATTAAGACAAATAAAAAGTATACTAAAACTATTAAGAAACCAGCTGGTATTAGAGAAGTTTCTGTTAAGACAGTTACTATTGAAATATCACTTGGTGATGAATCGTCAACAGAATTATCTGATGTAAGATTAAGTTATATCAACTTAGGTGAAAACTATGCTATTGAAAATGTTGATACTACAACAATTTCAGTAATATTAAAAGGTGTATCATCTGTTATTGATAAGATATCTCCTTCAGATATTAATGCATATATAGATCTTAATAATTTAGGACCTGGTGAACATGATGTTAATGTTATAGTTGAAGGTAATGACGAAAAAGTTCAATATACACCAAAGACTACAAAAGTAAAAGTGCAAATTGCTGATAAATAGCAATTTGCTTTTTTGTTTATAAATGTAAAAAAACTGTTATAATTATTGACAATTCTACTATTTTTTAGTAGAATTACTACTGGTACATTTAAAAACCCACAAATATTAAATTAACTGCGGGAAGGTTAGTTTAAGATTTAAGAAAGGGAAAAATTTTATGGACACATTTATGGCTAAGAAGTCAGATGTAAAACGTAACTGGTATGTTATAGATGCTGCAGGTAAAAATTTAGGACGTGTAGCAACTAAAGCTGCTTCAGTATTACGTGGAAAACATAAGGCAATTTATACACCTCATGTTGATTGTGGTGATTATGTAATAATAATCAACGCTGAAAAAGTTAATTTAACTGGTAATAAGTTAGATCAAAAAATGTATTATAATCATAGTGGATATCCAGGTGGATTAAGAGAAAGAAATGCTAGAGAAATGATTGAAAACTATCCAGAAGAAATGATGGAAAGAGCAATCAAAGGAATGCTTCCAAAAGGTAGATTAGGTAGAGCAATGGGTAAAAAACTATTCGTTTATCGTGGTAGTGAACATAAACATGAAGCTCAAAAACCTATCACTATGGAAATTAAGTAGGAGGTTTAAATGGCAACTAAATTTATAGGTACAGGTCATAGAAAAACATCTATTGCTAAAGTAACTATGGTATCTGGTAAAGGTAACATAACTGTTAATGGTAAAGATGTTAATGAATATTTTGAACTTCCAACATTAGTTCTTGATTTAAAACAACCATTAGAAGCTACTAACACTGTTGATAAATTCGATATCGAAATTATCGTAAGTGGTGGTGGAAAAGCAGGACAAGCTGGTGCTGCTAGACATGGTATTACAAAAGCATTACTTGAATATGATAAAAATACAGATCCTAACTCTGATTCATCTTTCAGAAAGATTCTAAAAGCTAAAGGATTTATTACTAGAGATTCTAGAATTAAAGAAAGAAAGAAACCAGGATTAAAGAAAGCAAGAAAAGCTCCACAATTCTCAAAGAGATAATATGCTTTATTGAAGACCTATTTAATAGGTCTTTTTTCTATGTTATAATTGGTATAGGTGATAATTATGTTTAATATTAATAATCAAAATGTAGAACTAGTTTCTCAAAAAGTAACTGTTATAAAATCTATAATGAATGAAATGTCTGGATATGGATTGTTTATTCGTTTTGATTTTGTTAATAAAGAAACTAACGATAGGGGATATGTAGATATAAATGTTGGGTTTGAACAAGCAAATGATATTTTTGCTTTCGAGAATAGAGAATATCATGAAGATGACACAAGTGTTATGACTATTGAAGCCTATGATACTGAAGTATTTATATGCCCTGATTTATGTGGCTCTGCAGTTATTAAACTAGGTAAAGTAGTAGATAATAAAATCAAGGCAAATATTAATATAGACGATGATATAAAAATGGAGTTTAATGGTTATTTAGATATAGAAAAAAGAACTCAGGAATAATCTTGAGTTTTTTTTGTATTTTTCTTCTATTTTTTAGTATTTTTTGGTAAAATATATTATAGCAATTGATGGTAAAAGGAAGTGTTAAATGATGGGCAAAATTATATCTTTAGTTAATCAAAAAGGTGGAGTAGGTAAAACAACAACAAGTATTAATTTAGCTTCATCATTAGGATTACTTGGTAAAAGAGTTTTACTTGTAGATATAGATCCTCAAGGAAATGCTACTACAGGTGTAGGAATAGAAAAAGGTGGACTTAGTGCATCTTTATATGAAGCATTACTTGATACTAAAAAAGTAGAGGAATCTATTATTAAAACTAAGTTTAAAAATTTATCTATATTACCATCTAGCATTAATCTAGCAGGTATTGATATAGACTTCTTAAATAAGCAAAAAGAAGATCCTACATTTGCTAGAGCAAAACAATTAAAAAGAATATTAGATGAAGTTAAAGAGAATTATGATTATATTTTAGTTGATTGTCCTCCTTCATTAGGTATTCTTACAACTAATGCATTAACTGCTAGTGATTCAGTATTAATTCCAGTTCAATGTGAATTCTATGCACTAGAAGGAATTATGCAATTATTAAATACAGTAAGAATGGCAAGAAAGAATTTAAATCCAAATCTTGATATTGAAGGTGTTGTTCTTACAATGCTTGATTCAAGAACATTACTTGGATTAGAAGTTGTTGAAAATATTAGAAGTTACTTTAAAGAAAAAGTTTACGATACAATTATTCCAAGACTTGTAGTACTTGCAGAAGCACCAAGTCATGGTAAACCTATAGCAGACTATAACTATAAAAGTAAAGGGACAGCTGCTTATTTAAATTTGGCAAAGGAGGTTATTGAGAGAAATGAGTGAAAGAAGAAATGCACTTGGTAAAGGTCTAGAGCAATTATTTTCTGATGATGCAATGACTTTTGAAGAGTTAGAAACTACTATTGTTGATGAAGCTAAGAAAAATGATGAAGTTGTTGAATTAGATTTAAATGAATTAAGACCAAATCCTTACCAACCTAGAAAGAAATTTGATGAAGAAGCATTAAATGAACTTGCTGATTCAATCAAAGAACATGGAGTATTTCAACCAATAATAGTTAAGAAATCTATTAAAGGTTATGAAATAGTTGCAGGTGAAAGAAGATATAGAGCATCTAAAATGCTTGGTTTAGAAAAGATACCTGCTATTATTAAAGATTTTACTGATGATGAAATGATGCAAATCTCTTTATTAGAGAATCTTCAAAGAGAAAATTTAACTTCAATTGAAGAAGCTAAAGCTTATAAAGCAATAATTGATGCATCTAATTTAACACAAGAAGAACTTGCTAAGAAGGTAGGTAAAAGTAGAAGTTATATTACTAATATACTTGGACTTCTTACATTACCAGTATCTATTCAAAATGATATTTTAGATAATAAAATATCTATGGGACATGCAAGAGTACTTAGTAAAATAGAAGATGAAGATAAGATTAAAGAATTAGCTAATAGAGTTATATCTGAAGGATTATCTGTTAGAGAATTAGAAGATCTAGTTAAAGAAGAAAAAGTTGAAAAGAAAGTTAAAGTAGTTAGAACTACATCTAATAGTGAATATAAAGTAATTGAAAGAAACCTAAAAGAAAAACTAGGTAGTGATGTTAAAGTTTCTAACAATAAGATAACTATTAAGTTTTCTTCTGTACAAGATTTAAATAGAATATTAGAAATATTAGATTGTAATATTGAAGATTAGGAGTGATATATATGGATATATTTGGATACCATATTCCAAAGAATATATTCGTTTCAATAATTATTGTATTAGTAAGTTTATTCTTATATATTGTTACCTCTATAATAATTAGTAGAATTAATAAAAAAGAAAAGAAAAAAGGTAATAAAAGAAGAACAACATTACTAATCTTAGTTAGAAAAATAATTAAGTATATAATTATAGTTTTATGTGCTGTATTTATATTAAATACATTTAAGATTAATACTACTGCTTTAGTAACAAGTATTGGAGCTGTATCATTAGTTATTGGTCTTGCATTCCAAGATTTACTTAAAGATATGTTAGTAGGTATGGCTATAGTATTTGAAGACCAATTTAATATTGGGGATATTATTAAAGTAGGTGACTTTAAAGGTGAAGTAGTAAACTTCAGTTTAAAATCTACTAAAATAAAAGCATTAACTGGTGAAGTTAGAATTATTGCTAATAGAGAAATAACTGCTGTTACAAATTATAGTGTTCACAAAAATAGTATTATTACTAAAATAAATGTAGCATATGAAGAAGATAATGACAAAGTAGAAGAAATACTTAGAAAAGTATGTGAAAAGATGACTAAAGAAACTGAAGATAAACTTGAATATATATTACTTGATGGTATTGAAGCATTAGATGATTCTTCAGTTGTATATAGTATTAAAGTAATAGCTGATGCAGAAGATGCGCCTGTTATTAAAAGAAATGTACTTAAACATGTAAAAACAGAGTTTGATAAACAAAAGATTAAGATTCCATATATGCAAGTTGAGGTGCATAATGAAAAATAATTATAAATTAGGAAGCAAGGTAATTATGAAAAAAGATCATCCTTGTGGAAGTAATCTATGGACTATTACGAGAGTAGGAGTCGATATTAAGATTAAATGTGATAAGTGTGGTCGTGAGATTATGCTTGATAGAATAGAGTTTGAAAAGAAGCTTAAAAAGGTGGTGGAAGAATAATGGATGAAAAGAAAAAAAGTTTGCATCCTGTATGGTTCTATATTTTATTATGTTTTGGAACTATAGTTGGTAGTTTTCTATTATCATTACTAAACTTTCATGGAACAGCATATAATGTTTCATCTAGTTTAAAGTCATCTACATCAGTAGTTACTGTTAATAATTTAATTAGTGGTACTGGTATTAGATATATGTTTAGTAATGCAACTAGTAACTTTATTACATTCTTACCACTAGGATCTTTACTTATTGGTTTAATAGGTGTAGGAGTTGCTTCTAAATCAAGATTACTTGATAGTATATTTGATAAGATTGCTAAGAAAGTTCCTAGAACTGTTACATTCTTCTTATTTTCATTATTATGTATAATAATGGGATTTAGTACTGATATGGCATTTGTTATTACAATTCCAGTATCAGTAGTATTATTTACTTCTTATAGAAGAAATCAATTATATGGTATGGCATTTGCTTTTGCATCTGTTGCTGCTGGTTCAAATATTAACTTATTTATTACATCACTTGATTATAGTATTATAGAACTTGCTAAGAATGCTGTTATGGAAGTTAATAAAGGTTATACATATGGATATACTGGTAACCTATATTTCATAGCATTTGCTTCATTAGTATTAGCTGCTGCACTTGCTATATTAACTGAATTTATTACAAGAAAGAAACCTGTTAGAATCAATGAAGATGAAGAAGAAATTGATCCTAAATTAGATAAGAAAGCATTAAAAAGAGTAGCTATTGTATTCTTAGCAATGGTAGCATTATTTACATATGAAATTATTCCAGGATTACCATTCTCTGGAGTACTATTAGATAATACTCAAATGTTCTATGTTAATAAGTTATTTGGAGCTAATTCTCCATTTGTAAATGGTATTTTATATATTGTTGTACTTGCTTTAGTAATTTGTGGTATTATATATGCTGCTAGTACAAAGCAAATTCAAAATAATAAATCTGTTATTAAACTATTTACTAATAGTTTAAATGGTATTGGTGAAATATTAATACTTATATTCTTTGCATCACAATTTATATCATTATTTAAGTATTCTAATATTGGTACTGTAGTTACATCAATATTATTTGGATGGATTAGATCAATGAATTTATCACTTGCATTATTAATAGTAGTTTCAATTATATTTATAATGCTTGCAAATGTATTTTTAACTTCAGTTGCTAATAAGTGGCAATCATTTGCTCCAGCAACTATAAGTTTATTTATGAAATCTAATATTACACCTGAATTTGCAGGAGCTATATATAGATTATCATCTAGTGCTACAAACATGATGACTCCATTATTCCCTTATTTCTCAGTATTTATGGGATATGTTGGATTATATAATAAGAATGATTTTACAGTTAGAAAGTGTTACAAAGTAATTATGCCTTATTTCACAACTGTATTTATATTAGTATTAGTTATAATATTTGGATGGTATTTATTAAATATTCCTATTGGACCTGGTACACTTCCAAATATTTAGTTAGGGGGAAATAAAATGGGTTTAACAGCTGGTATAGTAGGACTTCCAAATGTAGGGAAGTCTACTTTATTTAATGCAATAACTAAAAAGAATATATTAGCCGCTAATTATCCTTTTGCTACTATAGATCCTAATGTTGGTATGGTAACTGTTCCTGATGAAAGACTTTCTGTACTAGAAGAAAGAGAAACACCAGAAAGAGTTGTGCCTGCTACATATGAGTTTACTGATATAGCAGGATTAGTTAAGGGTGCTTCAAAAGGTGAAGGACTTGGTAATAAATTCTTATCTCATATAAGAGAATGCGATGCTATATGTGAAGTAGTTAGATGTTTCGTTGATGAAAACATTACTCACGTTGAAGGTGGAATAGATCCTATAAGAGATATAGAAATAATTAATCTTGAATTAATTATGTCAGATTTAGAGATTGCTGAAACAAGAATAGGAAAAATAGAGAAAAAAGCTGCTACTACTAAAGATAAAGATGCTTTAGCAGAAGTAGCAGTATTAAAAAAGACAATAGATGCCTTAGAAAAGAATATTCCACTTAGAAGAGTAGAATATACTGAAGAAGAAGAAAAGATACTAAAAAACTTTCATTTTCTTACTAAAAAACCTATTATTTATATGGCAAATGTATCAGAAAATGATATTTTAACAGGTAATGAATATGTAGAAAGAGTAAAAGAATATGCTTCTAAAGAAACTGCTAGAGTTATTATGTTATCTGCTAAAATAGAAAGTGAACTTAGTGAACTTAATGATGAAGATAGAAAAATGTTCTTAGAAGACCTAGGTCTTAGTGGTTCTGGACTAGATAAATTAGTTTATGCTACATATGATTTATTAGGACTTCAAACATTCTTTACTGCTGGTAAAGATGAATGTAGAGCATGGACATTTAAAAAAGGTATGAAAGCTCCTGAATGTGCAGGTCTTATCCATACAGACTTTGAAAAAGGATTCATTAAAGCAGAAGTTACATCATATGAAGACTACTTACAATATGGATCTGAAAAAGCTGCTAAAGAAGCCGGTAAAATGAGACTTGAAGGTAAAGACTATGTTATGCAAGATGGAGATATAGTTTATTTTAGATTTAATGTATAAAAAAACAGATGAATTATTCATCTGCTTTTTTATGTACATAAATAAATACTCCTACACCTATCACTATAATTACACCTGCTGTAACATATAATGTAATATAAGAAGATCCTTCACTTTTATCAACAATACCTGCTTCAGTAGCAAAATTACTAAGTGTATTATTAGCATTACTAAGGTTTAATTCAGTACTTTGTTTATATTTAGATACTCCAAATAATATTCCTACTGCTAATAGAACTACAATAATAATTATTGCAGGAATTAATAATTTACTTTTTTTACTACTTTTAGCCATTTTTTTATCACCTAAATACATTATAAAATTGTTTGAAAATAAAATCAATATAACTACATATAATAGTATGTAAAATATACAAAAAACCGTTTACAATTATATATATGTTTGTTATAATACTTTTTGAGAATTTAATTCTCTCTGTCTATACTTTGATATAGACCGAAGTCCAAAGGGAGGTGTAAGTAATGAATCAATACGAAATAATGTTTATCGTAAGACCTGACCTAGAAAAAGATGCAACTGCTAAAGTTGTAAAAGATTTTGAAAAAGTATTAACTGGTAAGAAAGCTAATATTCTTTCATCTAAAGAAATAGGTGGTCAAGAACTTGCTTATGAAATTAATGGTCATAAGACTGGATATTATTATTTAATTAACGTAGAATCTAATAATGATGCTATTAATGAGTTTAATCGTTTAGCAACACTTAGTGAAGACGTTTTAAGACACATTATAATTAAACTATAATAGGAAAGGATAAATAATAATATGAATAGAGTAGAACTAATCGGAAGATTAACTAGAGATCCAGAATTAAGATATTCAAGTAACAACTTAGCTAATTGTAGATTCACATTAGCTGTTAATAGAACATTCCAATCACAAAATGGTGAACAAGGAACTGATTTTATAAGTATAGTTGTATTTAATAAGCAAGCAGAAAACGTTAAAAAATATATTGCTAAAGGTAGTTTAGTAGCTGTTACAGGAAGAATTCAAACTGGTAGTTATGAAAAAGATGGAAGAACTATTTATACTACAGATGTTGTAGCAGATAATGTTCAATTCCTAGAAACTAAAGCACAAAGTGCTAATAGAGATAATGTATCTATTTCAGATTTTGAATCAAGTGATAGTTCAAATGCTGGTAGTGATATGTCAGATGAAGTATTTGCTAATTTTGGTGACTCTATAGAAATAAGCGATGATGATATCGCATTTTAATGAAAAAGGAGGAAATAAAAATGGCAGAATTTAAACCAAGAAGAAGAAAAAAAGTATGTGCTATGTGTGAAGGACATGTACTTGATTATAAAAATGCAGAAGATTTAAAAAAATATATAAATGAAAAAGGTAAAATTTTACCAAGAAGAGTAACTGGTACTTGTGCTAAACATCAAAGAGAAGTAGCTAAACAAATTAAAAGAGCACGTATGATTGCACTTCTACCATTCACAAAATAATGTTCTTAAAAAGAACATTTTTTTATTTATTAAAATATTATATTATAGTATAATATATAATGAGAAAGAAGGTACGCATATGAAGGTTATTTTCTTAAAAGATGTAAAAGGGCAAGGCAAAAAAGACGATATTAAAGAAGTAAAAGATGGATATGCAGAAAATTTCTTAATTAAGAATGGATATGCTATTAAATATAGTAATAGAAGTAAAGAAATTCTTGATAATCAAATAGAAGATAGAAATATAAAAGAGCAAGAATTAATCAAAGAATGTGAAGAAATTAAAAAGAAATTAGAAAGTAAATCATATACTTTTAAAGTTAAATCTGGTAAAGAAGGAAAAGTATTTGGTTCTGTATCTTCTAAACAAATAAGTGATGAACTTAATAATCAAGGATTTAAAATAGATAAAAAGAAAATATTAATGGATGATTCTATAACTACTTTAGGACATCATATTATAAAAATAGAATTACATAAAAAAGTAATTGCTGAAATAAAAATAATTGTGGAGGATTAAAATGGAAAGAAGAGAAGTACCATACAGCTTAGAAGCTGAACAATCAGTACTTGGATCTGCTTTTTTATCAAAAGATGCTTTAACTAAGATTTGTGATGATTTAAATGAAGATGATTTCTATTTAGATTCTCATAAGATTATTTATAATGTATTAAAGGATCTTCATGATGAAGGTATCCCAGTAGATATAACAATAGTAACTGATAGATTAGAAAGTGCTGGAGAGTTAACTAAGATTGGTAATATTGATTACTTAGTAGAAATAGCTAATTTTGTTCCATCTGCTGCTAATCTAGAATATTATATAAATATTGTTCATGATAAATCAGTTTTAAGAAAGTTAATAGAAGTATCAAATGAAATAAGCGCTGACTCTTATACATTTGATGGTCCTATTAATAATGCACTTGATAGTGCTGAAAGTAAAATATTTAATATAGTTAATAAAAGAAAAACATCTGAATTTAGAAATATTCAAGATGTTGTATATAAAGCACAAAGTGATTTAGAAAAACTAAGTGAAAATAATAATGAAATTACTGGAGTAGCTACTGGTTTTTATGATTTAGATAAATTAACTAGTGGTTTCCACGAAAACGAGTTAATAATAATAGCAGCTCGTCCTGGTATGGGTAAAACTGCATTTGCACTTAATATTGCGACTAATGTAGCTAGAGCTACTAATAAGAATGTTGCCATATTCAACTTCGAAATGAGCGCTGAACAATTAGTTAACAGAATGCTTTCATCTATTGGTCAAATTAACTTTTCTAAATTTAGAAATGGTAACTTTGATAATGATGATTGGAAAAAGTTAGGAGAAGGCGTTAGTATACTTGCTGATACTAATATTAAAATTGATGATACAGCAGGTTCTACTATTTCAGATATAAGAAGTAAATGTAGAAGACTAGCTAGTTCTAAAGAAGGACTTGCAATGGTAGTAATCGACTACTTACAATTAATTAATGGTACAAATAAATCTAATCAAAATAATAGACAACAAGAAGTATCTGATATTTCTAGAGGTCTTAAAATGATGGCAATGGAATTACATGTTCCAGTTATTGCGTTAGCACAATTATCTCGTGCTGTTGAAGGTAGACCTGATAAGAGACCTTTAATGAGTGACTTAAGAGAATCAGGTTCAATAGAACAAGATGCTGATATGGTTGGTTTCTTATATAGAGATGATTACTATAATAAAGAAGCTATGAATAAAGATGTTAGTGTATCAGAATTCATAATTGGTAAAAACCGTAATGGTCCTACTAAAACAATTGAATTCTTATTTAAAGGAAGTACTGTTACATTTGCTAATTATCAAGGGGAGAGTAAAAAGGAGTAATCTAAATGAATAAAGCAAAAGCAATTATGATTGTTATTGTTTGTCTTATAGTTTCTGCGGCTTTAATAGTAGGTCTTACTATTACTCATTTATTATTAAATGATAATAAAGCTAATGAAGTATATGATGTTTACCTTGATGGTGAATTAATGGGAACAATAAAATCAAAAAAGAAATTAGAAAAATATATAGACAGTGAACAAACAGATTTAAAAAGAGAATATGGTGTTAAAAAAGTATATATTCCTAATGGTATAGATATTCAAAAAGTAATTAGATATGATAGTAAACTTGTATCTGAAAAAGAAATATATAAAGAGATTAAATCTAAGAAAAGTTTCTCTATTAAAGGTTATATAGTAACTATATCTCCTAAAAAGCAAAAAAAGGAATCTGATGAAGAAAGTACTACAGATGAATTAGAGTTAAATGAAGCTGGATTATCATTTGATGATGAAATAACAATTTATATTTTAAGAGAAAAAGACTTCGATGAAGCTGTTAAAAATGTTTTATATGTATTTGAGAATAAAGATAGCGTATCTAAATATGTCAGAAAGAAACAGGATAAAATAGAAACAACAGGGGCAATTATAGACAATATTTATGTTGACCAAGATATTAATATTAAAGAAGCGTTTATATCTACAGATGAACAAATATATGTTAATTCTTCAGAATTAACTAAATACTTATTATTTGGTGATTCTAATTCTGAGGAGAACTATACTGTACAAAGAGGAGATACTATTGAATCAATATCAAATGCTCATAATTTAAATGTTATTGAATTTTTAATAGTTAATCCTGAGTTTACTAGTAAAAATAATTTACTTACTATAGGTCAAACTGTTAACGTTGCTTTAATTTCACCACAAATAAAAGTTGTTGTTGAAAAGACAGTTGTTGAAGATATGCCTAAGAAGTTTGATACAGTAGAAGAAAAAGATAATACAATGTATATGGGTAGAACTAAAGTAAAAACTGAAGGTGTTGATGGTGTTCAAAGAGTAACATCTAAAGTACAATATGTTAATGGTGATGAACAACCAGCTTACATTATTAACGCTACTACTATTAAAGAACCTGTAAATAAAGTTGTATTAGTAGGTACTAAGATTGATTCTTATTATCAAGGTGGTGGTGCACCTGCTGTTACAACTGGTATTTGGGGATGGCCAACAATATCACCATATAAGATTACATCATACTATGAAAGTAGATGGGGCAGTTTCCATCAAGGTATAGATATATCTGGTTGTGGATTTGGATCTCCAATATATTCTATTGGTGAAGGTACAGTTTTAACTGTTACTACAGGATGTGCTGACCATGGTTATTATGGAAGTTCTTGTGGTGGTGGTTATGGTAATGCTGTATGGATTAGACATAATGAAAATGTTTATGCTGTATATGCCCATTTAAGAGGTGTTATAACTGTTTCTGAAGGACAAACAGTTAAAAAAGGCCAATTACTTGGTTATATGGGTGATTCTGGTTCATCAACAGGAACTCACTTACATTTTGGTACATATTATGGTGGAACACAATACGGAAGGTATGGTGGAGGTAAATCATTTAATCCACTATCTTTATACTAATGAAGATATGTATATTATCATCTGGATCTAAAGGAAATTCATCTATTGTAATAACTGATAAAACAAAGTTATTAATAGATGATGGAATGCAACTTCCTTATATAGAGGATTCTTTAAAAGAATTAGGAATCTCTATTAATGATTTAGATGGAATATTAATTACACATGAACATGATGATCATATTAAGGGATTAAGAAAATTAATCTCAAAATATGATCCTCTTTTATATGTAGACACTAAACTATATGATGTACTAAATAAATCTCTTAAGGATTTTAGATATGAATTATATGATGATAATATCTTAATCGGAAATTTAAAAATTGATGTAATGAAGATGAGCCATGATTCTATTATATGTAATGGATTCATAATAAAAGAGAATAAAAAGGAATTAGTATATATAACAGATACTGGTTATATAAATAGAAAATATATAGAATTAACAAGTAATAAAGATATGTATGTTATAGAAAGTAATCATGATGAAGAAATGTTAGAAAATGGACCATATCCATACTTTTTAAGACAAAGAGTAATATCTGATAGAGGTCACTTATCTAATATGCAAACAAGTAAGTATTTAAAGAAAGTAATAGGACCTAAAACAAAGAATATTATATTTATTCACTTAAGTGAAAAGAATAATACTCCAGAATTAGCTTTAGAAACATTTAAAAAATATAATGATTATAATAAAAATATAACTCTTTCATATCAAAATGAACCTACAGAGGTGATAGAAGTATGATAAAAATAATATGTGTAGGTAAAATAAAAGAAAAATACCTTGAAGATGCTATTCTAGAATATGAGAAAAGAATCGGCAAATACTGTAAATTAGAAATAATAGAGGTTAAAGATGAGAACTTTGATGAAAGTAAGACTCTATTAAAGGAAAGAGATAGTATTATGAAGTATGTAACTGATAAAGATTATGTTATTACTATGGAAATAGATGGTAATGAATTAGATTCTGTTACATTTGCTAATAAACTTGATTCTATTCAATCTACTAATAGTAATATAGTATTTATAATTGGTGGTTCTTATGGATTACATGATGACATAAAAGCATTAAGTAACTATAAATTATCATTTTCTAAGATGACTTTTCCTCACCAATTATTTAGAGTTATACTTTTAGAACAAATCTATAGAGCATTTAAAATAAATAATAACGAAACATATCATAAGTAGGTGATATTATGTTTAATAATGATTGGGATAATATATTAAATGAAGAAATAAAAAAAGAATACTTTGTTAATATAATTAATACTGTGGATAATCTATATAAAGAAAAAGAAATATATCCTAAGAGAGAAGATATCTTTAATGCATTTAAGATACCATATAAAGATGTTAAAGTAGTTATATTAGGACAAGATCCATATCATGGAGAAGGAGAAGCTCATGGTTATGCTTTTTCATGTTTGAAGAAACCTATTCCTCCATCACTTAAAAACATTTATAAAGAATTATATAGTGATTTAGGAATAGAAAAAGATATGACTAATGGAGATTTAACTCCATGGGCTAATCAAGGAGTTATGCTTTTAAATGCAGGTTTAACTGTGGAAAAAGATAAACCTAATTCTCATAAAGATTTAGGGTGGAATATATTTACTGATGAAGTAATTAGTAAATTAAATGAAAGAGAAGACCCTTTAGTATTTATATTATGGGGTAATTTTGCTAGAGAAAAAGCTAAATTAATTACTAATAAAAATCATTTAGTAATTGAGTCTGCTCATCCATCTCCATTTTCTGCTAAAAATGGATTCTTTGGAAGTAAACCGTTTTCTAAAACAAATGAATTTTTAAAAAAGAATAATAAAAAAGAGATCAATTGGTGATCTCTTTTATTCTTCTATATTTGTGTCATCAAAGAATTCTTTTGGTTTATGTTTAAATAATTTAGCAGTTATAACATATGGAAATTTACTAACTAATAAATTATAATCATTAACATTATCGTTATAGAATTTCTTATATGCATTTAATGATTCATCATCTTTTTTAATATCATTAAATAAATTATTTAATTCTTCTTCATCATCTAATTCATCATATTGTTCTTTGATGTATTCTATTTTACCTAAAGAATCTACTAAAACTGAATCTATTTCAGATTTACTTTTTCCTTCATCCTTTAATGAAGATATATCATCTATTATTTCTTTTTCAGTTCCTATTTTATCTTTAATAATATCATGTATTTTTATAATATTTTCATATTTTCTATTAAGTATAGTATCTATTTTTTCTTCTACTAAAGATATTTTACTAGCATAATATTTTAACTTATATAAAGTTATATCAAAGAATAGGAATATAAAAAATAAAACTGTTAAAACTATTAATATAATATATACAATATTCATATATCTTACCTCTATTTTAAATTATATCATATTGTTAAAAATAATAAAACATAATATAATATATCTTGGTGATAAAAATGATTAATATTGTATTATTTGAACCAGAAATACCTGGTAATACTGGAAATATAATGAGAACTTGTGTAGCTACTAATACTAAGTTACATCTTATAAAACCACTTGGATTTTCATTAGATGAAAAATATTTAAAGAGAAGTTCTGCTAATTATTTAGATTATTTAGAATATGAAGTATATGAAAACTGGGATGATTTCAAATCTAAGAATGATGGAACATATTATTACTTTACTAGGTATGGTAAGAAACCTCATACAGATTTTGATTTTTCTAATAAAGAAGAAAATATATATTTAATCTTTGGTAAAGAGAGTACAGGAATACCTAAAGAAATACTTAGAAATGATTTAGATAGATGTATTAGAATGCCTATGAGTGATAAAGTTAGAGCACTTAATTTATCTAATACTGCTGCTATAGCAGTATATGAAGTTTTAAGACAACAAGATTATAATGATTTACTTAGAACAGAGCACTTTAAATCTGAAGATTTTATTATAGAAGACTAAGTGTAAAGTATTTTAAAACTATTGACAAAGATTTTATAAAATAGTATTATAAATCTATAATATAAAAGGAGGAAAAAGTATGGAATTTATTAATTTCTTAGACAGAATTGGTGAAGGAACTGGTCCTTGTGCTGGTGTATCTGCATTAGTTTATTATGGTGTTTACATCGTTAAAGTTATTCAAATCATTGTTCCTATTGCATTAATTATTTGGGGATCAATTGACTTATTAAGATCAATTATATCTGGAGATGAAAAGAAAATTTCTGCAGCTAGAAAACCATTTATTCAAAGACTTCTTTCTGCAGTATTAGTATTCTTATTACCATGGTTAGTAAGTTTAGTAATCGGATTTGCTTCAGATGATGCAAATGCAGATTGGAAAACTTGTTGGAAAGCTGCTTGGAAAGCTGGTCCAATTTCATTTGACGATACTTTTGATGATATTTGGAACTAATATAAAATATAAAATCAACTTATTAAGTTGATTTTTTTATTTATAAAATGATATAATTATGTGTATGATAGAAGGTGTATTTATGAAGAAAAAAATATTATTTTTAATTGCTTTATTAGTAGTTATTTTATCGTTTGGATATGGTGTTAAAGCTGATACTTGTACTTATCAAGATTCAATGTTTCCATCACAATATTTTGAAAGTATGAAAAACTATGTTTGTGAGGTAATTTATAAGGAAAATAAAGCGGCTTGTAAATATACTGCTACTGGACTTGGTAAACAAATAGATAAGGATTGTTATTGTACAAAAGTTAAGCAAAATGGTGCGGGTGATGAATGCTATAAAGCAGGCTTATTAAATCTTATGGAAAAACAAACATGGGGTAAAACTATTGGACAAGCAACAGGTGATGAAACTAAGAATAAACACGAAGCTGCAATGGATTCTGCTTGTAAAGCAATAGCAGGCTGTTTTGCTGGGACAAACGGAGGATCTCCTGAACAACAAATATATAATAATACATATAGTAATTGTATGGCTACAAATGTAAATTGTGACACATTTACTACTTGTGGTAATAAATTATGTGAAACAACATATAAAGGAAATGTTTTTTGTGAAACTTCAATTGATTCTGAAAACTTTTGCAAGTTAAAAGAAAATTCTAATAAAGATGTTAATTATTCTTATGGTGCCGGTAAAAATGGTACAAAAGGATCTATAACTGAAGACTTAGATTATATTTCAAAAATTACTGTTAAGAACTGTTTTGGCTTTGGTGAAATAGTATATTACACATCTTTAGTAATTAAAATTATTCAAATAACTGCACCAATAATATTAATTATTTGGGCATCAATAGATTTATTTAAGTCAATGATTGCTGGAGACGAAAAGAAAATTGTTGAAATGAGAAAGCCAATTATTCAAAGGTTTATTTCAGCAGCTGCAATATTCTTAGTTCCTTGGTTAGTTTCTACAATTGTTAACAATTTCTCGTCTAATGCGGACTGGTTAGTTTGTTGGAAGAACAATAGATATACTTATTCTCGTACTGATGATGATTATAAAGGTAGTGGATATGTCAATTCTGTCCATGACCAAAGTAAAGAGAAAAAATACATTAATTATTCTTGTACTACTCAATGCCACGGAAAAAATATTACTAATTGTAAAGAATTATGCATGAATACATACTGGGAATCTAGTATTAATTGTTATGATGCTGGTATAGTAGGAAAGACTGATACTGCTTCTACAGAGGCTGCAAGAACTGCATGCTATGATGATTTTGCAGAAAATGCTATTCTAATAATAAAAGATAAGAATAAATAGTTTGCTGGAGATGTAATTAAATGAAGAAGTATATATTATTAATAATTACATGTCTATTAGTACTTTTTCCATTAACTGTTAAAGCAGAGGATTTTTCTGAAAAAGTAGATAAATCATCTAAAAAAGAAGCAATAAAAGCATGTGAAACAGGTGATGCTGGATCATATTATTGCTATAGATATACATTTTTACCAGGAGTTCATCCAATGTATAATACTACTGTTTGGACAAATAAAACACTTGGATGTGGATTTGAGAAAACAGATTGGGATTATGAAAGTTGTAAAAGTTCTAATTTAAGTGTTACATATAAACAATGTAAGAATGATTATTGTAGAACAATAACTCATAGTGGATTTAATGGTACACCTGATTTCTATGATTTTAGTGAGAAGAAAAGTGGAAATGTAACATGTAGTAATGTAAAACCATTTCATATTATTTATAAGACTGCTACTATAATGGCACCTATATTAACAATATTATTTGCAACGTTTGATTTAGTAGCATCTATTATGAGTGGAGATACTAAGAAAATGAGTAAATTTAGATCAAAATTAACTAGAAGAATAATAGCATTATTTATCTTAATGGTATTACCAATTCTTATTAGTATTTTAGTAGATACACTATCTAAAAATAGTGCAATTAAAGATTCTAGTTTACTTAAATGTGTTGTTACAGGAAAAGAATAAAAAAACATAATAAAAACATTATGTTTTTTTTATGTTTTATTGAAAAATCTATTAACAAATGATATAATTAAATTTATGATAGTATAGTATAAATTAGGGTTAGGAGGATGTATATATGGGCAAACTTTTAAATATGATTTTTTTAGGACTTTCAAACTGGATATTTAGTGCTGTTAGTGGAATATATTCATTATTTTATGGACTTGCTACAACTAGATTATTTAGAGCAGATACAATTCAGGAAGTAAGTAATAGAATTTATATTTTAGTAAGCGTTGTAATATTATTTGCTTTTTCAGTTAAGTTAATAGAGGCAATTGTTAATCCTGATTTATTAACTGATGCTAAAAAAGGAGTAACAGGAGTATTAAAGAGAACTATTATTGGTTTACTTTTAATAGTAGCTGTTCCAGCAATATTTAATTTTGTGTATTATTTACAAGCTGAAATAATTGTTGGTGGAGTAGTAGAAAAATTAATGCTTGGTTATGTAGATAGTGATTCTGAATCTGGTGTTGAAGGTGCTGGTGGAGAATTAACTTCTACAATTATTACAAGTTTCATAATACCAATAGATCCAAATGGAGTAGCATTAACAGAATCTGCTTTATGTGATGGAGATACTAATTGTAACTATGCACAAAAATTATTAGATACTAATGCTGATTATGAACCATTTGTTACTTTCTTAGGAGGAGATCCTAAGTATGAAAATTTAAATAGTATTAATGTTGATAAAGTATGGGAAAAAGGAAAACCAATATATCAAATTAATGGACTTGCTTTAGTAGCAGTAGGAATATTTATTTTATATCAAATAATTATTTTATGTATGGATGCAGGATTAAGGTTAGTAAAACTTGGATTACTTGAAATACTTGCTCCAGTAGTAATTGTTTCATATATAGCTGCAGGAACAGATCATTTATCTAAATGGGCTAAGATGACAGTTCAAGAATTTACAAGTATTCTTATAAGAATTGCAGGACTATGTTTTATGGTATTAGGATTCAAATTAATGAATGATCCTAACAGTATATTTAATAACGATAGTGTTTCATTCTGGTTTAAAGTATTCTTAATAATTGGTTTACTTAGAATGATTAAAGAATTACCTGATTTATTTGGTAAGTTATTTGGTGCTAACATTAAAATGGGTGGTATCAAAGATAAACTTGGTGAAATGGCTGGTATTGGTAAGATGGCTCAAAATGCCTGGGCAGGCTTAGGTGGTATTGCTAAAGCATCTCCACAATTATTAGCTGCTGCAGGAAGAGGCGTAGGAAGAGGATTTAGAAAACTTGATAATAAATTAGGAGATAAGGGCTTAGGCCATAAAATATCAGGATTAAAGGATAGTGTCTCTGATAAACTTAATAGCAATGAAAAATTTAACAAAGTAAGAAATGTTGCAGGAAAAGTTGGAAGTGTTTCAAAAGGTGCTTTAACTTCTGCTACTAAAGTTGGAAAAGTAGTTGGTGCTGCATATAAATCTCAAGGAAAAGATGCTAAAGGTGCAGTTAATAAGGCTCTTGATGAAAATTATAAAACTCAGAGATATGAAGATAAGCAAGCACAAGAGAAGAAAGCTAAAGCTAAAATTACTGCTAAAATTGAAAATGCTTCTGGAAGTGCAATAAAGTTGAAAGCTGATGATAAGAGCAAGATTGATTATGGTGAAACTGTTAGAGGAAAGAATTTAAGTAATATAAAAGGAATGAATAATGATATTGTCAAAAATATGGGTGGCTTTACCGAAATGCAAAGAGATGCCTTAAATAAACTTAATTCTGAGAGAAGTAATTATAGTGCTGCTAAAGATAAATTAGACAAATTTAATGATGTAGATTCTATGTTTAAAAAAATGCTTGAAAGCACAGATAATCAAGAACAACGTGGTGCTATAACTAGAGCTCAAAATTTATTACATGCTGGTAAGCTAGGTACTGATGATTCCATGAATGCTGTTCTTAAAGAAATAGGAGATATAAAAGGAACTGGAACAATAGATGCTAGTACGTTTGGTCAAATGAAAGATATGACACTTAAAGCACATGAAAATGCTTCTAATAGTGGTGCTTTGGATATGGATGTAGATACTCTTAAAAAAGATAAGGAAAAAGCAGAAAAAGATTATAATGATCAACAAAGTAAAGTTAAAACTGTTGAAGAAAACATTGGCGATGAAAGCGTAAAAGCAGCATTTAAAGCGGTATCGGATACTATTGATAAGTCTATTTCTGCACTTGAGGAGAGACAAAGAAGAGAAGACATTCAAAATATTAATAGTGCTATAATTTATTCGCCTACTAATAATGAATCAATATCACAAAATTCATCAACTCAACAATCTTCATCAAATCAAGCAAATGGAACTACTGAGCCTTCACAAACTGGTACTACACAAGTTGGAAACGGTGGAACAGTTCAAGCTGATATTGATACAAGCAGATTAGAACAAAAATTAGATGAAATAAATACTTCTGTTCAAACTGGTAGCAAGAATGTTGCTAATCAAGTTAGAACTAGTGGTGAAAAAATTAATAGTAACTTAAGAACTACTAATGAGACATTAGGTAAGATGAATACTGGCATTGAAAATATTAATGATGCCTTAGGTGATATTAAGAAAGCAACTAAAGATACTAACAATAAAATGGATCAAAATGAATAAAAAGGAGTGTGATATTAGATGTATATAATACCTGCAAATACAAATAATGGTAAATTAATATTTAATATATTTTTACCAATAGATTTGATTATTGCAATATCTGGTGTGGCAGTAACATTACTTGCTTTACTGATAGTGCAACCACATGGTATGTTTGGAGCTCTAATGTGTTTAGCTCCTGGACTAATATGTTGTGGATTATGTGTTCCTGTTCCTAATTATCATAATATTAGGACTGTAATAAAGGAAGGAATAAACTTCTTCTATCATAGAAGAAATTATAAGTGGGAAGGATGGTGTTATCTAGATGAATACAAAGGATAGTTCATTAACTGAAAACTGGATTCAAGTTAAAGAAATTAATAATGGAATGATTTTTCTAGATGATAAGAGTATTGTTTCAGGAGTTAAGATTAGTCCTAGAAATATATTCATATTAACTGAAGGAGAACAAAATAGAATTATTAATTCTTTAAAAGAATTTTATAATTTAATTGAATATGAATTTTGGTTAGTTGTAGCAGATAGACCAGTTGATATTAATCTATATGTATCACAACTAGAACTACAAATGTCTAATGAACAAAGTCCTGCTAGAAGAAAACTTTTAGCTGATGACATTGAAAAGGCAGAAATGTTCTCAATGAACAATGTTGTTGATACAGAATACTACATTCTAGTTAAAGATACTAATAGTGATGCTTTAACTAAAAAAGTTAGAGGATTAATTAACAACATGGCTGGTACTGGATTAATTGCTACTCAAACTTCTAATGAAGATTTAAGATCAATATTAGATAATTTCTTAAACGGTGGGGTTACATTTAAGAGTGGGAGTGTGATTACAGAATGAGTATAAAGAAAGAATTAGCTCCTAAGGGCATTACTTTTAATACTAGTGATTTCTACATTAGTGATAAGTATTCAACTATACTTACAGTTGTATCTTATCCTGGTGCTATTCAACCTGGATATTTAGCAAATCTATCTACTGGTTTATCTGGTGTTAGAATTGTTGCTAAACATATTCCTATTGCATTCTCAGTTCTTGCTAAAATGCTTAATAAGCAATTAGTTGATGTTCAAGAAAGATATCAAAAAGAACGTGATGTAACAATGCAAGAAAAATTAAGAAATGACTATGATTCTCTTAATAATTTCATTTCTGAAATTACTAGAGACCAATCAAAAGTATTTAATTTTCAATTACATGTAATGATAGTAGCAGATACTAAAGAAGAACTTGAAAGTAAAAAAGTTCAAGTTAAGAATCTAATGGAAGGAATGCTTATGAGAGCAGTTCCACTTAGATTTGAACAAGAAAAAATATTTAAATCAATGCTACCAATATTTGAAAAACAAGATGTTGAAGATAGAATTGGTACTCCAATACCATCTCCTACACTTGCAGCAATGTATCCATTTATCTTTGATAGTATTAAAGATCCTGGATTATCTTGTTTATTTGGTGTAGATTTCTCAGGTGGTGTAGTATTATTTAACCAATTCTTATATCAACAAAGAAAAGAACATAATAGAAATAATGCTAACATGATTATGTTAGGATCTTCTGGTTCAGGTAAATCTACTGCAGCTAAATTATTACTTAGATCTCATATAAGAAATAATTATAAGATAGTTGCTATTGACCCTGAAGGTGAATTAGAAGATATGACTAGACAATTTGGTGGAGATTTCATTAACCTAGGATTAGGCGGCGAATATGGTATGATTAACCCACTAGAAGTTGTTGCAGATGGAATAGATGATGAAACTGGAAGAGGTATTGGATATTCAATTCTAACTAATACTCTTCAAACATTAAAGGCTTTCATGAGATACTATGATCCATCTATAGAAGAAGATGTATTAAACTTATTTAATGAAGTTGTTATGGAAACATATCAAAGATTTAATGTTAATATTAATACAGATTTTACTACATTTAAAAAAGAAGACTTTCCTACATTCTCAGATGTATATGAAACTGTTAGAGGTAAAATACTTTCTTATGGTGAAGCTACAGCTGAAAGAAGTATAATGGAAAGACTTGAAATGAAAATAAGACCACTAGTTTCTGGTGGACTTGAATATTTCTTCAATGGTCATACTACCATTGAACCAAAATCAAACTTCATAGTTTTCAACATAAGAGAACTTATGAATGCTGAAGTAAATATTAAGAATGCTTTATTCTTTAACATATTAAAACATGCTTGGGGATTATGTCTTGATCCAAATATTAATACAGTATTAATGGTTGATGAAGCACATATGTTACTTGGTCAAAATAATACTTTAGGAGCAGACTTCTTAGCAAATGTTCAAAGAAGAGCAAGAAAATATAATACTGGTACTATAGTAATTACACAACAACCAAGTGACTTTACTGATCCTAATGTAATTACTCAAGGTAAAGCAATATTTGATAACTCGTCTTATTATTTAATAATGGGACTTAGAAAACAAGCTGCTGAAGACCTTGCTCAATTACTTGATATCAACGAAAATGAGATTGAAAGTATTAAAGGTTATAACCAAGGTGAAGCATTATTTATCTGTGGTAGTAAGAGACTACAAGTTAGTGTAGTTGTTACTGATGCAGAACTTGATTCATTTGGTACAAAAGGCGGTCTATAATTTTAATTAATAATTAATGAAAGGTGGTGATGGCATTGGACGATAAAAAAGAGAATATAGGAAAAGATGGTATACCTGTTTCAGGTGTCATTGAAGGAGAGATAGAATTAGATCTTTCTGACCTAGATTTAGATGATGGTTCAGTGTCAGAACCATCTTTTAGTAGTGATAAAAAAGAAGAAAATATAAATCAAAATGATGATGTAGAAGAAATACCAGATGATGAAGGTATTGAAGAACTTGGTGATGATGAAGTAGGTGAAGAAGAACCTATTAATGATGATGATACTGAGGAAATACTTGATGATGAATCTGGTAATGAAGAAGAATCATTAGATAATGGAGATAATTCAGTAGATGAAAATCCTGTAGAGGATAATACTCCAAGTGAAGAAACATCAAGTGAATCTGCTGAAGAATCTACTGAATCATCAGAGCCTTCTGAATCTACAAGTGAGGAAAGTGAACCTACTGAAAGTAGTTCTGATGATAGTGAATCAGCAACTGAAGACTCATCAAATGAAACAGTTTCAGAACCTACTTCAGATACTTCTAGTGATACTAGTGATTCTACTGAAACTAGTGATACAAAAGATAGTGGTTCAGATACATCATCTGAGGATACTTCAAGTAAAGAAAGTGCTACTGATGATAAATCTACAGGTGAAGAATCTAAGAGTTCATCATCTGATAGTGGTTCATCTAATGAACAAACTAAACCTGAAGAAGGTTCAGATAAAAATGGTGGTAAATCTGATAAAAAAGATGAAACCAAAGATAAAAAAGATGGAAAACCTGATGGCAAGGATGCTGCTAAGAATGCAGGTGATAATGCAAAAGATGCAGCAAAGGATGCTGCTAAAGATACTGCAAAAGATGCAGCAAAGGATGCTGCTAAAGACACTGCAAAAGATGCAGCAAAAGATGTTGCTAAAGATGCAGCAAAGGATGCAGCAAAAGAGGGTGCTAAAGATTTAGCTAAGGATGCTGCAAAAGATAATCCTGCAGCTGATAAAGCTGAAATAGCTAAGAATACAAAAGATGCCTTAAAACAAGGTCCTAAAGGATTATCAGGTGCTCCTGGTATAAGAGCTGCATTAGCTGCTTCAGAAAATACAAATGCATATTCTAAAGCAGGTGCTACAGCTGTTAAAGTTTTAGATAAATTAATTGGTAAAGAAAACACAGATAAGTTATTAGATAAACTAGGAGAGAGTGCATTAAAATCTGCTGCTGCAGGTTTAATAATGGGCCTTATTAGTTTATTATTACCTATAATATTTTTGGCTTTAGGTATTTATATGATATTTGCACCTATGTTAGATGCATTAATGAATGCTGAAAAAATTGCATTAAATGTGGCTAATACTGCTGAAAAGATTGCTAACTTATATGCAAATGGTAATTTTGCTGATTCAAAAGAAACATTCTATGCAGAACTAGATAGACTTGGTAGTATTTATGGGGAAGAATTAGATTCCACACTATTACTTGCTACTACATTTTATTCTGAGATGAAAAGTGGCTATCAAACAGATTATTCTAGTTTAAGTGTAAATGAGAATTACGGAATGCAATCTCTCGGTATTGAGGCTGCTGGTAGTCTTGATGATGACACTGATACAGATGCATATATGGCTAATTTTTCTCAATTAATACAATCAGAAATAGAAAAAGTTGAAAAAGAAGCTGGAGGTACATATGATCCTGAAACGGGTTATTGGTACACTATAGGTAAAGTATATAGATTAAAATTATTAGCAAATGCTATGTTTGATTCAACATTTTTAGGAACTGCAAGTAGTTATACTCAGCATGAAATGTCATTATCTGAATGGATAGTTACTTATGGTGGAGATTATCAAGATGCTGTTATACAAATGATGAAAGATGTTTTATCGGATGTTGGTAAAAGTGCAGCTATAACATTATTAACGGGTATTCCTATACCTATTATTTCTCAAAAAAGTGTATTAGATGCAAAAATTCTGATAAATTGTTTATTCCTTGGATGTATGTCAGTTCAAAGTATAAAACTGCCTTCAAATATATTTACTAATAATGTATTAGATGAAATTACGATTACATATTATTCATATAAATATAGTGAAGAAAACTATAGAAAATATTTAAAAGAAAAATTTATTCCAAATAATCCAGATTTTAAACCATATTTAAGTTATGATAAAGATGGTAAAGTTATAGAAGAATCAATAGATAATATTATAGATGAAATATTCGCATATAAAGATTATTTTGATAGATTATTTACTATTCAAGATGAAGATGATTCTGAAGATTATAATCAATTATGTATAGGAGCTATTGATAGAAAATTAGCTAGTTCATTAAGTGATCCAGTTGATATTAATACTTCTAATTGTATTGAATTTCTTGATAAAAATGGATATGGATATACTACTGATGGTAAATTACATAATGGTATTGAATTAAATAAAGATTCAACTGGTAACGTAGAAGGCGATAAAGTATATGCTGTTATGGATGGTGGTACTGTTAAAGCTTCTTCTGCGGATAGTACTATGGAATGTACAGGTGGATGTATAGAAATAGAGTATAAATATACTATGGATGGAACGGCTGTAAAGAGTCAATATGACTTTAGTATTATATATAAAGGATTAAGTAAGAGTAGTGTAAAACTTAAAACTGGAGATACAGTAACTGATAGACAAGAAGTAGGTACTATTGGTACTGCTGCTGAATCTGAGGGATTAAGTGTTCCGTCATTATATCTAGAATTTAGAAAACTAGATGGAACAGCAATAGATCCAACTAATATGATTGTTAAGTGTACTGCTCATGTAGGAGATTATCCTGGAGCTACTACTATTACTATACCTCAAACCTTTACACAAGCTAATGAGTATTCATTTACATGTTATGGTGGAAAAGGTTGGTATTATGGATGCAAATCAAGTGATGAAAGAACTTGGGGAGAAGGTCAGGGACAAAGAGCAACATATGAAGTATGGGTTTCTCAAGGTAGTAGATTTAAAAATGGTATTGCTTATATCACTGTAGATGGTGTTGATAGGTATTTATCCGCAGTTGTACCTGATATTGGATTACCAGGAGATGTATTAAATGCTAAGTTTAAAGATGGTAGTATAGCTCCATTGGTTGTTATGGATACCAAAGGTGAAGGTGTTGATTCTACTGGATGGGGTCATCCTCTTTCTGGAGCTACTGATGTAATCGAGTTTGAAGTTGAATTAGGTCACCCAACAGGAAATGTAACAACAAGTGGTTGGGGTATTGAGTGGGAATCTTCAAATAACCCTGTATTAATGTTTACTAATAACGGTAATATTCATAGTGGTACATTTGATCTTAAAGGTGGTTCATCATCTTCACAATCAACTGCAAGTGGAGTTAAATTATGTGATTCAATGTATGTTGGTAATAAGACTGGTGCTATAGCTAATAAAGCTATTGAAATAGCTAATAATGATGCTATTGGTAATACTAATGATGTAACTAAGAGATCTATGAATCCAGATGTAGATAATGCATCATTCATATATTATAGTGTTGTTAATTCAGGTGTTATGGATGGTCAAGAAAGTGTATTTACTATTGATGAGATGGAAAAAGTACTAACTGAGCATTATTTTACTAAATCTGAATATAAAGAAGCTGAGATTAAAAAAGGAGATATCCTTGTTTATGAAAAGGATTCTAAGAAGATTGCTATTATATATATAGGTGAAGAAAAACAAGTATGGGCAGATCCTTCTAAAGAAAATGCTGATTCTGGAGATGCTGATGGTACAGAAGTATTAATCTCTGCATTTGATAAGACATTATCTTATACTGCTGTATATAGATATGACTATGAAAAACAATATGGACCTATATCTAAAACTAATAATAGTTCTATGAGATTCTTAACTTCTAAATCAAGTTTATTTTCATACTAGAATAATAAAAAGGTATTTATAAAATACCTTTTTTTTGATATAATGTATTTAGTTATACGGAGATGAAATATGAGACTAAAATTTGTTGCTGAAAAGAAAGACGTTATTATATTTGCTACGTTATGTTTCTTTTTACTTTTTTTAATTGCAATTGTTATTTCAAATGTTAAATCTATAATGGAATATGGTAGTCCGGCTGGTATAAATTTCATAATAGCTTTTTATCCTAATAATATATTAATTACATTTGGTGTTTGGATAGCTATTATAGCAGCTTTATTTGCTACTACTTCTTCATATTTCTTTGACATGGAAAAAGGTTTTGGATATTCAGATGAAAAGAAAACTAATGGATATTCTAGATGGTTTAAAGATAAAGATATTATTGCTCAAAGAGGAGTTTTAGAAGTTCCTTATTCTGTATCTAAATCTGAAGGTGGAGGTGTTCCACTAGTATATGGAAAAGATGCAGCATATGTAGATAATGGTGAAAGTCATACTTTAGTTATTGGTGCTACTGGTTCAGGTAAAACATCTGGATTCGTAGATCCTGCTATGGTTCACTTAATGAAGGGTAGAGAATCAATGATTATTACTGACCCTAAAGGTGAAATATATGAACACCATTCTGGTAAACTTAGAGAATTAGGTTATCAAATAATAATACTTAATTTCCGTGAACCTCAAAAAGGTAATTGTTGGAATCCATATGATTTACCATATTCATACCATCAAGAAGGAAATTTTGATAAAGCTAACGAGTTATTAAATGACTTAGCTACTAATATAGTTGTAGATGGACAAGGTGATGATCCATTCTGGCAAAATGCTGCTGCAGACTATTTAACAGGTATTGGATTAGCATTATTCAAAGATGCTCCTAAAGATACTATTAATATTAATTCAGTTAACTTAATGATTAATCAAGGTGAAGAAAGAATAGGACCTAAAACATATATGCAAGAATACTTTAATATGCAAGATCCTACATCACCTATAGCAGTTAATATGGCTGCTGTTGTTAATACTGCACAAGATACTAAAGCTGGAGTATTAACAGTTTTACAACAAAAAGTTAAAACATTAGCGGTTACTAAAAACTTATCAGAAATGCTTTCTAAGAGTGACTTTGATATGTCATCAATTGGTGAAAAACCAACAGCAGTATTCTTAATAATACAAGATGAAAAAACAACATATCACTCACTTGCTACAATCTTTATTAAACAATGTTATGAATCATTAATTACAGTAGCTCATAAACATGGTGGAGCACTTCCTGTTAGAACAAACTTCATAGTAGATGAGTTTGCTAACATGCCTAAATTTAAAGATATTACTACAATGGTTACAGCTGCTCGTTCTAGAAGAATTAGATTCACATTTATCATTCAAAACTTTGCACAAATTAATAAAACATATGGTAAAGAAGAAGCTGAAACTATTAGAGGTAACTGTGGTAACTTAATTTATTTACTTACTGGAGAATTACAAGCCTTAGAAGAAATCTCTAAATTATGTGGTGATAAGATTATTAGAGTAGGTAAAGATAAGAAAGAAGAAACAAGACCTTTAATAACAGTTACAGAACTTCAAACATTACCTTTTGGAACATTTATACTTATTAAACAAAGATGTTCACCTTATAAAGGTACTATAAGACAAGGATTTAATAATGACTTTGGATTTGGTAAAGGTGAAGATTACTTTGGTAAGAATGTTATATATCCAGAAAGAGATTTATCTGATATAGCAGTATTCAATTTAAAAGAATATGTTCAAAAGAAGAAACAAGAAAATAGACCTAATTTAGATTTTGGAGGAGGAGTTCCAGGTGGTAATCCATTTGGAGGATCTAATCCATTTATGGGTGGAGGAATGAATCAAAATCCATTCCTAAATCAAAGACCTGAACCTAGTCCAGTTCCTAATCCATTTGCTGGTGGTAATATGCCATCTGAATCTGAATTAGATGATATTATTAAGAAGATAGATGCTCAAATAGCAGCATTAGAAAAGGAAGAAGCAGAAGAGAAAGCAAAGAAGGAATCTGAAAGTAAAGCGGAAACTCCATTTACTCCAGAACCTCTTGATTTAACTCCTGAAAAACCTAGTGAAGAATTAGAAGTTAAAGAAGCTACTCATATTGAAGATGGTGGTCCTAAAACTTCAGAAGTTGTTCACAGTAATATGGTTGACTTAGAAAACTTTACTATGAAAGAAAATGAAGAATCTAAGAATACAGAGGTTAAAGAAGAAAAAGAAGAATATGATGATTTCTTTGATGATTTCTTTGATGAAGAATAAAAATATAGTTCAATGAACTATATTTTTTTATTCTTTTATAGTATAATTATTATTAGAATAGGAAGGGATTATTATGGGATATCTATCAGATAAAGAATTAAATATAATTAATAGATATTTTAGAGCGGCTAATTATTTATCTGTGGGACAATTATATCTTGTTGATAATCCACTTTTAAAGAGACCTTTAACTATTAATGATGTTAAACCTAGAATAGTAGGACACTATGGAACTGTTGTAGGACAAAACTTTATATATACTCATTTAAATAGAATTATAACTAAATATGATTTAGATGTTATGTTTATAGCAGGCCCTGGTCATGGTGGTAATGCTTTTACTGCTAATACATATTTAGAGGGTTCATATACAGAACTATATCCTGAAATAGGACAAAATGAAGAGGGAATGAAAAAGTTCTTTAAGAGATTTTCTTTTCCTGGAGGAGTTAGTTCTCATGCATCACCTGAAGTACCAGGTTCTATTCATGAGGGAGGAGAACTAGGTTATAGTTTAGTTCATGCTTATGGAGCAGTACTTGATAATCCTGATTTAATATGTGCATGTGTAGTTGGTGATGGAGAAGCAGAAACTGGACCTCTAGCTACATCTTGGCATTTAAATAAATTTATGAATAAAAAGAGTGATGGTATAGTTTTACCTATACTTCATTTAAATGGATATAAGATTAATAGTCCAACTATACTATCTAGAATGGATAATGATGATCTAATAAATATGTTTAACTCATATGGATATGAGGCATATTATATAGAAGGAACTGATCCAGTTGAAATGCATGATAGAATGGCTGCATTAATGGATATAATAGTTAAAAGAATATTTGAATATAAAAATGGTGATAATAATAAATTACCTATGATTATTATGAGGACTCCTAAAGGATGGACTGGTCCTAAAATGGTTGATGGTAAAGAAGTAGAAAACTCATTTAGATCACATCAAGTACCACTTCAAATAGATAAGAATAATCCTAGTAATTTAATTAGTTTAAGTATATGGCTTAATAGTTATAAACCTAATGAATTATTTGATGATAATGGTTCTTTAATGGAAGACATTAAAGAAATAATACCTAAAGGTAATAAAAGAATAGGTATGAATATTCATAGTAATCCTGGTATTATAAAAAGACTTAATTTACCTGATTATAAAGAATATTTATATGACTTTTTACCAGGTACATTAGTTAAACAAGATATGTTAGAGTTATCTAGATATTTAAGAGATACAATTATTCTTAATAGAGATAACTTTAGATTATTCTCACCAGATGAGAATAATTCTAATAGACTTAATTATGTATTTGAGGCAACAGATAGAAAATGGAATAGTAAAATACTTCCTACTGATGAGAACTTATCTCCTGATGGAATGGTATTTGATTCATATCTATCAGAACATATATGTGAAGGTTTATTAGAGGGTTATTTATTAACTGGTAGACATGGTTTATTTGACTCATATGAATCATTTATAAGAGTAGTAGACTCAATGGTTTCTGAACATGCTAAATGGCTTAAAATGGCCTCTGAAATACCTTGGAGAAAAGAAATATCATCTCTTAACTTTATACTTACATCACATGTATGGCAACAAGATCATAATGGGTTTACTCATCAAGATCCAGGTTTCTTAAATCACTTAGTAACTAAGAAAACTGATATGGTAAATATTTATTTACCACCAGATACTAATACATTAATAGCATGCACTAATAAAGCATTAGAATCTCAAAATATGATAAATGCTATAGTAGCTTCTAAACATCCAAGAATGCAATGGTTTAGTAAAGAACTTGCTATTAAATTAGTAGAAGACGGTATTATGATAGTACCATTTGCATCTGATGATGATCCTGATGTTATTCTATGCGCATCTGGAGATACTCCTACTTTAGAAGTATTTGCAGCTTATCAATTATTAAAAGAAAACATAGATATAAAGGTTAGAGTAGTAAATATAGTAGATTTAATGAAATTATCTCCAATGTATAAATTTGGTTTAAGTGATACTAAATTTGAAGAAATATTTACTAAAGATAGACCTGTTATATTTGCATTCCATGGATATCCTAATCTAATACATGAATTAGTATATAAAAGATGTAATGACTTCCATGTACATGGATATTTAGAAGAAGGTTCTATTACAACTCCATTTGATATGAGAGTTCTAAATAAAATAGATAGATATCATTTAGTATTAGATGCTCTTAGATATGTTCCAAATGATGAAAAAGAGGAAGAACTTAGAAAATATTGTTTAGATTGTTTAGAGAAACATAAAAAACATATAGTAGAATTTGGAACAGATCTACCTGAAGTAGAGAACTTTAAATGGAATAATAAAAAAGATATTTAATATCTTTTTTTAATATTATGATATAATACCATGAAAGGAGTTTTATATGAAAACAGTTTTAATTACAGGAGCTGCTTCCTCTATAGGAAAAGCTTTAGCATTAAAATTTTATAATGAAGGTTATGATTTATTACTTACATATAATAATAAAGAAATAGATTATTTGGATGTTATAAATAACTATGAAGTATATAGATGTAATCTAAAAGATGAAGAATCTATTAAAGAGTTATATGAATGTGTTAAAGATGAAGAAATAGATACTTTAATAAATGTTGCTTGTTTATGTAAAGATAATTCTATTGAGGATAAAACTAAAGAAGAATTTATGGATGTATTAGAGGTCAATGTAGTAGGTACTTTCTTAATTACTAAGTATTTACTTCCATTAATTAAAGGAAATGTTATATTTATGTCTTCTTTAGATTCTACTAAAACACCTACTAAAGATGGAGTAGATTATATAGCTTCTAAAGCAGCTATAAATACATTTGCTAAAACATTTAGTTTATCTTATCCAAATATTAGATTTATTAGTTTATTATTTCCATGGATAGATACTTCATCTATTAGAGAAATGAATCCTGATTATCTAAAAGAAGAAATGAATAGATATGGACAAACTAAATTATTAACTACTGAATATGTATCTAATTATATATATGATATAGTTAATAGTGAAACTCCTACAGGAAGTATAATAGAGGTGGATTATGATTGATTATGAAACTATAGTAGATAGAGAAGAATCTCTATTAAAAGAAGAATTTAATAAAATAGATAATATATGTTTTTATAACTCTAATAAAGTATTAAAGGCATTTAAAAAGAATAATATATCTGAAAACTGTTTTAATAGTACTACTGGATATGGATATTCTGATATAGGAAGAGAAGCCATAGAAAAAGTATATGCAGATATATTTAAAACAGAAGATGCATTAGTAAGAACTCAATTTGTATCAGGTTCTCATACTTTAACTGTTTGTTTATTTGCTCTTTTAAGACCAAATGATATACTTTTAAGTATTTCAGGAACTCCATATGATACTTTACATGAAGTAATAGGTATTAGAGATAACGATAGTTCCTTAAAGAGTTATGGAGTAAAATATGATCAAATAGATTTGGTAGAAAATGATTTTGATTATGATAGAGTTAAAGAATACTTAGAAAATAATAAAGTAAAGGTTATAGAAATTCAAAGAAGTAAAGGGTATTCTACTAGAAAAAGTATTTCTATAAGTAAGATAGAAAAGGTTACTAAATTAATTAAAGAAGTATCTCCTGAAACTATTATTATGGTGGATAACTGTTATTGTGAATTTGTTAATAAGAAAGAAGTAACTGAAGTAGGTGTAGATATAGCATGTGGATCTCTTATTAAGAATCTAGGTGCTGGTATAGCATCTAATGGTGGATATATAGTAGGAAGAAGTGATTTAATTAAATTATGTGGTGAAAGATTAACTCTTCCTGGAGAAGGTAAAGAAGTAGGACCTACAGGGAACTCAAATAGAGATATATTAAAAGGTTTATTCTTAGCACCTTCAGTAGTTAGAAATGCTTTAAAAACAGCAATACTTACTGCTAAAGTAATGGAAAGTTTTGGATATGAAGTAGATCCTAAATATAATGAAGAAAGAGTGGATATAGTTCAAAATATTATATTCCATGATAGAGATAAATTAATTAAGTATTGCCAAGGAATTCAAAAAGGGTCTCCAATTGATTCTAATGTAGTTCCAATACCAGCTTATATGCCAGGTTATGAAGATGATGTTATAATGGCATCTGGTTCATTTACACAAGGATCATCAATAGAACTTAGTTGTGATGGACCACTTAGAGAACCATTTTCAGCATATCAACAAGGAGCATTAACATATGAATATGGCAAACTTGGTTTACTTAGTGCATTAATGGAGTTAGATAATGAATGAAATAGATAAGATAATACAAGATGTATTTGAAGAAAATCAATTAGAAAAAATAAATGATAAGTTATATTTAACTAAAAGACAAATAGATATACTTAAAAGAAATGATATTGAGTATTCTAGTAAATCTATAGATCAATTAATATTTGAATTAGAAGATATATTAAACTATGAAGAAAATGAAGAATTAGATAAACTATCATCTGAATTAGCAGAGTTTAATTATTATCATAATACTAATAAATAGGAGTTAATATGAGAGGAAAATTAATAATAGTAAGTGGTCCTTCTGGAATAGGAAAGGATACTATTGTATCTGAATACTTAAAAAGAAATGATGCTTATAAGAGTGTATCTTGTACATCTAGAGAAATAAGAGAAGGAGATATACCTGATAAGACATATCATTTTATTACTAAAGAAGAATTTGAAGATAAGATTAAAAATGGTGAATTTCTAGAATACACTATTTATAATCATAATTATTATGGTACTTTAAAGAATACTTTAGATGAACAATTAAATAATGGTAAAGATGTAATAATGATTATAGAAGTAGAAGGAGAAGCCAACATTAAAAGAATGTATCCTGATGCAGTATCTATATTCTTATTACCACCATCTATGGACATTCTAAGAGAAAGATTAATTAAAAGAGGTAATGTATCTTTAGAAGACATAGAAGATAGATTAAATACTGCTAAAAAGGAAATAGAGATATCTACTAGATATGATTATAATATTGTTAATGATGACCTTAATATGGCTGTAGAAGAACTAGAAAAAATAGTACAAAAAGAAAAGACTGAGTAATCAGTCTTTTTTTAATCTACTATATTAACTGTTCTATATGAAGGTAATTTATATGTTTTTCCTTCATAAGTTAATGTATAAGTTATTGTATAACTTGTAATTGCTTCAAAGTTCTTTGGAGTACCATCAGCATTACATGGAATAGAACAAGTTAATGATAAACTAGGATTTGCTATAGTACCATCAGTACCTTTAACAACTATATCATCTTTAACATTAGATATTTGATTATCTGAGTTATCAAAGAAAGCATCTGTTGATTTACTATATCTTACAGGATTATATCCAAATGTATTAGTAAATGTAGCTTCTTCTGGTTTATTAGATTTAACTTCTACTGAAGTACCAGTAGATCTAACTATCCAGTCATTTTGCCATGCTGTTTTAACTATATATGTTGCATCATAATCTTTTCTTGTTACAGTCATAGTTGTACTAGTTGTAAATCCAAGTGATGTTTCATCACCAGTTTTATTATTCTTTTCTATTACTTCATAACCCCAAGGTCCTAAAGCATTCTTTCTTTCTTCTAAGTTTTCATCTACATGTTTAGCAAAGTAGATTTCATTTAATTTCTTTAAGTTAGCATCATCATAATATCCAGGAACACTAGCAGCATCCCATTTTAGTACTACTGATGTATTAGTAGCACTACTAGTTAATGATGTAACATTAGGTAACTTATTAAATCTTTCTGATGTTCCGCCAGGTAATGATTTCTTAGCACAGTAATCTGTTACTTTCATATCATCTGGTGTATTTTCACCTGGTAATAAAGCAGGCATTGTTTCTTTTTCAATAGTTACTCTTGTAACACTGGAGGGTACTTTAAATCCCTTATTTCCAGACTTATCATCAGATACAATATCAATTACTTTTAAGAATATTTGGTTCTTAGCTCTACCACCAGCATTAGTATTATAATATCCTTCTTCTAGGGTATCATAACCATACCAAATAGCTACTGAATACTCAGGAGTATATCCAACTGTCCACATATCATTAACAGCTGATGATGGGAAGTTATATTGTTTCATAATTGAATAAGTGAAGTTTGTAGTACCAGTTTTAGCAGCTATTTTAACTCCTCTAACTCTACCACCAATATTACCATATCCTTCAACTGCCCAGATTAATGAATCTGTAATCATAAATGCTGTTGAATCAGACATAGCTTTTTCTGTTTTATTCTTTAAACTAACTGTTTTACCAGTATCAATATATTCTACTTTAGTTACTGTATATGGTTTAGTATAGTAACCACCATTACCAAATGCAGCATAAGCTCCAGCCATTTGTACTGGATTAGATCCATTAAATGCTCCAAGAGCATGTGCTTCATGAATATAACCATTTTCATCTATTTCAGGTTCTATACCAAGACCCATAACGAATTCTTTTATTTTACTATTTTCTACTGAATGGAATGCTTTAACAGCAGGTATATTTCTTGATTCTCCAAGAGCAACCTTTAATGTTAAGTTACCTTCAAATCTTCCATCCCAGTTCTTTAAAGCACCACCACTATTATATGAATAAGGTCCATCAAAGAATTGTGTATTTTCACAATATCCATTATATTCAATAGCAGGTCCATAATCGAATAATGGTTTAGCAGTAGATCCTATTTGTTTATTAATCATAGTAGCATAGTTAAACTGTCTTTCACCAGTTCTATTTCTACCACCACCAACTGCTATTAATTTACCTGAATTAATATCTACAACTGCAATACCAGCTTGTATCTTATCATCTTTCCATTCCCAAGTTTCACCGTCCATGATATCTTGGATTTCTTTTTGCTTTCTAGTATCTAAGTTTGTATAAATCTTCATAGCAGTTGTATAAGGACTCTTCTTAGTTTTTTCTTCTATTTCATCAATAACTATATCTATATATGATTGATATTCATTATCTTCAATCATTGGATTAGTTTTCATAACTATATCAGTTACAGGCATAGCCTTAACTATATCGTATTCTTCTTGAGTTATATATCCATGCATTTTCATTAGATATAAAACTGTATTTCTTCTGCTTTCAGTTGCTTCTGGATGTCTATATGGATCATATGCAGAAGGTGCTTGGAATAAACCAGCTATAATAGATGCTTCAGCAAGTCCTATATCAGAAACTGATTTACCAAAGTAAGTTTGACATGCTTGTTCAACACCATAAGATTCATTTCCAAGGAATGATGTATTAACATAATATTCCATTATTTCTTCTTTAGAATAATTCTTTTCTATTTTAAAGATAGCCATGTATATATCAGTAAACTTTCTTGTTATAGATACTTCAGATGTAGTATAGTTATTCTTATTAACCTGCATTGTGATAGTAGATCCACCACCAGCATTACCACCTCTACCAAGTAATTTATTAACAACTTGTCCTAAAGCAGCTTTAGTAAATCTAGGTAAGTCAAATCCATTATGTTGGAAATATCTAGAGTCTTCTGTTGCTACTATAGCATCTACTAATACTTCAGGTAGATCATCATAAGTAACTTTCTTTCTCTTTTCTATACCTAGTTTAGCTATTTCTTTACCATCTTTATCATATATAATAGATGATTCAGCTCTATATAGTTTTTCTGGATCAAAATCAGGAGCTTTAATAACTATATATATTGAGAATACTATACTTAGAGTAAGTATTAATAGTATACCCACTAAACATAGATTAAATAATCCTTTAAGTAGTTTTCTATTTCTTCTTCTTTTTTGATCTTTAGTTAATTGTTTCTTTTCTCTATTTAAAAATTTTAGTTTTAACTTAGGTTTAGAACCCGTACTCTTTTTCTTTCTTATGATTTTTTTCATTTAAGAACCTCCAAATAATCTAATCTTGGATTTAATTTTATTTTAATTAAATACCCTTTATTCTTTATATATTCATATGGAATAGATTTTCTTTCATGATTATTAATATATTCCATAAAATCTTTAGTCATTAATAGATATGTTTCATTTAAAGTAGTAAATCTAATAATTAAAAAAGATATACCACCATGTCTTAAAACACTATCTAAATGTTTTATTTGATGATCATGTATATTATTTAATGAAAACGAAGTTTTACTTCTTGTTTCCTTAGCTTCAAAATCAATATATTTACCTTTATATATTCCATTGTAATCTGTAGTAGAAGGTATTTCATAGAATCCATCTTTAATTCTATTGCCATCTAATTTAATTACTTTAGTAGGAGTAGGCTTTTTATATATTAAAGCAATATCTTTTTCTAAGTAATATTTATTAGTTTCGTTAATATCACTTTCTAAAGTCATACCTCTTTTACCAGAATATATAGTTTTGTTATTTCTTTTGATGCCGTCTGGATAATTCATATACTTCACCTTAATTAATTATACTATAATTTTCAATTTTATGGTAGTTTTATTTATAAAAAAATCTACTATTAAAGTAATTGTAAATGGTATTTCAAATACTTGTAAATTGACAAAAAACCTATAAAATGTAATAATTATTATGGTGATATTTATGAAAAACGACGAAATAGTTTTAACTCCAGATACATTACTTAATTGGGATTTTAAGATTGATGCTAGGGGATATAGACCTCAAGAAGTAGATAAAGCCTTAGATATAGTTATTAGTGACTATAGAACATATGAAAGAATAAGAAGAAATCTTGAAAATCAAATAGAAGAACTTAACAATGAAATACTAAGTTTAAAACATCAACTAAGAAATGCTAAAGAAAGTATTGAAATTGTAAAAAGTACTGATAAAGAAGTATCTAATGTTGATTTATTAAGAAGAGTATCACAACTTGAAAAAATAATTTATGGTGATAAAAAGGAATAAATAGATTAAGTAATAAAAAGGGTTAAATAATTTTTAGGTAAACGCTGCATTTTAAACGTAATGTAGAGGAAAGTCCATGCTCGCACTGTTCTGCGATGACAGTAGTGTTTGTGTATAGGAAAAAATAACCTATAGTAGCTTTATGCTAACGGCAAAAATATATCCTAAGGATTTCTATGGATATATTTTTATAAAGTGCCACAGTGACGAATCTATATTGAAAAATATAGAATGAAACGAGGTAAACCCCGCAAGCGAGAAACTCAAATTTGGTAGAGGAACCACTTAAGAAGAATTGAATTTAAGAGTGGATGAGAAATCATAGATAAATGTTTACCACCTTTATGGTACAGAACATGGCTTATTAAAAATTATTTTTTTATTTTATAAGGAGATTATATGAAAGAAATAGGAGAAGAATTAAGGGAAAAAAGAGAAGGTATGGGATTATCTTTAGAAGAAGCTGCTGGAGATATTAATTATAAAGCATCTCAATTACAAGCTATAGAAGAAGGTAACTTCAAAGACTTTAAAGATAAATTCTTACTTAAAACTATAATTGTTGACTATGCTAAATACTTAGGATTAGAAACAGAAGATATTATAGATGAGTTTAATGACTTTGTATTTGAATCTACATCTAAGATTCCATTAAATGAAATAGCTAAAGCTAGTAAAAAATTAGAAAAAATGGATAGTAATAAAATAGCATCTCCATATACAAATACAGAAACTAATAGAAAGAGTTATTTAAAATATATAATAATTGGTTTATTAGCTATATTATTTGTATGTGCATCTATATTTGTTATTAATATGATAGTAGACAGTAGAAATAGTAATAACAACTTTGATGTTGGATATATAGAAAGGGTTAATCTATGAGTAAAAAACCAAGTCCTAAATTACCTAATACTTTAACAGTTATTAGATTAATATTAGCAGTAATAGTAATTATTATATTCTTATTTCCATATGATATGATTGGATATAATTTTCCAAAGTATCTAATTAATGGAATTGCAATCCTTGATGTGAAACTAGCTATATGTGCAGTATTATTTATCGTAGCAAGTATAACTGACTTCTTTGATGGTAAAATAGCTAGAAAATATAATTACGTTAGTAATTTTGGTAAATTAATGGATCCTATTGCTGATAAGATGCTTACTAATAGTTTATTAATAATACTTGCTGGAGAAGGATTTATTCCTACAATTATTCCTGTAATTATTATTAGTAGAGATATTATAGTAGATGGTGTTAGAATGCTTTTAACTGAACAAGGTGAAGTATTACCAGCTGGAAAACTAGGTAAGTTCAAAACTGCATTTTTAATGATTGGTATAACACTAAAATTAGTAGGTGGACTACCATTTAGTTTATGGAATTTACCAATAGCTGATTTCTTAATAATAGCTGCTACATTATTATCAGTAATATCTGGTATTCAGTATTTTAATGGAGCTAAAAAGTTTATAACAAAATAATGATTTTTGTAAGAATTTCTTGTTAGAAATTCTTTTTTTATTATATAAAATAAGGGTTTTAGTTATGTTTGTAAAATAACAAACAAATGTTTGAAAAACTATTGACTTATATTTATTTGCATATTATAATGATAATGTATTCAGTTAATAGGAGGATATTAAATGGCAAAAGATATAAATAAAGATCAAGAGCAAATCTTGAATCAAGTTATGCAAGATATAGAAAAACAATTTGGTAAAGGATCAATAATGAGACTTGGAGCTGATTCCAAGATGGAAATAGATACTGTATCTAGTGGATCACTTGCATTAGATATAGCTTTAGGAGTAGGTGGATATCCTAAAGGAAGAATTATAGAAATATTTGGACCAGAGTCTTCTGGTAAAACTACATTTGCTCTTCATGCAATTGCAGAAGTTCAAAAATTAGGTGGTAGAGCAGCATTTATAGATGCAGAACATGCATTAGATCCTGTATATGCTAAAAATTTAGGAGTAAATATAGATGAATTACTTCTTTCTCAACCAGATACTGGAGAACAAGCATTAGAAATTTGTGATGCATTAGTTAGAAGTTCTGCTATTAATATAATTGTTATAGACTCAGTAGCAGCATTAGTTCCACAAGCTGAAATTGAAGGTGAAATGGGAGATTCTCATGTTGGACTTCAAGCAAGACTTATGTCTCAAGCTTTAAGAAAACTTGCTGGTACTATTAATAAAACTAATACTATAGCTATATTTATTAACCAATTAAGAGAAAAAGTAGGAGTATTATTTGGAAATCCTGAAACTACTACTGGTGGTAGAGCTTTAAAATTCTATTCAACTATTAGAATGGATGTTAGAAAAGCAGAAGCTATTAAGATGGGTGAAAATATAGTAGGTAGTTATACTAAAGTTAAAATTGTTAAGAATAAGGTGGCTCCTCCATTTAAATCAGCTAATATCGAAATAATGTATGGAACTGGTATTAGTAAAGAAGGAGAAATAATAGATATTGCAACAGAAGATGGAATTCTAGAAAAGAGTGGTTCTTGGTACGCATATAAAGGTGAAAAACTTGGGCAAGGAAGAGAAACTGTTAAAGCAGTTTTAAAAGAAAATCCAAAGTTATGTACTGAACTAGAAAACCTAATAAGAGAGAAACATGATTTAAAAATTAAAAAATAGAAAAAAAGAAGACATAAGTCTTCTTTTTAAGTTTTATTTAAGCTATAATATTTAATATGTGGTGATGTATTTATGTGTGGAATAGCAGGATTTTCAGATAGAAATATTAATAAAGATAATATCATTAAGTCTATGACTGATAAATTAGTTCATAGAGGACCAGATGACTGTGGGTTTTATGTTGATGATAATATTGCTTTAGGTCATAGAAGACTTTCTATCATAGACTTACAAACTGGAAAACAACCTATTGAAGATAAAGATTACGTTATTATATTTAACGGTGAAATTTATAATTACCTTGAATTAAAAGATGAATTAAAAGGCAAATATAAGTTTAAAACAAAATCTGATACTGAAGTTCTTTTAAAAGGCTTTGAAGAATGGGGTATAGATGTTGTTAATCATTTAAGAGGTATGTTTGCTTTTGCTATTTATAATAAGAAAGAGAAAGAATTATATATTGCAAGAGATCAATGGGGAATTAAACCATTATATTATTATAAAAATGATAAAGCATTTATGTTTGCATCTGAAATTAAAGCATTTTTAGCACATCCAGATTTTAAGAAAGAATTTAATGGAGATATACTTGCTAGTTATTTATGTTTTAACTCTGTAGCATCAGATGAATCATTTTTTAAAGGTGTATACAAGTTAAAACCAGGCCATTATTTAAAATATAAAAATGGAAAAATAACTATTAAGAGATATTTTAAGATGGAATTTGGTACTACTGATGAATCAGATGAAGAAATAATTGAAAAATTAAAAGTTGCTATGAAAGATTCTGTTGAACATCATAAAATAGCAGATGTAGAAGTAGGAGCTTTCTTATCTTCAGGAGTAGATTCATCATATATAGTTTCATTATTTAAACCAAATAAGACATTTACAGCTGCTTTTGAAGAGAAACATTCTAGATATAGTGAAGTTAGTTATGCAGAAGATTTATCTAATAAATTAGGTATTAAAAATAAATCTTACTTAATTACTAAAGAAGAATATTTAAAAGAATTCCCAAAGATAATGTATTATATGGATGAACCATTAGCAGATCCATCTGCTATTGCATTATACTTTGTATCTAAAGTAGCTCATGAAAATAAAGTTAAAGTTGTTACTTCAGGAGAAGGAGCAGATGAGTTATTCTGTGGATATATAGAATTTAGAGAAGACTTTGATCATGCTTGGTATAATAAGATTCCATATTTTATTAGACATGCTGTTAGTGTATGTTTAAGTGATTATAGGATTCAAGCAATACCTAAATTAAATTTCTTATATAGAAGAGGTCAAAAACTAGAAAACTACTTTATTGGTACTGGTGCAGTATTTACTGACCAAGAAGCTAAAAAACTAGTTAAACTACCTAATCAAATTAGTACTAGAAAAATAACTAAACCATATTATGATGATTATAAAAATGAATCAAATACTATAAAAAGACAAATAATAGATTATTATTTATGGTTAGTAAATGACTTTTTAATGGCAGTAGATAGAAATACTATGATGTTCTCTTTAGAAGCTAGAACGCCTTTCCTAGATACTGAAGTATTTAAAGTAGCATCTACTTTACCATATAGATTAAAAATTAATAAGAATAATACTAAAATAGCATTAAGAGAAGCTGCTAAGAGTGTTATTCCAAATGAAAGTTATAAAAAGAAGAAATTAGGATTCCCTGTTCCTCTTAGAGAATGGGTTAAAGAAGATGATCTATATAATGAAATTAAAGAAAAATTTAATTCTGAAATAGCACATAAATTCTTTAATGTAAAAAGAATTAATAAGATACTAGATAATCATAAAACTGGTAAAGCAGATTGCTTTAAAAAAGTATGGAATATATATACATTTATTATCTGGTATGAACAATATTTTGATATAAAAGAGGAAGCATAGGCTTCCTTTTTTATTACATTGACATTCTTTAAAAATAATTTTATACTATAATTGTATGGACAATTATGTGCCATATATAAGGAGAAAGAAATGGATAAGGAATTTTTAATTTCTTCCATTATTGGGTTACTTATAGGAGCAGTTATAACAGCTGTTATATGCTTTATAATCTCAAGAATTAATAACAAAAAATCTGATAAAATAATTGATAAGGCTAAAAAAGAAGCTGAAAAATATAAAAGGGATGCAGTTCTTGAACTTAAAGAAGAACAACATAGAATGAAACAAGAATTTGAACAAGAACTAAAAGATAAAAAAGAAGAAGCAAAAGAAATAGAAGATAGATTACAACAAAGAGAAAATGGTATTGAAAGAAGAGATCAATTACTTCAAGACCGTGAAAAAATGTTATCAGACAAAGAAAATAGTTTAATTCAAAGACAAAAAGAAATTCAAAAATTGGAAGATAAAGCAAATGAAATAGTTAAAGAAGAACTTCAAAGATTAGAAGAAGTTTCAGGACTTTCTAAATCAGATGCTAAGAAAATGATTATGGACAAAGTTAAAGAAACTATGTCTAAAGAAATAGCTAGTTATATTAAAGAAGAAGAAAACAAAGCTAAATTAGATGTTGATAGAAAAGCAAAAGATCTATTAGTATCTACTATGGAAAAGTTTTCATCAGATGTAACTAACGAAGCTACTGTATCAGTAATTACTTTACCTAATGATGAAATGAAAGGTAGATTAATTGGTAGAGAAGGTAGAAATATTAGAACAATTGAAGCTGTTACTGGTGTAGATTTAATTATTGATGATACTCCAGAAGCTATTGTTATTTCATCATTTGATCCACTTAGAAGAGAAATAGCAAAAGTAACAATAGAAGCTTTAATTAAAGATGGAAGAATCCATCCAGGAAGAATAGAAGAACTATATGATAAAACTTGTGAAGACTTCAAAACTAAGATTAGAGAAAAAGGTGAAGAAGCTTTATTCAAGTTAAAACTTGGTACTATGGATCCAGAACTTGTTTATACTGTTGGTAGACTTCATTATAGAACAAGTTATGGTCAAAATGTATTACAACATTCAATTGAAGTAGCTAACCTTTGTGGTATTATGGCTGGTGAAATTGGTGAAAATGTTACACTTGCTAAAAGAGCAGGATTACTTCATGATATTGGTAAAGCAATAGACTTTGAAGTAGAAGGATCACATGTTGATATTGGTGCTGATTTAGCAAAGAAATATAAAGAAGATCCAGTAGTACTTAATGCAATTATGTCTCACCATGGAGACTGTGCTCAAACTAGTATTATTTCTGCTTTAGTTCAAATAGCAGACTCTATTAGTTCAAGTAGACCTGGTGCTAGAAATGATTCATTAGAAAACTATATCAAGAGATTAGAGCAATTAGAAGAAATAGCTAACTCTCATGATGGAATAGATAAAACATATGCTGTTCAAGCTGGTAGAGAACTAAGAGTAGTTGTTAAACCAGAAAAGATAGATGAACTTGGTTCAGTTACTTTAGCTAGAACTATTAAAGATGAAATTGAAGAAAAACTTCAATATCCTGGTACTATTAAAGTAATTATTATTAGAGAAACAAGAGCAATAGAAGAAGCCAAATAGGCTTCTTTCTTATTTTGACAAAATATTAAAAATATGATAATATATTGCTACTTTTTTGAAGGGGAAACTAAAAATGAAAAAAATTAACAAAAAAAATAATATTGGCATAGTTAGTAAAGATAATTTAAGGAAAACTGTAGCAGGTATTAGTGTATTGGCTTTATCTATAAGTCCATTTGTATTAACAAGTTGTGAAGGTACTCCACAAGAAGTCAATATTGAAGGTTCTGACGTAATAGATAGAGATGATAATACAGATAATATTTGTAAAGGTGTTACACAAATAAGAGATGTTGAAGGTGAAGACTTTAAATTAAAAATTTATTATACTTGTGGTAGTGATGAATGGCATATTACAGATACAAAAAGATTATACATGAAGATTAATACAGTTGGTCTTCCTGAAAATCTAGAAGTATATATAGATAATATTCATACTGATACAACAATAGTATCTACAAATGATTATAATAATGGTGTATTACAAGATACTATGGATGATAGAATTCATAATAGTCAAATGATAGGTTTCCCAGTAAGTGATGACGTATCTTATTTTGGTATAAATGAAATTGAAGGACAAAATGAAACATTTATAGAAGGATATTCTCATACGTTTGATGGATATGGACATGGTCAAATCACTGAAAGAAGACACTCTGAAGCAGAATATATCTATGCAGGTGTTTGGGGAAACAAAATTGAATCTGTTATAGATTTAATCATTGTTGATAAGAAAACTCAAGAACCAATAAGAGCTGTAAGTGTTGATTCTACTTTAATTGTTAAAATAGATGATGCTTATGTAAATGTTGTTTCTGGGGTTAAAACACTAGCATTAATGCCAAACAAAAAGAAGATTTAATCTTCTTTTTTTTGTTCTTTAATTACTTCAACTGCTATTACTTCAGGTATTTCTGATGTAAGTATTGTTTCCACAGTATCAGTTATTTCTGTATCTGCAAGTGCACAATCAGCACAAGCTCCACTTATAGTTATATATACAATACCATCTTCATATTTAACGAAGTTTACATCTCCACCGTCGCTAATCATAAATGGTCTTATTTTTTCAATTATATATTTAATATGATCAATTATTTCCATAAAGACCTCCGTAAATAAATTATACATTTTTTTAAATAATTATTCAATAATAATAAATATATGTTATAATACTTTCAAGGACGGGCTTTATGAAGGTTAATGAAATAGTAAAAGTAGAGGTTACTTCTATTAAACCTTATGGAGCATTTATAAAAAGTGGTAATTACACAGGATTAATCCATGTTTCTATGATTAATGGTAATTATATTAAAAATATTAATGATTATTTTTATGTAGGACAAGAACTATATGCAAAGATAACAGAAGTTGATGACAAAAATAAGCATATATCTTTAAGTTTAAAGGAGTTAGGACTTCATTTAAACGAAAAAGAAAATAAATTATATGAAACAAAAAAGGGTTTTGCTACCTTGGAAAAAATGCTTCCTGAATGGATAGAAGAAACACTTGAAGAATTAGAAAATAAATAATAAAAAAATTGATAAAATACATTGACAATACTTGATATCAATGGTATATTTGTAATTGTCAATGTTTATGGATTCTTAGCTCAGTTGGTTAGAGCATCTGCCTTACAAGCAGGAGGTCGAAGGTTCGAGTCCCTCAGAGTCCACCATGTGCCGAAATAGCTCAATTGGTAGAGCAACTGACTTGTAATCAGTAGGTTACGGGTTCAATTCCTGTTTTCGGCACCATTTTTTATGGGAAGATAGCGAAGTGGCTAAACGCGGCAGACTGTAAATCTGCTCCTTCGGGTTCGGTGGTTCGAATCCACCTCTTCCCACCATGGATTGCCTTGTAGCCAAGTGGTAAGGCATCAGACTTTGACTCTGACATGCGGTAGTTCGAATCTACCCAAGGCAGCCAATGTTTTTGTTATATGTCTCGTTAGCTCAGTCGGTAGAGCACTTGACTTTTAATCAAGGGGTCATGCGTTCAAGTCGCATACGAGACACCATTTTAAAAAAATACTAGGTTTTACCTAGTTTTTTTGTTGTTAAAATTGTAAAAAAAGTATTGCAAAATAAACAAAAATATATTACAATTAAGAAGTCCAAGCAAATTGGCACACGTGCTTTAGTGGCGGAATTGGTAGACGCACAGGACTTAAAATCCTGCGTGAGTCAAATCACGTGCCGGTTCAAGTCCGGCCTGAAGCACCACTGTGGAGAAGTACCCAAGTCTGGCTGAAGGGACCGGTCTTGAAAACCGGGAGGTCGGGTAACCGGCGCAGGGGTTCGAATCCCTTCTTCTCCGCCATTTAAAATTATTTGTTATATCGCGGGGTGGAGCAGTCTGGAAGCTCGTCGGGCTCATAACCCGAAGGTCGTTGGTTCAAATCCAACCCCCGCAACCAATTGGTTCCGTGGTGTAGTGGTTAACACGTCTGCCTGTCACGCAGAAGATCGAGGGTTCAAGTCCCTTCGGAACCGCCATTTTTTTATGTGGCTCTATAGCTCAGTAGGTAGAGCACAGGACTGAAAATCCTGGTGTCGGTGGTTCGATCCCACCTGGAGCCACCATTTAAAAAACAACTTAGAGATTTATCTAAGTTTTTTTGTGGGTAAAATAAGGAGGTTTTTTATGGAAAAAAGAATGAACAAAGAAGAACTTCTAGAGTTATTAGGAACACTTAAAATTGTTAGAGAGGAATTCTGGGTATTGTCATCTGGTGCACTTGTACTTAGAGGTATTTTAGAAGATGCTGGTGATTTAGATATTGGTGTAACTGATAAAGGATTATCTATGTTAAGAGATAATTATGATGTAGAGATAATAAAGGGTAATCACTGGTGTATAAAGGATTCTAGAATTGAAGGATTCAATGATGGTAGTAAATCTAATTTAAAATTTCAACCTGAATTATTAGAATCCGGTTATTATGTACAAAACATATTAGATTATTATAATTTTCTAATATCTAGTACTAGAGAAAAAGATATAAAAAGAATTCCTATAATAGAAAGTTATATTAAAACATATAAACAAAAATAGACTTAATGTCTATTTTTTATGTTATAATTTTTTTGGAGTGATATAAATGGGAAAAATAATTGTAGGTGGAGTAATTAAAAAAGATAATAAATATCTATTAGTTCAAGAAGCACAAGAAAAATGCAGAGGTAAATGGAATATACCTGCTGGTCATTTAGATCCTAATGAAACTATATTTGAAGGAGCTAAGAGAGAAGTTTTTGAAGAAACTGGTTTAAATGTTGATTTAACTGGTATACTAAGAATAGAAAATAGAGTAATGACTGATGATGAATTTTTGGGAGTAGTATTTAGTACTAATATAGTTGGTGGAGAAATCAGAATTGATCCTAGAGAAATATTAGATATTAAATGGTTTACTTATGAAGAAATCTTAAATATGAAAGATGAACTTCGTTCAGATGATTTAATAATAGATGCAATTACTCAAGCAAAAAATAATAATAGTATTGATTTAGGTATTATTCAAATAATTAAATAAGCATTATTGCTTATTTTTTTATTGTAATATATAATATATATCATGTTTTGAGGTGAATAATATGAGTAAAACATCAACACTTGTTATACCATTAAAAGAAAAACTTGATTTAAGAACTGAAAAAGTAATGGAAAATGTTAGAATGGCAAGAGTAATGCATTTAACAAAAGATCAACATATTTATAGTCATATGGCTGAAGAATTTATTAGTGATATGTCTAAATATGCTAAATATTGTAGAGAAGATAAAAAAGATGATTGGACAAATCATATTAGAGTTATAGTATATGGAACTGGTTCTCAATCTATTGATGACTCAGAAATTGAATGTCATTTACAAGCATATGAAGTTGCAGGCATAATAATGGAAGAAGCACAAAAAGGAACATCATATGAAGATTTAAAAACATTTATATCTTATAGTGATGTTGTAGATGAGGAACTATTTCATAAACTATACGAATATGCAGAAGATTGGGATATAATTACTAGAAATCTTTTTGGAGAAACACTTGTAAAACTATATAAACAAAATAGAGAAAAACCAGGATCTAAAAAACAGGATTAATCCTGTTTTTTCAATTGACAATGGTTATTTAAAAGTGTTAAAATATATTCACTTTTAGGAGAGATAAAATGGAAGTAAAGAAAATATTTGTAAGTACTGATTGTGTATTTGCAGGAACAAGAGATTATAGAGAACAAGTTATAGCATCTATCCGTAGTGCGTATAAAAAGGGTGATAACCTTAATGAACAAGAGTTTTTAAATTCTATAGATTGGTATAAAAAATATAAGAATATATGCTTTTGGAATACATTTAATAATATGGATTCTTTAAATGCTATAAGAGCATATAGAGAGTTTGTAGTTGTAGTTAAAACTCTATGTGATAGAGAAAAAGAAGCATGGAAAGCTATTCTTGAAAAGTATGGATATGAAGGTGAACCATATACTATTCCTATAAAAAAGGAAGGCCAAGAAATCATAGATGAATCAAAAGAAGAACAACACTTTGGAGATATAATGAGTGAAGGGTTTGCTATTACAGGTAATACATTAGTAGATATGCATTTATCTGAATTACAATCTTGGACACTTCGTGGAGGAAAATCATTATTCTTTGATCCAATGGGTGATGAAAGTGATTATCAAGTAGGAGATGAAGATTCTGTTGTTTATACTGTTAATAGACTAACAAAAGTTCCAAAATTAATTGGTATAAGTAAAAAGTAGGCATTGCCTACTTTTTTATTGTTATTATCTTGTTTTTGTTATATAATATTATATGATTTAAAAAAACGGGGTGGTAATTTTGAAACTTTTAGATAGTGAAATTAAACATGAAAAAGAATATCTTTCTACAGTAGAAAGTATTTTAAATGACGAAATTACTGAAATGACTGATGATGTTCAAAAAAAGATGTCTGAAGTTAATGATATTAAAAGACAAATATATGAAGAAAAAAATGATGATTCTTTATATGATCAAGATTCTATTAGAAATGTTTATGCTGTTGAATCTAGAGTAGATCAAATTAATAAAAAAATAGATAAGATTGAACTTTACAAAAGAGCAGCTTTAATACCTTATTTTGGTAAGATTACATGTGATTTTAATAATGATAAAGAAAATATTTATATCGGTATAACATCTGTTGAAAAGAATGATAATTTCTATGTATATGACTGGAGAAGTCCAATAGCATCTCTATTCTATAACTATGAACTTGGGCCTGCTTCTTATAAGATAGATACTAAAGAGATAAAATGTAATATAGATAGAAAGATTCAATTTAAAATTAAAGATGGAGAACTTGTTAGATGTTTTGATTCATCTATTAATATTGATGATGAATATCTTCAAGAAATGTTATCTAATACTAATGATAAAAAGTTAACAAATATTATTAGTACTATTCAAAAGGAACAAAACCAAATAATTAGAAATGTTGATGATAAGAATTTATTAGTACAAGGAACTGCTGGTTCAGGTAAAACAGTAGTTGCTCTTCATAGAATCGCTTATCTACTATATAGAGATGCTAAACTAGAATCTAAGAATATTCTAATTATATCTCCTAATGAAATATTCTCTGATTATATATCAGATGTTCTTCCAGAACTTGGAGAAAAGAATACTAAATGTTTTACTTTAACTAGTTATTTAGAAAGTTATTTAAATTCATATAAAATAGAACCATATGTTAAATATATTTCTAGAATAGAAGATAATGAAGCTAAAGATGCTCCTAAGAAATTAAACTCATCTAAGGAATTAAAAAGATTTGTTAAGAATTATTATAATTCATTTAATTTTACTAGAAAGTTTACTATAGGAACAGAAACATTCTATGCTAAAGATATTAATTATATGTTTAATGAAAAATATAAGAGATTATGTATTAAAGATAGATTTAGAAGAATAGCAGAATTCATTTGTGATAATCTAGGTATTAAAAATAAAGACTTCTATAATAAAGTAAAAAACTATTTAATTAGTAATAGTAATATTAACCTAGATGTATATGAAGTATATAAAGAGTTCTTAAACACTCAAAAACTATCATCATTCTTAATAAATAATGAAGTTATTAAGTATGAGGATGTAATGAATATACTTAACCTATATTTTTATGTTAATGGAGTAAAAAAAGATTTATCTTTAAAACATGTTGTTATTGATGAAGCGCAAGATTATACACTTAATGAAATAGATGTTATTAAGAAGATGTTCCCAGAAGCATCATTTACTATACTTGGTGATGATAATCAAAATATTAACTCATTTGATAAGAGTAAAATAATAGATTATAAAGACTTATTTAAATCATATAAATATATAGAATTAAATAAAACATATAGATCTACTGAAAAGATAGTAGAGTTCTCTAATAAAATACTTGGTTTAGATAATGTATGTGCTGTTAGAAATACTTTAGGAGACGATGTAGAAGTAATTAAATTATCAATAGATAATTTAAAGAAATGTATAAGAAATTCTAAATATAAGAAGACTGCTATTATTACAGATACTATGAAAAAAGCAAGAAAATTATATAAAGAATTAGATGATAAAAATATTCAGTTAATTGATTTTAATACAGATACATTTGATAAAGATGTATTTATTATTCCATCTTATTTATCTAAGGGATTAGAATTTGAATATGTAATTATATATAAAGAAGATGAATATAAGAATAAGAATCTATATTATGTATCATGTACTAGAGCACAACAAAAATTAACAATATTAGAATAATAAAAGATAGACTATTGTCTATCTTTTTTTTGTTTCATTTTTAATTTTAGAGATTCAAGTAACCCTTTACTTGAATTAAGTTTTTCATTTTCAATTCTTTGATATTTATTATCCCTAGTTTTAAACAAAATACTTGAAAATGTATAATTAGAGCCTCTTTTTACTACATTTATTACTAGATCAAATTCATTAGTTTTTGCACTAATCATACTTATAGTTCCTTCTTTTATTCCAAAAGTATTACACTGTGCTTGCTCTCCGTTTTTTCTAGTAACATATAGAGCACCTTTTACATAAAAAAGTCTTATATTTAATTTATCTAGTTCTCTTATTAAATCATAATCACTTTTAATATTTTGCATTATTAATTGTTCTTTTTCTTCTTTGTTTTTCATATTGACACCTTGTAAATTTATTATATCAAATTTTATAATAAACACTATATTTTTTTACTAAAATATAGTATACTTATTTATAGAAAGGAGAATAGGGAATATGTATACAAATGGTTATAATTATGGCGGTTATGATTATAGTGGAGCTGCTGCAGCTGCTGCTACTACAGGAACTGCAATGGCAGTTTTCATGGTAATTTTCTATGTGTTATATTATATTCTTCTTATTGCTTGGATAGTATTTTATATTATCGGAATGTGGAAAACATTCGTTAAGATGGGAAAACCAGGATACTATGCATTAATTGGTGGATATAATGATGTAATTTTACTAGAAGCAGCTAATATGCCAATTTGGAATTACTTTATGATGTTAATTCCTATCTATGGTCTTGTAGTTTCTATTAGACGTGGTATAGCTATTGCTAACAAGTTTGGTAAGTCTACTGCTGTTGGTGTATTCCTAGGAATTCCAGTAACTGCACCTATAGCATTTATGATTCTTGGATGCTCAAAGGATGCTAAATATAAAGGCTAATTTAATTAGTCTTTTTATTTTGCTTGTAATTCCTACTAAATTAGTATAGAATATATTTAGGTGATTGAAATGAGGATATCTTCAAAAGGAAAGTATGCGTTAGAGTTAATGGTTTATTTAGGTAGAAACTATGGTAAAGGTAGTATTTCTATTAGTGAAATAACTGGTGATTCTTTTTCTGTTAAATATATGGAAAAGATTGCAGCTTTATTAAATAAAGCTAAATTAATTAAAAGTGAAAGAGGAGTAGAAGGTGGATATACTTTAGTTAAAGATCCAAAAGAATACTCTATCTTTGAAATACTTAATGCTGTTGAAGACAATTTAGCACCTATTAAATGCGTTTTAGATGATGATGCTTGTAAAGTTAAAATAACTTGTAAAACATATCCTATTTGGGATGAGTTATATGAAATAGAAGCAGAGTTTCTTAAAAATAAAAAACTAATTGATATATTATAGGAGGTTTATATGGAATTACTTAAAATAGATAACTTACATACTATTGCATCTGATGATGAAAGTATGAATATATTAAAGGGTCTTAATTTAACTATAAATAATGGTGAAATACATGTAATTATGGGGCCAAATGGGGCAGGTAAGTCTACCTTAGCTAATACTATATTAAATAGTCCAAAATACATAGTAAAAGAGGGTAATATATACTTTGATGGGCAAAATATAAATGAATTAAAAACTAATGAAAGAGCTAAATTAGGTATATTTATGTCTTTTCAATCTCCAGTAGAAATACCTGGTATATCAGTATCTAATTTTATTAAGAGTGCTCTTAATACTAGAGAGAAAGTTCAATTATATGAATATATAAAAGAATTAGAATCTACTATGGATGAATTAGGTATTGATAAAGATAAAGAACATAGAGATTTAAATGTAGGTTTTTCCGGTGGAGAAAAGAAAAAGAATGAGATACTTCAAATGCTAATGTTAAAACCTAAACTTGCTATATTAGATGAAATAGATTCTGGTCTTGATATAGATGCTATTAAAACTGTTTCTAAAGGCATTAATATGTATAAGAATGATGATAATGCTATTTTAATGATTACTCATTCATCAAAGATACTTGAGGAACTAGATAATTATATAGTTCATGTTTTAGTAGACGGTAAAATAGTAGATACAGGAGATAAATCTCTTGTTAAAGAAATAGAAGAAAATGGTTATAAGAAATATATAGACTAGGAGGTAATATGAAAACAAATATTGAATTAAAAAACAATAATATTTATGACATAGTTACTGATAGTCCTATAGAAACAACATTGACAGGTTTAAATGAAGATACTATTAGAGAGTTATCTAGATTAAAAGGAGAACCTGATTGGATTCTAGATATAAGATTAAAAGCATTAAAGTTCTTTAATGAATTAGAAGATCCAACATGGGGACCTGATTTATCAGATTTAGATTTATCTAAGATAACTACATATGTTAAACCTAAAACTAATATGTCTGATAAGTGGGAAGATGTACCTGAAGATATTAAAAATATATTTGATAAATTAGGTATACCTGAAGCAGAGAAAAAATCATTATCAGGAGCCTCTGCTCAATTTGATAGTGAAGTAGTTTATCATAATGTTAATCATAAATTAGAAGGAACAGGTGCTATATATTTAGACTTTGATAGTGCTATTAAAAAGTATCCTGAATTAATAAAAGAATACTTTACTAAAGCAGTTCCAATAAGAGACCATAAATATATATCTTTACACTATGCTTTATTCTCTGGAGGTTCTTTTGTATATATTCCAAAAGGAGTAAAACTAGAATTTCCACTTCAATCATATTTTAGATTAAACTCTAAAGGAAGTGGACAATTTGAACACACATTAATTATTGTAGATGAAGATGCTTCTTTAGAGTTTATAGAAGGATGTTCTGCTCCTGGATATAATGCTAATAACTTACATGCTGGATGTGTAGAACTATTTGTTAAAAAGAATGCATTTCTTAGATTTTCAACTATTGAAAATTGGTCTAAGAATATGTATAACTTAAATACTAAAAAATGTTATGTAGAAGAGAATGGAACTATAGAGTGGGTAATGGGTTCTTTTGGATCTAAAATATCTATGCTTTATCCTATGAATATATTAAATGGTAAAGGAGCTAAATGCGAATTTACTGGTATATCTTTTGCAGGTAAAGGGCAAAACTTAGATACAGGTATTAAAGTAATTCATAATGCAGAAAATACATCTACTGTAGTTAATTCTAAATCTATTTCTAAAGATGGTGGTATATGTACATTTAGATCTAATACATGGATTAAAAAGAATGCTAAAAACTCTAAAGTAGTATTTGACTGTGCATCACTTATGTTAGACAGTGAATCTAGAAGTGATACTATTCCTGTAGATAGAATTGAAAACAAAGATGTAACATATTCTCATGAAGCATCAGTAGGTAAACTATCTGATGAAGAAATATTCTATATTATGTCTAGAGGTTTTTCTGAAGAAGAAGCTAAATCTTTAATAGTTAGAGGTTTTGCAGAACCAATATCAAAGAGTTTCCCTGTGGAATATGCAGTAGAAATGAATAGATTAATAGATTTAGAATTAGAGGGGGCAATAGGATGAAATATATATTAAATGAGTCTCCTGTTAGGACTTCTAATAACTTTAGAATTAATGATATTAAATTAGATTTAGAATTACCTACTAAATCTAACTTTAAAGAATTTAAAGTAACTAATTTAGATAGTAATAAAACTATTATTCAATATAAGTACGGTTTAAATGTAAAAAGTAATTTAGGTATTATTTTACCAGATGCTTGTGATGCTACTATTAACATAAGCGAATCATTAGATAAGCCTTTAATACTTGAATATGATTCTAATGATGTAATGCTTTCTATTAAAATAGGAACTAAAGATAATGTTAATGCTGATGTAATTATTAAAACCAAGGGTAATAAATATAATATGTTAGTAATTAATTCTTACACTGGTAAAAATAGTAAATTAACTATTAATTATATTAATATGAATGAAGGTAATTCTTTAGTATCCTTTAATAAGACATCTAGTAGTAATTCATATACTACATACAATTTATTTGATTTATGTGGTGAACTTAGAATATATAATTATGAAAACCATGACAATGAACCTAATATAAAAGAAAGTATTAATAATATGTATATTACCAAGAATGAAGATATATTAGATATGAATTATCATATTAAACATAAAGGGATAGATTCTTATAGTTCTATAAATGTACTTGGATGCACGAAAGATAAGTCTAAGAAATCATTTAAGGGAACAATAGATTTTGTAGAAGGTTCTAAAAAATCTATAGGTAGAGTATATGAAAATGTTATATCTTTATCTGATGATGCTATATCATCATCACTTCCTATGATACTTTGTCATGAGGAAGATGTAATAGGTTCTCATGGAGTATCTAATGGTAAGATAAATGAAGAAGAATTATTCTATTTAGAAACTAGAGGATTCTCTAAGGAAGAAGCTACTAGATATTTACTTTATGCTAAATTTGATAAATATATCGAATTAATAAATGATGATAATACTAAAGAAGAGATAAAAGATTATATAAATAAAAAAGGATCAATTTGATCCTTTTTTTAAAATGTTAATTTAATTCTTTTACCCTTTATTTCAATAAAACCTTCATCTTTTAGATAACTTAGTTCTCTACTCATAGCAGATCTATCTACTCCAAGATAATCTGCTAAGGCCATAAAACTAAATGGTAAATATATATTATTTGATCCACTCTTAGTTTTAGCCATATTGAAGTATTCAAGTAATCTATTTCTAATTGTTTTTTTAGTTAGTATTTGTATTCTTTCGTTCTTTTCATTTAGTTTATCATTAATAATTAAGAATAAATTCTTAATAAACTGATTATAATATTGTTTAGAGTTTTCTTCAAAGTTTTGTAGTTGTTCTAAATCAAAGAATACTATTTTAGTTTCTTCTTTAACTAATACTTCATATTCAGAGTCTTGTACATATATAGTTTTAATACTTAAAATATCATCTTCATATAATTCATCTATTATTAAACTAGTACCATTAAGGTTCTTTTTAATTATTTGTACATATCCAGTTATAATAATACCAAGTGAATTTCTATCCATTAACATCTTAGATAAGTCTTCACCCTTATTATAAGACATAATATGAGTATGAAATGCTTGAAATAACTTATATTTATTTTTTTCAGAAATATTATCAAAAGGTTTTACCATGTTCGTCAACTCCTATGTAAAATTTTATCATATTTTTATATTTGTTGCAACTGCAACATAATGTCTAAATATGAATTATGGTAAAATAATTATAATGTGGGGAGGATAACTATGAAGATAATTAAAAGAGACGGACATATTGTTGATTATTGCCCAGAGAAAATTGAAATAGCTATTAGTAAAGCTAATGCTGATGTTCCTGAAGAAGATAGAGTAACTGAAGCACAAATTAAAAATATTATTAAATATATTGAAGGTCTTAAAAAGAAAAGAATGTTAGTAGAAGACATTCAAGATATTATAGAAATGAGATTAATGGCTTTAGGTAAGTATCCTTTAGCTAAAGCATATATTACATATAGATATACAAGAGAATTAGTAAGAAGAAGTAATACAACAGATAAATCTATTAAAGAATTAATTAATGGTGAGAATGAGTATTGGAATACTGAAAACTCCCATAAGAATGCTATGGTAGTTACTACTCAAAGAGATTACTTAGCAGGTGTTACATCAACAGATATCACAAGAAGATTCCTTTTAACAGAAGATATAGTAAAAGCTCATGATGAAGGTATTATTCATTTCCATGATGCAGATTACTTTGCACAAAATGCTCTTCATAACTGTGATTTAATTAACTTAGATGATATGCTTCAAAATGGAACAGTATTAAATGGAATAATGATTGAAAAACCACATAAATTCTTAACTGCTATGACTATAGCTACTCAAATTATATTAGTAGTTACAGGTAGCCAATATGGAGGATGTACTATTTCTTTAACACATCTAGCTCCATTTGTTAGATTAAGTTATAAAAAATATTTAAAGAAATATAAAGATAGAGGACTTTCTAAAGAAGACTGTGAAAAGTTTGCTAAAGAAGATACTAAAAAAGAAATATCTGATGGTGTACAAACTTTCCAATATCAAGTTAACTCTATGGATAATATAAATGGTCAAATACCATTCCTAAGTGTAAATATGTATTTAGGAGAAACTGATGAATATAAAGAAGAACTTGCTATGATAATAGAGGAGTTCTTAAATCAAAGATTACTTGGTATGAAAAATGAACAAGGTGTATATATTACTCCTGCATTTCCTAAATTATTATATGTACTAGAAGAAGATAATATTCATCCAGATAGTAAATATTATTATTTAACTAAATTAGCAGCTAAATGTACTGCTAAAAGAATGGTACCTGATTATATATCAGAAAAGATAATGAAGGAACTTAAGAAAAATGAATACGGTGAAGGAGATTGTTATCCTTGTATGGGATGTAGATCATTTCTTACACCTGATAGATCTATTAGTTTAGGTAATATAGCTAAAGCTAAGAACTATAAAGAGGGTAAAGGTAAATACTATGGTAGATTTAATCAAGGAGTTGTTACTATTAATTTACCAGATGTAGCTTTATCTTCTGGAAAAGATATGGATTTATTTTGGAAAATATTTGATGAAAGACTAGAACTATGCCATAGAGCACTTCAAATAAGACATAAAAGATTATCTAGAGCAACATCTGATGTAGCACCAATACTTTGGCAACATGGAGCACTAGCAAGACTTGAAAAAGGTGAATCTATTCATGAATTATTACATCATGGATATTCAACTATATCTCTTGGATATGCTGGTTTATATGAGTGTGTTAAATATATGACAGGTCATTCTCATACTGATAATGGTGAAGGTAAAGAGTTTGGTCTAAAAGTTATGAAGCATATGAATGATTTATGTAAAAAGTGGAGAGAGGAAGAAGATATAGATTATTCTGTATATGGAACTCCTATTGAATCTACTACATATAAATTTGCTAAATGTTTAAGAGAAAGATTTGGTAAGATTAAAGGTATTACAGATAGAGATTATGTAACTAATTCATATCATGTACCTGTATTTGAAGAAATAGATGCATTTACTAAATTAAAACTTGAAAGTGAATTTCAGGCATTATCTCCAGGAGGAGCTATATCATATATTGAAACTCCAAATCTTGAAAATAACTTAGATGTAGTAATGGATGTAATTAGTTTTATATATGATAATATCATGTATGCAGAACTAAATACTAAATCTGATTATTGCGGGGAATGTGGTTATACTGGAGAAATATTAATAGATGAAAACTTAGAATGGTATTGTCCACAATGTGGTAATAGAGATCATTCTAAACTAAATGTTGCTAGAAGAACTTGTGGTTATATAGGAAATAACTTCTGGAATAGAGGAAGAACTCAAGAAATTAAAGACAGAGTAATGCACATAGATAATAAAGAAGCATGAGATATAATTTAATTAGAAAAATGGATATATCTAATGGTCCTGGTGTCAGAGTATCCATATTTGTTCAAGGATGTGAATTTCATTGCAAAGATTGTTTTAATCCTGAAACGTGGGATTTTAAATGTGGTAATGAATTCACAGATGATACTATTAAAGAAATATTAAAACTATGTGATTATGATCATGTAACAGGTTTATCTATTTTAGGTGGTGAACCAATGCATGAAATAAATATAGAGGGAACAACTAAACTTGCAAAAGAGTTTAAAAAGAAGTTTCCTAATAAAAGTCTTTGGGTTTGGACTGGATTTACCTATGAAGGTATTAAAAATAAAGAAGTATTTAATTATATAGATGTTCTTGTAGATGGACAATTTAAAACTGAATTATTTTCACCTAAACTAAGATGGAGAGGATCCTCTAATCAAAGAGTAATAGATATAAAAGAAACTATTAAAAAAGGTGAAATAGTAATGTATAAAGACGAGGAATACTAATAGTATTCCTTTTATGTATACTAAATGTAATTAAAATTGTATTTAAATAAATACTTTGATAAAATATAAGAAAGGAGATATGTCATGGAACAAGATATTTATACAAATCAAGATCCTCTAGAAATAGAGATGGAAGCTGAAGACGGAGAAAAAGTAAAAGTTAAAATAGTTAGACTATTTGAAGATGGTGGAAAATCATATGTAGTAGCAGACAACATGGATAATGAAGAAGAAGCTTATATTCTACAATTAATTCCACATGAAGATGGAGATGAACTAATTAGTATTGAATCTGAAGAAGAATTCAATAGATTAGCTAAAATAGTAGAAAGTTTAGAAGACGAAGAAGAATAAAGGTTATACCTTTATTTTTTTTATAAATATGTTGACATATAAAAAAGTGTTATGTTATAATTTATTTGCTTATTTGAAATGGGCCCTTAGCTCAGCTGGTAGAGCATCTCGCTTGCACCGAGAAGGTCAGGAGTTCGAACCCCCTAGGGTCCACCATTTGAAATGTAAAAGAACCGTATGGTTCTTTTTTTATTTTTTATATACATGTTATAATTATTATAGGTGATAATAATGAACGAATTTATGGATGTTGCAATTGATTTATCAGATGATAATTTTGATAAGAATTATGGAGGTCCTTTTGGAGCCTGCGTAGTTAAAGATGGAAAGATAATAGGTAAAGGAATAAATAGAGTAATAAAGGATAATGATCCTACTGCACATGCTGAGATAATTGCTATTAGAAATGCTTGTAAAGAATTAGGTACTCATGATTTAACAGGTTGTGAAATATATACATCATGTTATCCATGCCCTATGTGTTTATCTGCTATTATATGGTCTAATATTAAAAAGGTATATTATGCCAATACAAAAGAAGATGCAGCAAATATAGGATTTAGAGATGATTTTATATATGATTATTTAGAAAAATTAACTAATAATATAGAGGATAATTCTGTATTAAAATTAAAATCTATGAATAGAGAAGATGCTTTAGAAGTCTTTAAAAGATATGAAGAAGATAAAGATAAAATAGTTTACTAAAAGTATTCTATAGTGTATAATTTATTTAGGTGATAAAATATGCAATATTGGATGCAATATTTAATTATAGGTTTTATACTTATATTTATATTATTAATAGTATTAAAAGCTACTAAAAAAGATTTCCATGTAGAAGCTAATAAGTTAGTAGATTATCTAGGTGGAAAAGACAATATTATTAGTATGGAAGTTAATATGTCTAGATTTAAAGTAACTTTAAGAGATGTATCTATTGTTAATAAAGAAGGTATTCAAAAGATGGGTGCTAAAGGTATAGTAGAAATAGATAATCAATTAAAGATAATACTTGGACCTAATGCTAAAACATTAGAAAAATATATAGATGATTTAAAAAAATAAAAATACATCAAACGATGTATTTTTTATTTTATTATTTTTTCTAATAATAAACATACAAAACAAAAACTATAAGAAAATCCATTTAATAATAAAGATAATTTATATGGACCTATAATACTCTTATTAAGTTTTTTAAAGTATGTTCCTTCAATTAATACTATTAATACTTCTAATACAGGTACTATTACATAAAAGACAATATTATTATCTATAACAGTATATAATAAACTAACTAATATATTTAATGGTACATTAGTTAATATATTTATAAGTGTTATTCTTAGTAAATCTTTTCCTCTTATACCTAGTACTAAAGATATAAATAATTCAATTAATAAAGTTAATAATAAACTTTGTAATATACTATTTAGCATGTTTTAATTTTATGATTAGAGTTACTAATGCTCCTATTACTAATACTATTGCAACAGCTATTATAATAGCTAAAGTAGTAGGAGTATCAGATGGTCTTGCTATATCTAAAAACATATTATCCTCCTATTTCTTTTTAATATTTTTTCTAATTAGTAATGTAACTAAAACTGCAATTACTAAAACTACAACCACAGATGTAATTATAATAATTAATGTTTTAGGATCCCCATTATTAACAGTAGGTGTATTTCTTGGAAAATCTGGGTCAATAACATCTAAAAATCTAAACATATATATACCTCCTTATTTTTCTATCTTTACTAATATTATTGTACAAAGAATTGTAAGAATAGTAAATACTATACCATTTATAAGCAGTGAATCAATTGTAAATAAGAAAGCAGGTAAACAACCTATAAATAGTCCTATAGTAGTTAATCCAAATGCTATACCAGGACTCTTTTTTAATCTAGAAACTAATATTGCTAATGTTACTGGCATAGTCATACTAAATAACATTATTCCAATTAATGATAGATACATATTATGATTACCAAATAATAGGAAAGGTAGAGCTAAAACAGTACTTACAATAGATGTAACTTTAATATTTGTTTTATCTATTAATAGACCTCCTAAAGCTTTACCTATACCCATAAAACAGAATAATAATATTGTTTGAAGAGTAGTCTTATTCCATCCTGTAGGTATACCATAACTAGAATATGATCTAACTGCTACTACAAATACTGCAAGTATTATTAGTATAGCAGTATTAATTTTAGTATTATCATAGTTATATTCTTCTAATTTATTATCTTCATCTTTTCTAAATCTATATGCAATTATTGCTATTAATAAAGCAATTACATTTGCAAGCATAATAAACTCTACACTTATATTATTTTGAAATAATAATTTACCTGTAATAATACCAAAGGCTCCTCCTGCTACAAATAGAGCACTCGGAAACATTTTTCCTTCAGAAGTTCTAAGTGTACTTTCTGCTCCTTCTACATGTACTAATGCATTACCAATAGTAAGTAATGTAAATATTACATATACTGGTAAATTAAACTTTAAACTTATAAGAGCAAATAAAGTTAAAACTAAACCAATAATACCTATATGTACTTTTCTAAATTTGTCACTAAATGCTCCGATTAAACCTTGTGGAACAAAAGCAAATAAATCATACATTAAAGCTATTATTGGAAATAAATTACTACTTGTATAAGCTGCTAATGTATAAAAACAAGTTACTTCTAGTATGAAGTGAACTAAACAAAACATAATTCCAATTATATATTTTTTCATATTATTACCTCTAATATAATTATAACAAAAAATACATCATTTAGATGTATTTTTAATTTTATATACATTAATAGATGGAATACTATTAAGTCTAAATTTAAATGTATCAGAACCAAATCCATTACTTATATATAGATTAGTATCATTAGTCTTATAATGACTCTTATAATACATATTAGAACCCTTTTTAAGAAGTAATTTATCTATTCCAGGTATATTTATTTGGTTATATAAAGAATGCCCTGCAAACACATAATTATAGTTTAAATGATCTATCTTATCCATTGTATCTGGAGTATGCATTATATTAATCTTAAACCCATCATAATGAATATCATCTAAGAATGTTAATTTAGAGTTATATTTAATACCACTAATTAATATAGAATCTGCTTCTTCATTATATAGTATTTTATAATCATCATTTAATGATACAAATCCTGCATTAGCCATTAAAGTATCATAACTAGCAAACTTAGAATCATTATCACCACTAACATAATATTTAACATACTTAGCTTTTATTTTAGATAATTCTTCTTCTATTTCATTAATAGCTTTCTCATCTAAAGAAGTATCTTCATATACTAGGTCTCCAGTATATATAACTATATCTCCTTTTTTATCATTAATAGTATTAACTATTTTTTTAATAGTTTCTATATCAGTAGTACTTCCATATAATATATCTGTAAAATGTACTATTTTTAAAGTACCAAATGATTTATTAAGATTATTATCTTCTATATTTATTTCATTTACTAACATAAAACTAGGTTCTATAAATCTACCATAAACAATAATAAATGAAATAATAGCTATAAGTATAAAAATAAATATTCTAAGTTTATGACTCTTTTTCTCTTCTAAATCTTCTTCTATTCTTTTTTTCATATTAACCTCTCATTACTAACTGTAATATAAGTAATATAGTATTATGCATTAAATGAAATTGCATAGTAGCAAATACATTATCAGTTTTAATATATATATAACCAAGAGATAAACCTACAACCATATATGGTATACCCATTAAAAAGTCATTAAATGTAGCATCTAGTGATATAACATGTACTAAACCAAATATAATTGCACTAATTAAAATATATGCTATTTTAACTAATTTATCATTACCAGGTATTATTTTTCTAACACATTTTCTAAATAGTATTTCTTCTACAAAAGGCGCATATAAAATTGTAGACACAGCCATATAAACAGGGAACTTTTTAATTAACTCTCTAACTAGTTCTTCATTTTCACTAGAACTCATATTAGTTATTTTAGATAGTATTAGATTAAGTGCTCCCATAACAACTACTGAACCTATAAATAATCCTATATATTTAAAGAACCATTTACCTTTATTACCTATAAACTCTTTAAAATCTTTTATTATTTCATTCTTATGTATTAAGAATACTATTCCCATAAATGATAAATCTACTACTATTAAAATTATATTTAATGGAATTATATTTAAATTCTTAATATTTATATTAAATAAATGAAGTATTTCTTCAATTAATGGACTAAATAAAAAATATAATAAGAATGTTAAAAGTGCTATAAACAAATCTTTATACTTTTTCATATTATTACCTCTATATAATTATATCACATTATTATATAAAAAGTGTTTACATTATATAATATCTTTGTTATAATCTATGTTAACAACGAAGAAGAGTGAGGTGATCCTCACTCTTTAATATTTGTATGGAGGAAATATGCTAGAAAAGGTTAAAAAACTTATTGAGGAACCATTATCTAAAGAAAAGATAGAAGTAGTATCTGTTTCTTATGAAGATATTGATGGTGCTATGAATTTAGTTATAGTAATTGATACTAAACCATATGTTGATTTAAATACTTGTGTTAAAGCAACTCATATTATTAATCCAATTCTTGATGAAGCGGATTTAATTAGTGAAAGTTACATACTTAATGTATGTTCGAAGGGAGAAGATGAATAATGAATGGTAAAGAATTATTAAAAGCATTAGCAGTTTTATCTGAAGAAAAAGGTTTATCTGAAGATGAATTATTATCTTATACTGAAGCTGCTTTAAATGCTGCTTATAAAAGAGAATATAATGCTACTAATAGTAAAGTAGTAATTGATAAAGATACTGGAGATATAAAAGTATTTTCTTATAAAAAAGTAGTTGAAGAAATAAATCCAGAAGAAGATGAAGATTCACAAGTATTATTAGAAGAATTAGGAGACAATAAAGAAGGTCTAAAAGTTGGAGACGAAATAGAAGAAGAAGTAACTCCTAAAGATTTTGGTAGAGTAGCTGCTGGAGCTGCTAAACAAGTATTAGTTCAAAAAGTTAGAGAAGCTGAAAGAGAAAGTATCATGGAAGAATTTAAAGATAAAGAAGGAGAATTACTTGTTGGTACACTTTCTAGAGAAGACGTATCTAACTATTATGTAGATTTAGGTAAAGCTCATGGAATACTTCCAAAGAAAGAAATTATTCCAGGAGAAGAACTTGTTATGGGTTCTCAAGTTAAAGTATATGTTACTAAGATTGAAGAAGGTAATAAGGGAGGTCCTGTTATATTCTTATCTAGAACTCATTATGGTTTTGTAAAGAGATTATTAGAAGTAGAAATACCAGAATTATCAGATGGTATAGTTATGCTTTATTCTATTGCTAGAGATCCAGGTTCAAGAAGTAAGATAGCTGTTTATTCAGAAAATGATAAAGTAGATGCTATTGGAGCTTGTATTGGTGAAAAAGGTATTAGAATTAATAATATTTCTAAAGAATTAAATGGTGAAAAAATAGACGTTGTTAAATATGATACTGATCTAGTACAATTCATAAAGAATGCATTAAGTCCTGCAAAAGAAGTTGAAGTTTATATAGTAGATAAAAAAGATAAAAGAGCTATTGCTGTTGCTGAAGGAGATAATTTATCTTTAGCAATTGGTAAAAAAGGACAAAATGTTAAATTAGCAGCTAGACTTACTAAATGTAAGATTGATGTTATGACTAGACAGCAAGTAGAAGAAGAAGGAATTAACCTTTATAAATACTATGAAGTAGAGGAAGAAGCTACTGAAGAATAAGGAGGTAATTATGAAGAAAGTACCACTTAGGACATGTGTTATAACTAGAGAAAAATTAGAAAAGAAAGATCTAGTTAGAATAGTAAGAAATAATGAAGGGGAAGTTTTCGTTGATGAGACTGGAAGAGCAAATGGTAGAGGGGCCTATATTAAAAAAGATTTAGAGGTTCTTGATAAAGCAATTAAAACTAATGCTCTTGAAAGACATTTAGAATGTAAAATACCTAACGAGATATATGAACAAATAAAAAATATAATAGAAGGGTAGTGATAATTATGATGAGCGTAAAAGAATATGCTTTAGATATTAATAGATCAGTTGAAGAAATAATCAAAAAAGCAAATGAACTTGGTTATGAAGTATCAAATGAAGATGATATTTTATCTGAAGACGCTGTTATTGACCTAGATACTGTTTTAACAATGAATAATCAAGAAGATACTGAAGAAGAAACAGTATATATGGAAGAAAATAATGAAGAAAAAGACTACGAATTAGAAGATGAATTAGATGATAAAGCAGAAGTTTTAGCTTCAGCATCTAATTTAAAATTTAAAGACGAAGGTAAAGTTCAAAAAGTTAAAAAGAAAGTAGTAGAAGGGGAAGATATTAGTGCTAAGAAAAAAGCAATGTATAAAAATAAAACTAAACTTCAAGAGAATACTGCTACTCAAGATGATAATGTAATAGTTTATGAAGATGGTATGACTGTTAATAAATTAGCAGAAAAATTAAATGTACCAGCTGTAGAAATTATTAAAAAATTAATGGGTCTTGGAGTTATGGCTAGTTTAAATAACACTGTATCTTTTGATGATGCAGAACTAGTATGTATAGATTATGATAAAACTTTAAAGAGTTTTGAATCTCAAGATATAACTAACTTTGAAAAATTAGAAATAACTGATGATGAAAAAGATCTAGAACTTAGAGCACCAGTTATAACTATTATGGGACATGTTGACCATGGTAAAACTTCATTATTAGACTATATTAGAAATAGTTCTATTATTGAAGGAGAATTTGGTGGAATAACTCAGCATATTGGTGCATATCAAATAGATCATAATGGTAAAAAATTAACATTTATAGATACTCCAGGACATGCTGCATTTACTGAAATGAGAGCAAGAGGAGCTTCTATTACAGATATAGTAATTATTATTGTAGCTGCTGATGATGGTGTAATGCCTCAAACAATTGAAGCAATAGACCATGCTAAAGCTGCTAATGTTCCTATAGTAGTAGCAGTTAATAAAATAGATAAACCTGATGCTAATCCAGATAGAGTAATTGAAGAAGTTTCTAAACAAGGACTTATTCCAGAAGCTTGGGGCGGAGATACAGTATATGTTCTTATTTCTGCTAAAACTGGTGAAGGCGTAGATAAATTACTTGAAAATATAGAATTAATCGCAGAAGTAAAAGAATTAAAAGCTAATCCAAATAGATATGCTTTAGGTACTGTTCTTGAATCTAGATTAGATAAGAACTATGGACCTACAGCAACATTACTTGTACAAAATGGAACACTTAGAATTGGTGATCCAGTAGTAGTAGGTACTTCATTTGGTAGAGTAAGAACTCTTAAAAATGATTTAGGTAATGAAATAGTTGAAGCGCTACCATCTACTCCAGTAGAGGTAACAGGATTATCTGATGTACCTACAGCAGGTGATAGATTTATGGCTTATTCAAATGAAAAAGAAGCTAAAGCTATTGCTGAAAATAGAAAAGAAAAAGAAAAACTTAAAAAAGATAAAGCAGGTTCTGCAGTATCTTTAGATGATATCTTTAATAGAATTAAAGAAGGTGCTAAAGAAATTAATGTAGTACTAAAAACTGATGTTAATGGTACTGAAGAAGCTGTTAAGAATGCATTAACTAAGGTTAAAGTAGAAGATGTTTCAGTAAATGTTATAAGAAGCGGTGTAGGTGCTATTACTGAATCTGATATAGTACTTGCATCAGCATCTGATGCTATAGTAATTGGATTTAATGTTAGACCTGATTCTAAAGTAACTGAAATAGCTAAATCATATGGTGTAGATATTAGATTATATAATGTTATATATAAACTAGTTGAAGAACTAGAAGACGCTATGAAAGGTATGTTAGATCCTGAATATGAAGAAGTAGTAATTGGATCTGCTAAAGTACTTCAATTATTTAAGTTCTCTAAAGTTGGAACTATTGCAGGTTCTAAAGTATATAATGGTGTAATTAAGTCAAATGCAAAAGCAAGACTTATCCGTGATGGTGTAGTAGTATACGATGGAGAAATAAATAGTTTACAAAGAGAAAAAGATAATGTTAAAGAAGTTAAAAAAGGTTTTGAATGTGGTATTACATTAGAAAACTACTCTGATATTAAAGTAAACGATATAATTGAAGCATATGAAATGCAAGAGGTAAAAAGATAATGAGTATACATACAAAAAGACTTGAAAGTATGCTTATTAGTGAAATAAGTAATATACTTATGACTGAAGCTAAAGATGAAGATCTAAAGTTTGTTACTATTACATCTATGAATCTTGCTAATGATTTATCTTATGCTAAAGTATACTTTACTACTTTAAATGAAGATAAAGAAAAAATAACTAAAGAATTAAATGATGCCTCTGGATTTATAAGAGCAATTCTTAAAAAAAGAAAACTAGATATAAGAATAATGCCTGAATTAAAATTTATATATGATAATTCAATGGAATATGGTAATAATATAGATAGTTTAATAGACAAAATAAAAAAAGAAGATTAAATCTTCTTTTTTTTATTCAAATACTCTTACTATAGCTTTTATATTTTTCTTAAATATAAATACTTCAATCATATCTACAATTGCAAATAGTATAAATGATATACCAAGCATAAATATAGTAATATTACTAATAGATAAATATACTATTAAATATAAACCAATTACTATAGTTACTAATGATAACACATAAGTAGGTACCCAAGCTTTATTATTAGTATCTTTTAAAGCCAAACTCATTCTTAGTTTAAATGTAGAACTAATAATAAACCAAAGTCCAATTATTATTGGTAATACAATCATAGATTCTCTATTAATAGCAATTATTACACCAAGTATTATAGATAATAATCCAGATGTAAATCCGTCAAAGAAATAGAATGGCTTAAATGCTTTATAATCATCAATCATATTAGCACCACCATAGAATATAAATATACCTGCTGTTATTAATGCTAATCTATCTATTTTATTATTTCTAAGAATAAACATAGTTACTCCTAGTATTATAAACCAGACAGAAGTTATAAATGAAATATTCATCATTTTAGAGAATTTGCTCTTCATACAATCCCCTCCTATTATATTTTAATTATATTAAAAAAATAATTAAAAGTCAAAGGTAGTTCATATGTAAAGAGTTAATAAAATGTATATGAGAAATATATATTTAGACTATAATTATTATTTAAATAATAAAAAGAGATTTAATATATTTTTTAATATAATTTTAAGATATAAAATAGATAAAAATAATAAATTATTTATTAAAGAAAATATAAATTATTTAGATGATAGATTAGACTATTATCAAAAGAAATCTATTTTAATAGATGATAATACACTTTTAGTAGCAGGAGCAGGTTCAGGTAAGACTACTACTATTATTAACAAGATTAATTATCTAATAGAGAATAAGAATATTGACCCAAAAGATATATTATGTATATCATTTACTAATAATACTGTGGATGATTTAAAAGAAAGAATTAAGTATCCTGTGGATATATATACTTTTCATAAATTATCATTATCTTTATTAGATGATCATAATTATTTTTATGGTATATCTGGTGATTATTTAGAATATATTATTGATGAAATCTTTTATAATTATGAATTAGATTATTTTAAAAAAGTGATTCTATCATTTATAAATTTATATAAGCAAAAGAATATAGATTATAAATTAATGAATAGGATTTCTAAAAGAAATATACTTCTTAAACTTATATATAAGATATATCTAATTTATCAAGATGAATTATATTCTCAGGGATTAATAGACTTTAACGATATGATTAATAAAGCTACTAATGTAACTAAAGAATTAGGATTAAAAAGGTTCTATAAATATATTATTATTGATGAATATCAAGATATTTCATATGAGAGATATTTATTAATTAAAACTATAAAAGATATTTGTAATAGTAAAGTATTTGCAGTAGGAGATGATTTTCAATCTATATATGCTTTTTCAGGTTCAGATATAAAAATGTTTTTACAATTTAAAAGATACTTTGGTTATTCTAAGATTATTAAATTAAATAGAACATATAGATATAGTCAAGAGTTATCTAATGTTAGTACTAAATTTATCTTAAAGAATATTACTCAAATAAGAAAGAAGATTATATCTACAAAGAGATTATCTAAACCAATTAAGATTATTTACTATAACAATAACGAAGATATAATCTTAAAAAGATTTTTAGATACGGCAAATACTAATATAACTATTCTTATTAGGAACTCTAAAGATATATATAAACTTAAATCAGTTGATATAAAAATCAAATCTAGTAAAATTATATATAAAGATAAAAAGATTGATTATATGACTATTCATAAATCAAAGGGATTAGAGTTTGATAATGTACTTATATTAAACTTAGAAGATGATGTAGTAGGTTTTCCTAATAAAATGAAGAATCCTAAAATATTTAAATATATAGATGCTAAAGATAATTCCATTTTTGAAGAAAGAAGACTCTTTTATGTTGCTCTTACTAGAACTAAGAATAATGTATATCTTTTTGTTAATAAAAATAAACCATCTATATTTGTTAGGGAACTCTTGTTAGATAGCAAAAAGTATATTGAATTTATTTCTTTATAAATGTTATAATTAACTTGGTGATAGTATGGATAAACTTAAAAAATGCGTTCTTATTCATAATAGTAAAAGTGGGATTGGTGTTAATAAAATTCCATATGAAAGAGTTATAGATATTGCATATTCTTATGGATATTCTATGATTATTGAAAAGACAAGAAGAAAAGGACATACAATTGATATTGTTAAAGAACTTCCAGATGATGTTGATTTAGTTATAGCTGCTGGTGGAGACGGAACATTTAATGAAGCAGTAACAGGAAATCTTAAAAGAAAGAAAAAATTAGTTCTTTCACATCTTCCTATAGGAACTGTTAATGATGTTGGAACTATGTATGGCTTTTCTAAGAATATAGAAGTAGATTTAGAATGGATATTTACAGGTGTTAAGAAGAATATAGATGTAATTATGGTAAATGGTATTCCTTTTGTATATTGTGCAGCTTATGGTAACCTTGTAAATGTTTCTTATGAGACTCCAAGAAAACTAAAAGAGTTTTTAGGTAGAATTGGATATTTATTATTTGCTACTAAAGAAATAAATGAAGAAATTAAAACAAATCATTTAAAGATTACTCAAAATGGTGAAACACATGAAGGAGATTATTCATTTATGTTTATAACTAATAGTTCTAGAGTAGCAGGTGTTAATAATTTATATCCTGATGCTAAATTAGATGATAATAAGTTTGAAGTATTACTTTGTTCTTTAACATCTAAACCTGCTATAGTTAAGTCTTTATTTATATTAAAGAATAGTAATGATTTAGATAATATTCCTGGTTGTGAATATTATAGATTATCTGAATTAACTATAGAGTTTGATCATTTACCTGATAAATCATGGGGTATTGATGGAGAAGAATTAAAATCAAAAGAAAAAGTATTTCATTTTACAATTAATAAAGATGTATATGCAGTACTACCTGAATATAATGTTAATAAATTATTTATAGAAACTAAAGATAATAAATAGAAGGTGATGACGATGAATTTAACAAATTATAATTTAGTTGTTACTAGTAATTCTAATAAAAAAAGAATACTAAGAAAACTAAGTGAAGAAAAAGAGTTATTAAACGTTAAATTCATGTCATTAGATGAACTTCTATGTTCATTATCTTTTTCTTTTGACCAAAAATCCATTTATCATATTATGAAAGAATATAATATTAAATATGATAATGCTTTGGTATATTTAAATAATTTGAAATATATAAATGATAAATTAGATAATCCAAAAATGAATAAATTAAAAGAAATAAAAGAATTAGTAAAGGATGATCTAATATATGATAATGAGTTTATTAATTATATAAAGAATAAAAGAATAGGTATATATGGATATGATTATATAAATAATTATCAAAGAGGTATTTTAAAGGATTATGATTATGAAATAATAGATAATCCTAAAGATAATTATGATCATAAAATATATGCATTTAATAAAGTAGAAAATGAAGTAGTATTTGTTTTATCATCTATTAATAAATTAATAAATGATGGAGTAGATATTAATAAAATAAAACTTATTAATGTAAGTGATGATTATTTATTTAGTTTAAAATATTTATCTAGTTTATTTAATATAAGAATTAATTTTAAAAGTGATAGATCTATTTTTGAAACATTGGAGTTTAATAGTTTATTAATCAAATATATTAATGAAGAAGAATTAATATGTGAGAATAAAACTATTTTAGATTCATTTATAAGAATAATTAATAAGTGTAATTTTATAGATGATAAAATGGATAGAATTAATATGATTCATAGTGAAGCTAAAAATACTTATACAGATAGTGACACTTATGATAATGCTGTGGATATCATTAATTTATCTGAATTAAATGATGATGAATATGGATTCTTCCTAGGATTTACTGAAGAACTAGCTTATACAAAATACAAAGATGATGATTATTTTAGTGATAAAGAAAAGACTATTTTAGGAATAGAAACATCAGATGAAATAAATAAGATTAATAAAGATAATCTAATAAATAATATTAAATCAAAAAAGAATCTAACTATATCTTATTCATTATCATCTTCATTTAATGTGTACTATCCATCTAGCTTAATAGATGAATTAAACTATGAAGTAATAAAAGATAGTATATATGATTATAAATGTTCTAATTTATATAATGTACTTCTTTTATATAAAGATATAGATAGATATATTAAATATGGAGAAAAGAGTAATGAATTAATAACTTTATATTCTAATTATGAGGAATATTATAAAGATGGATTTGATAATTCATACAAGAAGATAGATTCAAATAAGATTATTAATTCATTTACTAAAGGGTTAAATCTTAGTTATTCATCTATGAATGAATTCTATGAATGTAAATTTAAATATTATTTAGATAATGTTCTTAAAATAAGGGAAGATGAAGAAACTAGTGCTATTGAAATAGGTAAATTATTCCATGAAGTATTATCTAAAATGAATAATAAAGACTTTGATTTTGATAAAGAGTATGATGAGATATCTAAATCTATTATTTATACTAATAAAGATAAATTCTTTATTAAAAAATTAAAGGGTGAATTAAAGTTTATTATAGATACTATTAATAAACAATATAAATATATGTCATTTGATAAATCTTTAGAAGAACAAAGAGTAGAAGTTAATCTAGACAAAAATATAAAAATAACATTTAAAGGATTTATAGATAAAGCATTATATAAAGAAGATAATGATAAAACTATAATGATAATAATAGACTATAAAACAGGTAATACTGAACTTGATTTAAGTAAGTGTTATTATGGACTTAATTTACAATTACCAGTTTATTTATATCTATCTGATAATTTAAAAGATATCAAGAATGTAGAAGTTTTAGGATTCTATATTCAAAAGATATTACATGGAATACCAGCATATGATAAGAATAAATCTATAGATGAAATAAAACAAAATAATTTAAAACTACAAGGATATACAACATCTAATATGGATAAGATTCCTTTAGTAGATTCTTCATTTAACAAGAGTGAAATAATATATGGTATGTCTACTAAAAAAGATGGTGATTTATCTGCTAATGCTAAAGTATTAGATGATACAGAAATGAATAATCTTAAAGAATTAGTAAAAGATAAAATAGATAATATGATTAATGATATATTATCATCTTCATTTGAAATAGATCCTAAAAAGATAGATTATAAAGATGTATCATGTACATATTGTAAATATAAAGATGTATGTTTTAGAAAAGAAAAAGATTATAAAATATTAGATAAAAAAGATTATAAAGAATTTTTGGGAGGTTCTAATGAATAATATAATGCTTCTTTTAGAAGAAATAGAATATGGTTATAAAGATGTTAATAATAAATATCATAATTCAGTAGATAATGATTTTTCTGATAATTATAGATTACAATCACCAAGCGAAATAGAAGAAAGTAAACTTGGAGTATGTTGGGATCAAGTAGAGTATGAAAGATATTTACTTGATAAGCAAAACATAAAGAATACCACTTATTTTATTGTTCATTATGATAATGATAAATGTCCTACACATACATTTTTAATATATGAAGATAATAATAAATATTATTGGTTTGAACATGCATGGGAAAAGTTTAAAGGTATTCATGAATATGATACTGAAGAGGATGCCTTAAAAGATATAAAAGAAAAATTTATTAAATGTGAATTAAATAATAATTATATAAATAAGAATTTATGTATTTATAAATATGATAAACCAGAGTATGGAATATCAGTAAGTGAATTCTATAAACATTGTGAAAAAGGAGAAAATATAATTATATAGAATAGGAGGTGAACTAATATGCCTACATGGACTAATGAACAATTATTAGCTATTAATGAAGAAGGTAAAAATATAATTGTTTCTGCAGGAGCAGGTTCAGGTAAAACAGCAGTTCTTACAAATAGAGTTATTCGTAAGATAAAAGAAGGTACTAAAATAAATGAACTACTAATTCTTACATTTACTAATTTAGCTGCTAAAGAAATGAAAGAAAGAATTAAAAAGAACCTTAAAAAAGAAGGCTTAATGGATGAATATAATTTAATAGATTCATCATATATAACTACATTTGATAGTTATTCTTTAACTGTGCTTAAAAAATATCATTATTTACTTGATGTTAGTCCTAATGTAAACATATTAGATTCATCTAGTTTAACTTTAGTTAAAAAAGATATTGTTGGTGCTATATTTGATGAATTATATGGTAATAATGATTCTAAATTTATAAAGTTAATAAATGATTTTTGTTCTAAAGATGATGATAATATTAAATCTTTAATATTAGATTTATCATCTAAATTAGATTTAGTTCCAGATAAGAATAAATTCCTAAATGAATATATATCTAATTATTATAATGAAGATAATTATAACTTCTTAATAGATTCATTTATGAATCTATTAAATAGAAGAGTCCAAGTATTAAAAGATTTATTAGAGGACTTATCTTATTACACTGAAAAAGAAGTATATGATAAGATTTATGAATTCTATAGTCCATTAATTAACTCTAATACATATAAAGATATAAGAAGAAATTCATCTGAAAAGAATATATCTATTAAATTAGAAGATGATGCTAAAAGAATTAAAGAGAATATTAATGATTGTTATAACGATATTAAAAATATATGTGAATATAATTCTTTAGATGAAGCTAAAGAAGAAATAATAAATACTAAAGATTATATTGAATGTATTATTTCCATTTTAATAAAACTAGATGAATACCTAGATAAACATAAATTTCAAAATGATCTATATACATTTAATGATATAGAAAAATTAGCTATTAAATTAGTTAAAGAAAATGAAGATGTTAGAAATGAAATCAAGAGTTCATTTAAAGAAATAATGATAGATGAATATCAAGATACTAATAATCTTCAAGAAGAATTTATATCTTTAATAGAAAATAATAATGCATATATGGTTGGTGATTTAAAACAATCTATATATAGATTTAGAAATGCTAATCCAAAATTATTTAAAAACAAATATGATAAATATAAGAATAATGATGGTGGAATAGCTATTGATTTAAATAAGAACTTTAGATCAAGAGAAGAAACCCTAAATAATATTAATCTTATATTTAATTTAATAATGGATAATGTAATTGGAGGCACTAATTATTTAGAAAACCAATTATCATTTGGTAATACATTATATTCTGAAAACTTAGTAAAAGATCAAAATAATAATTTTGAAATATATAATTATGACTTTAAAAAAGAATTAAAGTTTAAGAAAGAAGAATATGAAGCATTCATAATAATTAAAGATATTATGAATAAAGTTAATAATAAATATAAGATATATGATAAAGATAATAATGAACTAAGAGATGCTACTTATAAAGACTTTGTTATCTTAATGGATAGATCTACTAACTTTAATTTATATAAAAAGGTATTTAATTATTTTAATGTTCCATTAGATATATATAAAGATGATGAAATAAATGATGACGAAATATTTATATTAATTAAGAATATTATTAGTGTATTAATTAGTATAACTGCTAATAATTATGATAATAGATTTAAACATAGATATGTTTCTATTTTAAGAAGTTTTTTATTTGAATATGATGATGAAAAGATATTTGATTTAATTAGTAATAATTCATTTACTGAAGATGATTCATTTAAACTATTAAAAGAGATCTCAAATCAAATAAGTAGTTTATCAATATGTTCTATTATTGAATTAATAATAGATAAATTAGATATAATTAATAAACTTCCTAGAGTAGGAGACATAGATAATAAACTAGCTTCTTTAGAGTATATTATTAACTTTTCTAAGACTTTAAAAGATCATACAATTTTATCATTTAATACTTATTTAGATAATCTTATAGATGAAAAAATAAGTATTACTATAGACTCTAAGAAAGAAGATAGTAATTCAGTTAAATTAATGACTATACATAAATCAAAAGGACTTGAATATAACATATGTTATTACTCTGGATTATATTCTAAATTTAATCTAAGTGATTTAAGTGAAAAAATATCTTATGATGAAACATATGGTATATATATTCCTGTATATAAAGATGGAATAAAGGATACTATAGTAAAAGGATTAATAAAGGATAATTATATAAAAGAAGAAATATCTGAAAGAATTAGACTTTTCTATGTAGCACTTACTAGAGCAAAAGAGAAAATGATTATCTTATGTGACATGAACCAAGATGAGGAAAGAAATAAAACTTCCGATAATGGTCTTGTAAAAAATGAAATAAGATTTAATTATAGGTCTTTTGAAGATATTTTATCCTCAATATCATTTAGTTTAAAAGATTATATTAAAGAGATTAATATAGAGGATTATAGTTTAACTAAAGACTATGAAATAGAGACATCTAAAGTATTATCTATTAGTAAGAATAATGATGTAATAGATGTAAAAGAAGTAAATGATAATTCAAGTTTATTATCTAAAGAGAAAGCATCTAAAGATATTAAAATATTATCTAAGGAAGAACAATATATTATGGAAGAAGGAACAAAAATCCACAAGATATTTGAATATGAAGACTTTAATAATTCACAGGATAACAGAGTTAAAGACTTCTTAAGTGTATATAATTATGATCCTAAATCCACAGTATATAAAGAATTAGAGTTCTCTTATGAAAAGGATAATAAAATTATTAATGGTGTAATAGACCTTATGATAGAGTACTCTGATCATATAGATATAATTGATTATAAATTAAGTAACATAGATGATGAAAAATATAATAAATAATTAAAAGAGTATAAAGATTATATATCATCAGTAAAAGATAAAACAGTTAACATTTATTTATATTCTATATATAATAAATCTCTTGTTAAATTAGATTAACTATGTTAAAATACATGTATAAAAACGAGGAAGAAGAAGAGTAAAATAAATACTTATGTAGAGAACTTATGGTTGGTGAAAATAAGTTAAGATATTTATTTGAAGAAACTTTGGAGTTTATTCGCTAGGAGAGCGTTATAACTAAAAAGAGCATAGAAATATCTATGAAGTAGGGTGGTACCGCTATTATTAGTCCCTACATCGTAGGTATTTTTTCCGTTTTAAGGAGGAATAAAAATGACAAATAAAGAATATGCTGATTTTCTATTACCAGGTGTAAAACATACTTGGGAAGAATATGAGGCAATGTATCCAGAAAGAAATTTACCTGAAGGAGCAATAGTTACTAGATATGCACCAAGTCCTACAGGATTTGTACATATTGGAGCTTTACTAGTATCATTTCTTTGTTCTAGATTTGCTAAACAAACAGGAGGTATAAACTTTCTTAGAATAGAAGATACAGATCAAGAAAGAAGTATTGAAAATGGAGTATCATCTATTATTAATAGTTTAATTTCTTTTGGTGTTACATTTGATGAAGGACCTATATCTGAAACTGAAGAAAAGGGTAGTTATGGACCATATACTCAAACAAAAAGAGAAGATATCTATAAAGCATTTGCTAAAAAATTAATTGAAGAAGATAAAGCTTATGCATCTTTCTTATCAAAAGAAGAATTAGAAGAAATAAGAGCAAGACAATCTGCATCTAAAGAAAGACTTGGTATATATGGTAGATATGCTAAAGATAGAAATCTTTCTAAAGAAGAAGTTATAAATAGAATTAATAATGGAGAAAGTTATATTATTAGAATAAAATCTCCAGGTAATTTTTTTAATAAAATAAAAGTTAATGATTTAATCAAAGGCACTTTAGAAATGCCTGAAAATGATATTGATGAAGTTATTATTAAGAGTGATGGAATACCTACATATCATTTTGCACATGCTATAGATGATCACTTAATGAGAACTACTCATGTTATTAGAGGAGACGAATGGTTATCATCACTTCCAAAACATATTCAATTATTTGAAATGTTAGGATTTAAACCAGTTAAGTATGCTCATATAGCACCACTTACTAAAAATGATAATGGTACTATTAGAAAATTAAGTAAAAGAAAAGATCCAGAAGCATCAGTAGATTATTTTACTAATGCAGGTGTACCTAAAGAAGCTATTATGTTATATTTAGCTACTGTAGCTAATTCTAACTTTGAAGGTTGGTTAGATCAAAATCCAAATGGTAATATAGATGATTTTAAATTTGAATTTAAAAAATGTTCTGCATCATCTGGATCGTTATTTGATTTACCAAAGTTATATAATATTTCTAAAAATTATATTAGTAGACTTACTAAAGATGAAGTATATGATGCTACTTTAGATTATGCTACTAAATTTGATGAAGAATTAAAAGATGTATTAGTTAAATATCCTGATTATTCTAAAGCAATCTTTAACATAGAAAGAGAACAAAAGAAACCAAGAAAAGACTATGAAAAGTATTCTGATGTTAAAGGTCAAATTTGGTATATGTATGATGAATTATTTACTAAATATAAAGATGAATATGGATATGATTATCAATCAATTACTGATAAAGATGAAATTAGAAATATAATTAATACTTATATAGATAAATATTATAATGATAATGATGATAAAGAAACTTGGTTTAGTAATATTCAAAAATTATGTGATGAACTAGGTTATGCATCAAATATGAAAGATTATAAAGAAAATCCAGATAATTATAAAGGTAATGTAGCAGATGTATCTACTGTTATTAGAGTATCTTTAACAACTAGATCTATGACTCCAGACCTATATGAATTATTAAAGTTAATTGGTAAAGAAAAAATAAAAGAAAGATTTAACTTAATCTAATATATATGTTATACTTAAAGTAGGAGGAACAATATGGAAGAAGTAGTATTTAATAAATCAAGATTAAAACCAGATGAAATTACAGAGGTTTTAGATAAAGCTAGAATTGTTCTTAGAAATACTAGTGGTGAATTTGTTCTTTGCAGATTCAATAGAGTTTACTTTTTACCAGGTGGTAAAATGGAACAAGGTGAAACTCCAAAAGACACTATTATTAGAGAAGTTAAAGAAGAAACTAATATAGATGTAGTTCTAGATAGTGATGAACCATTTTTATTAGTTAAAAATTATCTTAGAGATTATGATATAGTAGATGGAACTATTCAAAATAGATTAGTTAATACTTATTATTTTACAGGTGTTACTAGATCTGATGATATAGAATATTTTCATCAAACTAAATTAGAAAAACAAGATAGTTTAAGAGGATTCTTTATAGATAAAGAAGAAGCTATAGAACTTCTAAAAGAATATAATGAAGATGATGAAAAAGCTAAATATTTAGCTATAGAAACTTTAGAAGTTTTAAATAGAGTAAAATAGGAGGTACTATTATGGAAAAATATAACATTGATAAACAAGTAAATGATTTTTTATCAAAGTATCCATTAACAATAGTATGGAGAGTTTCACAACATGCTAAAGTAATGGAAAAACATTTAAATCCAGATGAAGAAATATTCTATTTATTTGCGGCTCAAAAGAACCCAAATCCATTTGATATATTTTCTTCATGTATAGTAGCTCTTACAAATAAGAGAATATTAATTGCTCAAAAAAGAGTTATTCCTGGATATAATTTAAAATCAATTACTCCAGATTTATTTAATGACTTTTCTATTTATAAGGGAATTATATTTGGTAAAGCATATATAGATACTGTTAAAGAGTTTATAGCATTATCTAATATTGATCCAAAAGCATTACCTGAAATAGAAACAAATCTTTCTGAGTATTTACTTCGTATTAAAGAAAAGTATGGTAAGAAAGATTATACAGAAGCAGAAGAAACAACACTTTCATATAGTTTTGATCAAGACGATGAAAAACCATATAAAGATGAATAAAAATTGTTGTAATTAAACAATTCTTTTGGTATAATTAAACATGCGATGGACCTATAGCCAAGTGGTAAGGCACGGGACTGCAACTCCCTGATCGTTGGTTCAAATCCGACTAGGTCCTCCATTGGGAAATCTGTTCGAACTTTTATGTTTGAACTTAACATAGAAAATATCAATTTCTAAATGAAGTTGATATTTTTTTGTTTGAGAAAGGACAGATTTTATGATTAATATTATTACTAAACCATTAGAGTTTGAAGATGAATTAAAAAGAAAAATTGAGTTTATATGTGATTTTTGTAATACTAAACCAAAGATAATTAATGGAAACATAAGAAATATAGAACATAGCAATCTATCTTATATTGAACCACATAGAGTTATTATTAAAGGAATAACTTTTCTAGCATTTAATTATTCTAAAACATTATATATCGGTAATTTATCAAACTCTATTGAGATAAAAGATTTAAAAGATTATATAAAGAAACTTAAATAATTAGTATAATATCAACTTCACTAATACTACTATTCCCTAATCAGGGAATTGACAAATCTTTAAAAAATGATATTATATATAACCAATGAAAGAGGTATGCTCTAGAAATGGAGGTACATCTATGAAGATAAAACATAATATATCGAAAAATTATAATATTGAATTAATTGAGGAGTCAGTAGTATTTAGACTTTATTAAATACTATTGTCTCCTCTTTTTTAGTAAAAAGGAGTGATTGATTAATGAATGAAGAAAAGAAAGTTGCAGGTCTTTATATAAGAGTTAGTACTGAAGATCAAGCTCGTGAGGGATTTAGTTTACCAGAGCAAGAAAAACGCCTTAGAGCTATGTGTGAGTACAAAGGTTATGAAATATATAAAGTATATAAAGATGCCGGTATATCGGCTAAAACAGGCAATTCTAGACCTGGATTTGAAGAACTATTACAAGATATTAGAGAAAAGAAATGTAATACTATTGTTGTATTAAAATTAGATAGACTTACTCGTTCAGTATTTGATTGGGAAAAGATTATAAGATTTCTTGAAGAAAACGATGCTTATTTAGATTGTGCTAATGATGATATTAATACAACTAATGCAAATGGAAAAATGGTTTCAAGAATACTTACATCAGTTTCTCAAAATGAAATTGAAAGAACAAGTGAAAGAACTAAATTCGGTATGGCTGGAGCAATTAAAGAAGGACATATTCCACATAAAGCACCGTTTGGCTATAAACATGAAAATAAAAAACTTGTTCCAGATGAAGCAACTAAGGATCAAGTAGTTAGAATATTTAATTTATATCATCAAGGTAATTCATATCAAACTATCAGTAATTTATACAATAAAGAAAAAGTATTTGGTAAAACAAATTGGTGTGATGGAACTATCTTAAAGATTATAGAAAATGAAATCTATAAAGGCGACTTTGTTCATGGTAAAAGAAATAAAGTACCAACTTATTATGAAGATGTTGTTGAGCCAATAGTTAGTAAAGAATTATGGGAAGAATGCCAAGTTCAAAAGAAAAAGAACTCTCGAAATTATAAAAGAAAAGAAGATTATTTATTCTTACAAAAATTAAAGTGTCCTAAATGTAATAGAATACTTGCAGGTAAAGCAACTACTAAAAAGAATGGAAATGTTTATTATTACTATTATTGTCATGATTGTAAGATAAATATTAAAGAAGCAGATATAGAAAAAGAATTTAATAACTTTATTGAAGATATACAAGAATATGATTCAGTAGTTAATCAAACACTACTTCCTATGATTAAAACTAAATTAAATAATCCAAAAGATAAATTAATAAAAGAATTAAATGAACAAAAACTTAAAGCTGAAAGAATTAAAAAAGCATATATCAATGGTTCATTTACTATTGAAGAATATGATACTGAAAAAGAAATTGTAGATAAAGCAATGAAAGATATTGAAAAGAAAATTATTGATTGTGAAATAAGTGATAGTTTAAAACTTACACCAGAAGATATTTTAATAAAAAGAGATATAGATTATATAAATCAAATTGTAGATCCAGAAGATTATGAAGAAAACACTTATACTTGGAAAGATTATACAAGAGAAGAAAAATGTAATCTTATTATGAAATATGTAGATAATGTTGAATTAGAATTATATGGTAATAATAAAATAAGACTAGGTGAAGTTTATTTTAGAGAAAGCATGTGTAAGCCATGTAATGATTTATATGATGCTGGTTTTCTTGCTAAAAGAGATTATGCAATACTAGGTAATATTGGTATGAAATTAAGATTTAGTGAGTATCTACCAATTGAGAAAGTTAGTGAAATAGTATTTACTTTAAGACAAGTTTATAATGTAGGTTATTTTGAAGCAACCTACTATTATGATAATAAAGTAATGTTCTTTAACGATTATCAAAATAGAAATATTGTAAGAATATTCCCATTAGAAGATTATAGAAAAATGGGTAAAATAGATAAATTACAATTAGGAGTTATCTATATTGGTAATAATGAAAAATGTTTATTAGAAAATAAAGAAGATGTATATACTATTATTCCAGAAAGAACTAATTGTAGAATTTATGAATTAGATGAAAATATTAAAAAAAGAAAATTAGAAATTGAAAAAGGAATAAAAGAATTTAGAGAAAAGATAATGAATAAGGAATAAAAGTTTTTGTTTACTTTTTCTAAAAAAGTAATAACAAACGAACACGTTTTGTTGAACTCCGTTCAATGAAAGTGGGAAAAGTTTGTTTAAATAAATTATGAAAATAATTATTGTTATTTGAATAATTTACATAGATAAAATAAAAAGCAGTGCTTTCTATTTTATCAATACTTTATGTAGTTTTAACTATTTATAGTTATTACGAAATAAAGTATAAACGGTTTCTAAGGTGGTAAACCTTAGCTTCCATATCTTGTCTCTGACAAGATATATAGGAAGTTATGAATAATGACAAAGCCACTTTCGTGCCATTTCAATATTCATAATTTAAGGAGGTGTAAAAGTATGGAATTATCTTATTCGTTTCATTTAGGTAATGATAGTAATAAAACTATTAAAGCAAGACGAGAAGCAAAAAATACTCTATCAGGAACAACTAATAAAAGTAATAATGCTATTCAAAATGTAAGACAACTTGGAAAAGTTAATCATCATAATTTAAGATTATACGATAACAAACAAGAACTAATTAAAACTATTAGGGGTTCAAATGATATTACAAAAGATGTTAAAGAATTATATTTAGATTTATTTGATGAAGCAAGATTAGAATATAATAATAAACAAACTAGAGATGATAGAAAAATAGATAATTACTTTAATAAGATAAGTGATGATACAAAACATGATCTGGCTTGTGAGATAGTTATTGAACTTGGAGATATGGTTTATTGGGATGATAAAAATTTAGAATATAAATATCAGATGACGCAAGTATTTGAACAACAATTAGAAGATTTAAAAGAAATAGTTCCAGACTTTTATATAGCAAATGCTACTATACATTTTGATGAACACTCTCCTCATATGCATATAGTTGGAGTTCCAGTTAAAGAAAATTGCAAAACTGGTTTATCAAGACAAGTTGGTAAAACATCTATCTTCACAAAAGAATCACTAGTTGTTATTCAAGATAAAATGAGAGAAAGATGTATTAATGAATTTAATATTGCTTATGGTATGGATTCAAAACTTAAAGAAAAACAAAAAGGAAAAAATCGAGATATTACTCCATTCGAAAGAAAAGTCTATAATGAAAAAGTTAAGGGTCTTAAACAAGAAATCTCTAATCTTGAAAATGAAGTATCTAATTTAGAAGATAATAAAGAATCTATTAATAAACAAATAACCAAACTTAATAAAGATAAAAGCGATATAAGTGATGAAATTGATAAAAAGAAAAAAATTAATAATAAAATTATTATTAAATCTAAAAATCAACTTTGGGATGAGAATGAAAAATTAAAAGAAGAAAATGAAGCTTTAAAAAGATTAAACTACCAATATGAAAATCAATATAAAAGTTTGAAAGAAAAAACTGATTATCTTATTTATCATTTAAATAAAATATTAAAAAAACTTCCTGAATTTATTCAAAACATTGTTGAAAGATTATTTAATCATAGTAGTTTAGATTTAAAATATTTTAAACAACAATACGATCCTGAAGTTAAAAGAAAAGAAGAAAGTAGATTTAAAGGATTTAATCTATTTAATAAAAAAGAAATTGAAAAAGCAACCAAGCATATTAATGATGAAATGGATGAATATGCAGAAGAATTTTATAACGATAAAAAAGATAAAGAAAAAGACGATGGCTTTGAACTATAAGCTATCGTCTTTAATAATTATTGTTGATTAATTGCTTTTTTTATTTCTAATTTTTGTTCTTCAAAATTAAACTTTGTTACAGGTATTCTTCCTATCATTTTTGTACCTAAGAAATGATTTAATGTATCAAATGAATTTAAAGTTTCATCTGTTCCTTTGCCACTTCCGCCTGCACAAGCGATACATATAGTCTTTTTACCTTTTATTTTAGAATTATCATTGAATGCATCACATCTTTTTAATCTATCAAAAAACGCTTTTGCTGATTCACTCATTTCGTGAAAATAAACTGGTGTAATAAATACATACATATCAAACTCACTCATATGATTATAAATGTCATTAAAATCATCCTTTTGAATACAGATATTTTTATTTCCACAAATTCCCCAACCTCTAGCTCCGCATGCTAGACATCTATTTATGTGTTTTTTATTCATGCAAATATGTTCTACATCATGACCTTTTTCTTTTAAATTTTTTTCACATTCTTCAACACATGCAAATGTAAGTCCCATTTTATTTGGTATAAAACTATCTTCATTCACAATGTTATTACTAAAACTTAAGATTAATATTTTCATTGCAACCTCCAATTAATTACTAAATCTTTGTTTAATTGTCTCAATTTTTTTACTATTTTCTTCTTTTACTTCTTGACTATCTGAATCAACGAAATAATCTAAAAATTCAAACTCAAAATATAAGTATTCTTTAATACTATTAAAATAATCAATGATAGCTTGTATTTCTTCAGAATTTTCTTCTTTTGTTGCATAACCACACATAAGCAAATATATTTTTTTACCTTTTAGTAATTGGTGATTATAAAAAGTGTTAAATCTATCTAACAAATTTTTAAGTATTCCATTTATATTACTCATATACATTGGACTAGCTAAAATAATAGTATCAGCTTTAAGAACTTCATCATAAACATTATTTGTAATATAATCGTTTAAAACACAATGTCTTTCTAAATCTTTTTGGCAACACTCACATCCTAAACAAAACTTCAAATCCTTATTTGATAAAGATATAAGTGTATCATTATCGTTCATTATATTTTTTAAAATATTAAAACAATTCTTTTCTCTATTGGAACAATTAATTAATAACATATTTATCACTCCTCATATTTACAAATATTCTAGTATTTCTTTAAATTCTGTATAACCACTTTCGGCATTTATATGCCCTCCACTTGCTATAATGTGTTGTTCATTTGAAATACTATCAGCAAATGATTTCTCGACTTCAAATTTAACATATGGATCATTATCTGAATAGAAACAAACTATATCATCACAATAATTCTTTATATCTTCCAAATTATTTAAAAACATTGGTTCATTAACAGCATCAAAGTCAGGATCTATTCCTAAATAATTATTGAAACCACATACAAATATAAGTTTTTTTACCTTTATTTTATTATTTATTAAATATTTGCATACAAATACTGGTGCTATACTATGAGCTATTATAATTGTATTTTCATTAATTAATAATTTGTCTAACTCTTTACTCCAATTATCATAGTTTTGATTTCCAACCCCAACTGGCATTTGTGGAACATCAACTTTATAATTTTTATCTTCAAGTTGTTCTTTTAACCAAGGAAACCAATTTCCATCCTTTGAACCAAAACTACCATGAAGTATAATATAATTACTAATAGTTATTTTCATAGGCTTTCCATTGTTTAATAATAATGATTTCTTCCCGAGTTTTTCTGCCAATACTTCAACTGCATTTACAATTTTTCTAGAAAAGTTTTCTTTTGAGAACAACTCATCAAAATTATCAATATTATTTGTTATTATATTTATTCCAAAATTATCATTTTCAAATATAAAATCAACCTTAACTACATCTTCCCAACAATAATATCTAAATTTTTCTCTATAATTATCTTCTAATCTTTCTTTGGAAAAATCCATTTTATCACAAAATTGAACTAGTATGGTAAACAAAGAATTATCAACAACACAGTTATTATCATGTTTTTCAATAGCAGTTAAAATATCGTTGTAATATTCTTGACTTTTCAATTCGTTTTCAAAATTATTAATTAAAAAATCTTTAGCTTTTCTTCCGTGATGTTCTCTTCCATCTACTTGACCAATATCGTGAAGAGCTGAAGCAATTAATAATGCCTCTTTCTTTTCGCCACCAATATTAAGTGAATCACACAATTTATTCATTATTTTACATACATTTTTAACATGTTTAAGTCCATGATTAAACGGATATGGATTAATTTCATCTATCTTATTATAATTTTCAATAACTTTACTATTATCTAAAATATCAATATAATTCATCGAATCACCAACCTATATATAATTATATCATTAAAATAAGAAATTTTATCATTTCTATTTGAATTATTATAAATTTGTGGTAAGATGTATATAGAAATTGATACAAATATGTATTGATTCCTAAATGTGATGGGAAAGTTGTAAATAACTTAACCAATCGCTCCATGTTATTTGCAGGTGTAGTACAACGGTTAGTACGTGGCCTTGCCAAGGCTGAGACGGGAGTTCGATTCTCCTCACTTGCTCCATGTAAAAACTTAACTAGTCTTATGACTAGTTTTTTTATGCAAAAAATTTGACAAATATAACCTATTATGTTTTAATAAACCGCAATTCAAGGGGTTTGGGTTTATGAAAAAATTTGTTATTGTACTATTATGTACATTCATTATTTTATTTAATAATTTTAGTACTTTTAATATAAATGCTAAAGAAATAGATGATAGAGTATTAGATAAATATGAAACAGCAACTAGACTTGAAAAAAAGAAAGAGGAACCAAAAGAAGTAGTAAATTCTACTATTAAAACATCTGTAAATACTCAATATGTAAAAGAAACTAATACTGTTTATGAAACTCATAGTATAAACTATGGTACTTATGGTAGATTATATGTTTCATGGTATGATGTTGCTTTATATGATTATAATGTTTATACATCATCTAGTTCTTCACTTCAACAATTAGTAGATAATTATGATAGTGCGGCATTTTATGCAAATAAAGGTAGATTAGTTATAGCAGATCATGATAATCAAGGATTTAGAGTTTTAACTAGTTTATCTGAAGGAAATACTGCATATATTAAATTAGAGGATGGAAGAACAATTACATATAAGTTAATAAAAAAAGAGAAGGGTTATAATACAGGACCAGATTTAATAGATACTAATGGTAATTCATTTTATGATATGGAGTCTAGTTTAATAATGTATACATGTTATGGCGATGGAATCATGGTAACCCTATGGATTTTAGTATAATAAAAGAACTAAGTAATTAGTTCTTTTTTTAATATAAAAATCAGTTTAGTTTAAACTGATTTTTCTTGAATATATATCTCTATTAGCTAGTTTTTTTACATAATCAGGAGTACCTGTAATAATACCATCTGCTCCTTTATTAATAAATGTATCTATTTTATATTCATTTTCGACTCTTGTTGCCCATGTCCATGCATATTTTTTAGCATTAGGATCTATAGCATTACATTTTTCTATATAAGAACCATTATCTTTTTCCCATAGTTCTGAAGAAATTGACATAAAATCAAAATTAGGTAATTTTTTAAATGTTGTAATATACCATTTTGTTAATACATTTATAATTAAACCTATTTCTATATTAGAAAACTTAGCTTCTTTTAATCTAGTAAGAAATGTTAAATCTAAACTTTGAATTTGAAATTCATCATATGCATTTAATTTTTCTATTAATTCAAAGAATTTAGAAGAATATAAAACATGTCTAGGAATATATTTTAAATCTAACATAAGTTTACAACGATGATTATTTATATCTAATACATCAAATAATGTTAGTTGACCTTTTTTATATGCATCAGTAGAGTGTGATATTATAGTTGGAAACAATTCATGAGTCCAAACAGGCACACCATCTTCAGTCATAACAAAGTCAATTTCTACAGTTTTGACACCGCTATTTAATACAGTATTAAGATTTTCTGCATCTTTAGTAATATCTGCAGTATGATATATTATTTCCATAATATCACCCCCTCTTTTTGTGGTATATATTATAAATTATGACCTTATTTCTGTCAAATATTGACATACTTATAGTTATCATGTATTTTATAAGCATGAGGTGAAGCCATGTTAATAGGTATAACGGGGGGTCAGGCTCTGGTAAATCCACTGTCTCAAATTATTTAAATTCTAAACTAGATAATTCAGTTATTGTATGTGTAGATAATATTATGAAAAAGAACACTAATGAAATATATACAGAAGAAATAAAAAAGAAATTGGGTTTAGAAGAGTTTAAAACACATTATTTATTTGATAGTTTTGAGTCCATTAAAAAGTGGATGAATATTTGCAAAGAAAATATAGATTTAGAAATAAACACTATTATTAATGACTATTCTAAAAAATATGATTATTTAATAGTGGACTTTTGCCTTTTACCTATGATGGATATATATAATAAATGCAATATAACTATTAGTGTAAATGCAAATGTGGATATTAAATTAGATAGATTAAAGAAAAGACTATTAGATACTAATCATATTCAAAAGTGGAATACTGATAGTTTAATATTAGGTAGAATTAATTCAACATCATTAAATGAACATGGATATGAATCACAATATACTATATATAATAATGGTACATTAGAAGAATTATTAAAACAAGTTGATGAATTATTATTGAAAATAAAAAAGTAGCAATTAGCTACTTTTTGTTATTTCTGTATCATATAATTCTTTATAATATTTACAATTCTTTAATAGATCTTTATGTTTACCTTCTGCTACTATTTTACCATCATTTAAAACTAGAATTCTATCTGCATTTTTAATAGTAGATAATCTATGAGCTATTATTAGTATTGTATGTTTCTTTTGTAAATTATCAATTGCTTCTTGTATTTTAGCTTGTGTTTCATTATCTAATGCTGATGTTGCTTCATCTAATAATATTATTTCTGTTTTTTGAACAAATGCTCTAGCTATTGCTAGTCTTTGTCTTTGTCCACCAGATAATGTTATTCCTCCTTCACCAACTATAGTATTATACTTTTTAGGTAAAGATTCTATAAAATCATCTAGGCAAGCCATCTTACATGCTTCTTTCATTTCTTTAGTAGTTAAATTGCCTTTTACTAATTTTAAGTTATCTTTAATACTCATATTAAAGATATATGGGTTTTGACTTACTATAGTAATATTACTTCTTATAGTGTCTTTATCTAGTTCTTTTATATTAACTCCATCTATTGTTATATTACCTTTATAATTATCATACATTTTACATAGTAAACTAAATATAGTAGTTTTACCAGCACCACTTTTACCTACAAATGCAACTGTTTCATTTGCATTAACTTTAAAACTTAGATTATTTAATACATTGTTTTTATCATATTTAAATGATACATTTTTAAATTCAAAATTACCTTTTACTTTATCTAAATGAACGTCTCCAAAGGATTCTTTTTCATATTTATCATCTGTATATATTTCAAATATTCTAGTAGCAGATAGATTAAATCTTTTAATTAATTCATGGAAACCTGTAATAGCTTCTACTAATCTATTATATCTATTACCAAAGTTATATATTACAACACCGATTGCTATAGCCATTCCATTATATGCTACAGACCATGCTATTAAACATAAAAGAATAAACCAACTTACTTCTGCCCAAATCCATCTTATTGCTAAAAAGTTCATATTTTGTTTTTCCATTTTTAACTTTTCATCATTTAGTTTTTCAAATCTATCTTTTAGTTCTTTAAGAAAACTTTTTTCACCATTAAGCATTTTTATATCTTCAGCACCACGAACTATTTCTCCGGTGAAACCTGTAATACTATCATTTGTTTTTCTATATTCTTTTTCGTTCTTATTATATCTATTTATTCTTATTATTTCTAATACTAATCTAATAGAAAATGAAAATATTACAAATAAGAATATAATTTTACTTAAGACAAAGAATGTAACTAGGATACCAACATTAGAAATAATATCATTTAAATATTTAATTGAATCAGTAAATATAGTTGAAATTTGTCTTGTGTCTCCAACTAATCTTTGGATAAATATTCCTGATCCATTTTCTTCTAGAGTTTTATTATTAAGTTTTAATATTTCAGCACCTAGATTTGATTGTATATTTAAATGTATCTTTTTAATTATTTTTTGATATAAACGTGTTCTAACATATTCAAATGAATCTGAAATAAGATAAATAATTACACAAATACCGCCCACAGTTATAAACTGAACTAATTGATTATCAGTTAAATTAATTATTAATTTAGCAGATATAAATGGACCAATAATACTTGCTCCAATTCCTACTATACTAAGTATAAAGAATAAGAATATTTTAATTCTTTCACCTTTAGCGTATTTCCATACAAATTTTAAATTTCTAAAGAATTCCTTCATATATATCACCCCTCCTAGTAGCATTTTATCTTTTATTAAATTATAATACAAGTCTTTAATTTTTTAAATATATATGTTATAATATAGTTGTAATAAAGAATAGATGTGTTAATTAAAGACTAGTCATTGTTTAATGACTAGTTTTTTATGTTATAATTATATTAAGGAGGGTAGAATATGATAGAATTTGAAACAAATTCAAAAAATGTTAAAACAGGTCAAACATTTGTGGCTATTAAAGGTCATACTGTTGATGGACATGATTATATAAATAGTGCTATTGAAAATGGTGCTACTAAAGTAGTAGGAGAAGAAGATATTGAATGCTCAGTACCATATATTAAAGTGGATAGTTCTAAAGAATATTTAAAAGAACAATTAGTAGAAAACTATTCTAAAGAATTTGATGATATGAAATTAATAGGAGTTACAGGTACTAATGGTAAAACAACTACTTGTTATTTAACTTATCAATTTTTAAATGAATTAGGATATAAAACTGCTTATATAGGTACTATTGGTTTTTACTATGATGATGTAAAAAGAGAATTACCTAATACAACACCAGAACAATTAACATTATATAAATTAATAATGGAAGCTAAAGAACATGGATGTAAATATGTTGTTATGGAAGTAAGTTCTCATTCATTAGAAGAAGAAAGAATAGCAGGTCTTCATTTTGATACATGTGCATTTACTAATTTTACTCAAGATCATTTAGACTTTCATAAAACAATGGATAATTATTTAAATGCTAAATTAAAGATATTTAATTATCTAAAAGATAATGGAACTATGATTGTTAATAATGATGATAGTTATGCATCTAATTTTATTAAAGGTAATACAATTACTTTTGGTTATAAAGAAGATTCTAATGTAGTAATTAAAGATGCAAAATTTACAGCATTAGGGACTAATATTAAATTTGAAAAAGATAATAAGTTATTAGAGGTTAATACCAATTTAACATCTAGATTTAATGTATATAACTATTTAACTTGTTTCTTAATACTTAGTAGTTTAGGTATTAAAGACGAAGATATAATTAATATTACAAAAGATATTAAACCTCCAAAAGGTAGATGTGAATTAATAAAAGCAGGTAAGGGAGTAGCAGTTATAGATTATGCTCATACTCCAGATGCTGTAGAAAAAGTAATTAATTCATTTAATGAAATAAAAGAAAATAGAGTTATTACTGTTATAGGATGTGGTGGAGATAGAGATCCTCTAAAGAGACCTATAATGGGTGATATAGCATGTAAATTAAGTGATCATGTTATATTTACTAATGATAACCCTAGAACAGAAGATCCAAAGAATATTATGAATGATATAACTAAGGATTTAAAATATGATAATTTTGAAATAATATTTGATAGAGTAGAAGCTATATTTAAAGGTATAGATATGATGGAAGATAATGATATATTACTTATACTTGGTAAAGGTCATGAAGACTATCAAATATTAGGTAAAGAAAAAATTCATTATGATGATCATGAAACTGTTCAAAAATGGATAGATAATAATTAAGGAGGAAAAATTATGGATTATTCAAAATTAAAAGGAACTAAAACTGAAGAAAATTTAAAGACTGCTTTTGCAGGAGAGAGTCAAGCTAGAAACAAATATACTTATTTTGCATCTAAAGCAAAAAAAGATGGTTATGAACAAATAGCTGCTATATTTGAAGAAACAGCAGGTAATGAAAAAGAACATGCTAAACTATGGTTTAAATACCTAAATAATGGTGAAGTACCATCTACTGTGGATAACTTAAAAGCAGCTGCTGATGGTGAAAACTATGAGTGGACAGATATGTATGAAACATTTGCCAAAGAAGCAGAAGAAGAAGGATTTACTGAACTTGCTATTAAATTTAGACAAGTAGGAGAAATAGAAAAACATCATGAAGAAAGATATAGAAAACTACTTAAGAATATAGATGATGAAGTAGTATTCTCTAAAGATGAAGATAAGATTTGGATTTGTAGAAACTGTGGTCATATAGTAGTAGGTAAGAAAGCACCTGATGTATGTCCAGTATGTAATCATCCACAAAGCTTCTTTGAAGTAAAATCTGAAAATTATTAAAATAAAAAAATAGGCTAGTGCCTATTTTTTATTTGCTTCTTTTATCTTTTTTACTGTTTCAACAACATTAGTTCCATCGAAAGCTCTTAGAACTTCAATAGGAACTGCAAATATAATTGTATTAGATTGATCTGAAGATAAATCATTAAGAGTTGATAGAGTTCTTAAGTGAAGTGCACCAGGTGCAGCACTTAGAACTTCAGCAGCTTTAGCTAAATTATCAGCAGCTTCTTTTTCACCACGAGATTTAGTAATAACAGCTTCTTTTTCTCTTTCGGCTTCAGCAACCTTAGCAATAACTCTTTGCATCTCATCAGGAAGTTTAATGTCTTTTAATTCAACATTTTCAACTTTAATTCCCCATGGATCAGTTGCTTCATCAATTACATTACAAATTTCTGTAGAAATCTTATCTCTTTCAGATAATAGTTCATCAAGTGAAACAGCACCAACTGCATTACGCATAGTTGTTTGAGCTAATTGTCCAACAGCATATTGATATCTTTCAACTGCTAAGATACATTTAGATGCATCAAATACTTTATAGTATATAACTGCATTAATTCTAATAGATACGTTATCTTTAGTTATAGCATCTTGTTCTGGAACGTCAACAGCTTTAGTTCTAATATCTACTTTTTTATATGATTCAAAAATAGGTAGAACTATTTTCCAACCAGGTGTTAAGATTTTCTTGAATTTACCAAATCTAAATTTGATTCCTCTTTCATATTCTGAAATTTGTTTAATTGAGATTAGTAAAATAAATAATACAAATATTATTACACCTACTACAAATATCATAAACTCCTCCTTTAGTAGAATATTATATATTATTTTATATTGGGGGTCAATATCATTAAAAAAGCAGATTATTCATCTGCTTTTTCTTTTTTACTTGATAAGAAAGTTATCTTTTCTGCTATTACTTCAGTAATATATTTCTTTTCTTCTTCCTTTTCATAGACTCTAGTTTCAACTCTTCCTTTAACACCAAGTAGATCTCCTTTATGACAGTATTCAGAAGCATTTTCTGCTATACCGTTCCATAATTTGCAATCTATGAAATCAGATTCATATTCACCATTACTATTTTTATAGTTTCTTGGAACTGCTAAAGTAATATTAGTATATTTATGACCTCCTTCTGATTCTTTAATTTCTGGATTTCTAACTAGTCTTCCAATAATAACAATTTGATTTAACATCTTTTTTCTCCTTTCATGCATATATTTTATGTATTAGATATATATAATCAAATGATGAAAATAGAGTAGTAATAGTATTTTTCCTTTAAAAAAATGATTTTTGTTAGATAAAAGAATACTTTTTGAAAAATATATATTTATAAAATGTTAAATTTGAAGTTTTAAAAAATATTTTTATTTGAATGTGTTATAATCATATTAGGAGGAATAATAATGAAAAAGATTTTAGCAGGTTTATTAGTTCTTACTATGGTTGTAGTATTAGCAGGATGTGGTAAAAAGAATGTTAAACCAGAAGAAGAAAAGATTAAAGGAAATTGTACAGTATTTGAATGCATTAAGAATATTGAAGTAACTGATTCACTTGAAACAGTTAATGAAAAAATGGGATTTGATGGTAAAAAGAAAGAAAGCAAAGATAGTTATACTATTTATGTTTGGGAAGTAACTAAAGATTCATCAATTAAAGTTCAATTTAATGAAGGTGGTAAATCAAATATAACAATAGAATTTGACAAAGAAAAGATTGCAAATAATAAAGTTGATTTAACTAACTATGAAGATATTCAAAATGCTATTAAAAAAGGTGAAATGACTGTTTCTAAGTTTAATGAAATGGTTGGTAATGTAGAAGGTACTTTAGTTGAAAAGAGTGCTTATAGTAAAAAATATTTATGGTATAGTGCTAGTAATAATTACTTATATGGTACATTCTCTACAACAACAAATAAATGTACATTTATTACTGGAAGAAGAGCACAATAAAAAGAAGCTATTTAGCTTCTTTTTTATATTCATATTTTATCCAATATTCTTCAAATGTAAGGTTTTCTTTATGCATTTTAGTAGCTACTTCAACACCTACATATCTAATATGCCATGGTTCAGCAGCATATCCAGTTAAATCAATATTATCCTCAGTATATCTAAATATAAATCCATATTTATAAGCATATTGCATAAGCCAATTATATTCAGGATCTCCTTTTTCAATTAAGTATCCATTAGATATATCTATAGCAGTTCCAAGTTCATGTTCAGAGAATCCTGCTCTTGCAGCATATAAACTTGCTTTATCATATCCATTTTCATATACATAATTATTATAAATTGATTTTTGTGATTTAAATGATCTATATGTTGTATCAGCATATATTTCTAAATCTTCTTTGTTAGCATCATCAACCATCTTTTTAAATTGTTCATATGCTTCACTTCTTAATTGTAATTGTCCATAATAGTTGTTAGCATAATCATCACTCATATCTACTAAATCATCTGGAACATAGTCTTCATTAACATATCTATGTTTATTAATGAATGTAGTTAATGAATTAGGATCTTCTATTTCAACAGTATCTGTATAATTATCTTTATCAATATCTAAAGTAACTCTAAGAATAGTTCTATCAATATCTTCATCATCGCTTCTAGCATTAATATATCTATCATATTTACTATAATCAAATAATTTATTTACTATCATTTTTTCTACATCTTCATCATACTTTGTATTAATTAAATATTTAGTATCTCCCATTTTAAAATTAAGTAGAATATATTCAATAGTACTAGGTTTATAACCTTTATTACTTAAACTAATTATATAGTCATCAGTATAACTATTAATGCCTTTTTCTTTTAATTTAGGCATAAATTCTTTAACTTCTTCTCTTGTAAATTTAGAATCAAATAGAGCATTTAATACTTCAGTATTCTTATGATATTTTATATATAAAGGAGCATTAATAATCTTAGTTTTAAATATTATTACTAAAGGAACTATAATTAAAAGAGCAATTATTATCTTAGCAATAGTTCTTCTAAGTTTATAATTAGGTTTCCTTTTCTTTTTCATATGCTTACCTCTATATAAATTATATCATATAAAAAATAAAAACTAGTTTGTATACTAGTTTTTTGACAGTTCTATTATCAAGTCATAATTATCATCATTAGCCATTATATTCTTATGATATTCATGACATTTTTCACATTTATAAATAATTTTATATGTATCTTTAAATTTCTCTATTCCAACAGGTTTAAGTAATCCCATGCATGTATTAGATCTATCCCCAGGATTAATATCTACATGTTTAGAATATAAACAATATGGACAATGATCTCTAGCAGAATATTCTAATTTAGGAACTTCTTTAGAGCAATGTTCACATATAAATTCTTCATCAATCATATTAAATCTTTTCATATAAAACCTCTAAGAAAATTATACCATAAATGCTTTTATTATATATAAAAAAATGATATAATTATTATGATATGTGGGTGAAAAAATGGAAGCAAATTTTATTATAAATGACTTTGAGGGACCATTAGATCTTTTACTTCATTTAATTAAAACATCTAAGATGGATATTTATGATATAAAAATTGAAGAAATAACAAAGCAATATGTAGATTTTATTAATAAAATGCAAGAATTAAATTTAGATGTTGCATCTGAATATTTAGTTATGGCTTCTGAACTTACATTAATTAAATCAAAGATGCTTCTTCCAAGAAATAATGAAGAAGAAGAGGAAGAAGATCCTAGAGAAAATCTAGTTAATAGATTAGTAGAATATCAAAGATATAAAGATATGATAGATGAATTTAAATCTTTAGAAAGAGATAGAAAAGATATATTTACTAAAGATCCTATGAATCTATATGAATATAGTGATCCAATTAAAAATGATGGAGATATTACTTTAGAGAATTTAGTAGATGCTTTAAATAAATTTCTTCAAAGAAAAGAAGATGAAAAACCTCTTGAAACTAAGATTGCTAGAAAAGAAATATTAGTTACTGATAGAACTAATGAAATAAGATCTTTATTAAAGAAGAAAAAGAAAATATCTTTCTTTGATTTATTTGAAATAAGAACTAAAGAGTATGTAGTAGTTACATTCTTATCTATTTTAGAAATGGCTAAAGAAGGAGAAATAACTATTACTCAAGAAAATAATTTTAATAATATAACTGTTAATTATAAAGAAGGTGAAGAACTTGATTAGTGCTTTAGAAAGTATACTATTTGCTGTAGGAGAAGAAGGATTAAAACTAGAAGAAATAGAAGGTATACTAGAACTTAATGAAGAAGATACATTAAAACTAATTAATGATTTAAAAAGTGAATATAGTAAAAAAGATAGAGGACTAGATATTAAAGTTCTTGGTAATTCTTATAAATTAGTTACTAAAGAAGATAATCTTAAATATTTAAAGAAGATATCTTTAGAAGTAAGTAATAATTTATCAGAAGCTGCCCTAGAAACACTTGCTATTATTGCTTATAATGAACCAATTACAAGAGTATCAATAGATGAAATAAGAGGAGTTAATTCTTCTCAAATGGTTAGAAATTTAATTGCTAAGGGATTAATTATGAATGCTGGTAAATCAGATTTACCTGGTAGACCAAATTTATATAAAACAACTGATTATTTCTTAGATTATTTTAATTTACCAGATTTATCTAAATTACCTGAAATAGATACTACTGATATAGAAATATTAGATGATAAAGATCTATATGAATCTAAATATACAGAAGAAGAATAAAGGGAGGTCCTTATGGGAAAAATGAAAAAAAGTTCCTTTAAACAAGGAGCCTTTATAGCAACTTTTGCGATTATTTTAACTAAAATTATAGGTATTATTTATGTAGTACCATTTTATAAAGTAATAGGAGAACAAGGAGGAGCATTATATGGTTATGCATATACTATATATGCTACTTTCTTATCTATATCTACTGTAGGTATTCCGCTTGCTATATCAAAACTTGTTAGTGAATACAATGCACTTGGTTATTACCATACAAGAGAAAGAGTTTATAAACAAGGTAGAAGAGTAATAATGGCTTTTGCTGTTGTTATATTTGCTTTATTATTTATATTTGCAGAACCAATTGCAAAAATGATAATTGGAGATATTGAAGGTGGAAATACTATTGAAGATATAGTATATGTTATTAGAGTTATTGCTACAGCTATACTTGTTATTCCTCCATTATCAGTATCAAGAGGATACTTACAAGGTAATAAATATATGACTGAGTCATCACTTAGCCAAGTAGTAGAACAATTATTTAGAGTAGCCATAGTAGTATTTGGTAGTTATTTTGCTATGAAATTATCTCATGATGTTAGAACATCTGTAGCTGTCGCTTGTTTTGGTGCTACTATTGGTGGTTTATTTGCATTATTTTATTTATTAATTAAGATTAAAACTAATAAAGATATATTCTTAGTTAATCAAAAACCAAAAGACGAAGAAAAAAATATTTCTACAAAAGAAATATGGTTAAAGATTATTAAATATGCTGTTCCATTTATATTAATAGATGCAGTAGGTAATGCATGTGCATTAATAAATATGTTTACAGTAGTTAAGATACTCGTTAATTATACAGGTTATACAATCACCAAAGCTGAAACTGTTATGGGAGTATTAACTACTTGGGGTGTTAAATTAAACCAAATTATTATTGCAATAGCTACAGGATTAGTTACTAGTTTACTTCCACATATAACATCTAGTTATGTTAAAAATGATATGGATTCAGTTAGAAAAAGAGTTAATGAAGCATATACAATATTATTATATTTTGGTGTTCCAATGACTATTGGATTATCATTTTTAGCAAAACCAGTTTGGGAAGTATTCTACCAAAATCATGGACTTGCTGCTTCAGTGTTTAGTATATTTATATTTGCTGCTATAGCATCTTCTTTATATACTATCACACTTATAATAATGCAATCTGTTAATAAATATAAAATAGTATTTATAGCTTTAATAGTAGAACTTATATTAAAAGCAGGATTACAATATCCACTTATGGTTGGAGCATATAAACTAGGATTACCTCCATATGTAGGTACTATATCTGGTACTCTTATATCACTTTCATCAACATATATTATTTCAATTATTTATATGATTAAGAAAATGAAAATAAGTATGAAGGATACATTTAAAGGATTATTCTGGATATTATTTGGATCTGGTGCTATGCTTGCAAGTTTATTTATCCTAAGAATGTTTATAGATATAGTTCCAACATCTAGAAGTAATGCAATTATAATAATAGCTATATATGCAGTAGTAGGTATGATAGTATACTTTATATTTACATATAAACCATTATTTAAAACAGTAATTGCTAAAGAATTATTGGGTAAAATTAAAAAAATATTTAAAAAATCAGGGGAAAAGAATGAGATTAAGAAATAATAAAAATGCTAAAGATATTATTAATAATTCAAAGTATGTAGTATTAAATCCAGAAGATCAAATATCTTCTTGGAGTAAACTTTTTGGTAATAAGAATCCTATTCATATTGAAATTGGTATGGGTAAAGGAGACTTTATTATAGGAATGGCTAAACTACATCCTGAGATTAATTTTATTGGAATAGAAATGTATGATAGTGTACTTATGCATGCTGTTAAAAAACTAGATAAATTAGATATTCCAAATTTAAAATTAATTAGAATGGATGCTAATGATATAGATAAAGTTTTTAAAAAAGAAGTATCTCTTATATATTTAAACTTTTCTGATCCATGGCCTAAAAATAGAAATGCTAAAAGAAGATTAACTCATGAAAGATTATTATCTAAATATGATAATGTCTTTAAAAAAGACAAAGTAATATTTATGAAAACAGATAATATTAAATTATTTGCTTTCTCAATAGAATCTTTATCTAATTATGGATATAAATTAAAAAATGTAACATTAGATCTTCATTCAGAAGATATAGAAAATGTTGAAACTGAATATGAAAAGAAATTTAGTTCTAAAGGAATTAAAATTAATAGATTAGAGGCTTATAAATAAAATACTTTAATTATTCTTTAATTTTTGATATAATAAAAGAACAAAGTAGGTAAGAAAATGAAGTTAAAAAAGATTATTTTATTACTATTATGTGTGTTTGTATTAAGTGGTTGTTCTGTAGTTAGAATTAATACTAAAAATAATATTAAAAACATAAATAATGTATTAAAAAGAAAAACTCATAAAGTAAATACTAACTCAGTTGGTTATCAATACTACTTATTAAATGGTATAACTAAAAAAGAAGGTAATGAGTTTAACCAAGTACTTAGAAGTGCTAATGGAACTTATTATATGTATGTAGATCTTGTTAGTTATTATCATAAAACAAGTAAAGATTATACACCAGATGAGGATTCATATATTTCTGAAATGATTAATTACAAAAATAATACTGGTTATTTAGAAGTAATTGATAAAAAAGATTATTATTATGTTAAAGCTATGTATAATTATTCTAAAATAGAAGCTCATGTTAGTAAGAAAAAACTAAATGATGCTTTACCTGAAATATTTTATACTTTGTCTTCTATTAAATATAATGATACAATTATAGAAGAAATACTTGGTAGTGAAAAATATGATTTAAGTGAGAATAAAGAATATACATTATTTAATATTGATAGTGATACTGGTAGTAGTAATTATCTAGAAGAAGTTAAAAAATATGACGTATATGATGCAGAAGAAGATGCACATAGTTTAATAGAGCATGATGAAGTAGATGCAAAAAATGAAGACTAAGGAGGACATATGGGATTTTTAGATAAAGTAAAAGATTTCTTTTATGAAGATGAAGATGGAACAAATGATGTTGTTATAAAACCTGATAAACCTAAAAAAGAGAATCCATTTAAAATAAGAGAAAAGAAAGAAGAAATTGTTAAAAGAGAACCTGTAGAGGAAAAAACTCAAAGAATAGATATCGAATACGAAGAAGAAAAAACTAATTCTGATCTTAGTGAAAGAGAATTATTTAGATCTGAAAGAACATTTAATTTTCCTGTAGATGTAGATGATGAAGAGGAAGAAACATCAAGTGGATTTACTGAACAAGAAAAAGATGAATATTTTGGACCTACTTCGAGATTAAGATTTGATGAACCTGTAAGAAAAGAATCTAGTGAAGAACTAAAGACTAGATTTAGACCTAGTCCTGTTATTTCTCCTGTATATGGTATTCTAGATAAAGACTATAATGTTGATGATGTAGAAGAAATTAATAAAGGTGATGATCATAGTCTTAATAAAAAAATAAGTGATTATGATACTGTTAGAAATAAAGCTTATAAAGAAATGGATGAAGAATTAGAAAAAACTTTAAATGAAAGAAAATCTATATTCTATAATCTAGATGAAAAAGAAGAAGATGTTCCTATTTCTTATGGTGAAGAAAATGCTGAAGCTAAGGAAGTAGAAATACCTGAAACAAGAGTAAAGAAGAACAAAAAAGTAGTAGAAGAATCAGAATCTGATGAAGTAAAAGCAGATACTAATGAATTATTTAATTTACTTGATAATATGGAATCTGATGAATACGATGACGATGATGAATAATCATTGACATAGTATTAGTATTATATTAAAATACATTTAATTAATTGTGATTAACAACAAAGTAGTATTTTATTTGAAACATAGAGATATAAGTACGGTGGAAACTTATACAAGTAAAATATGAAGATACATTGTTATGAATTAAAACGAAGATTCGCGTTAAGAATTAAAGTGCATAGTAATATCTATGAAGTAGGGTGGTACCGCTATTAATAGTCCCTACATCATGGGTATTTTTTGTTTTATAGGAGGTAAAAAATGAAATTATATGAAGATTTAATGTATAGAGGTTTAATAAAAGATGTTGCTTCAGAAAACTTAGAAAAAGTTTTAGATGGAGAACCAATTGCATTTTATTGGGGTACTGATCCAACAGCAGATAGTTTACATTTAGGACATTATTCTAGTTTAGTAACTGCAAAAAGACTTGCTAAAGCTGGACATCATCCAATACTATTAGTAGGTGGTGCTACTGGTTTAATTGGAGACCCAAGACCAACTGCAGAAAGAGAAATAATATCTAAAGAGATAATTGATGGTAACGTAGAAGCTATTAAAAAACAAGTATTAGATATATTTGATGGTAATGCAGAAATAGTTAATAACTATGATTGGTTTAAAGATATTTCTTGGATAGATTTCTTAAGAGATGTAGGTAAATATATAAATGTTAACTATATGCTTGCTAAAGATATTATTAATAGAAGACTAGAAACTGGTATTACATTTACTGAGTTTGCTTATACTTTAATGCAAGGATATGACTTCTTATATTTACATGAAACAAAGAATGTAGTACTTGAATGTGCTGGTTCAGATCAATGGGGTAATATTACAACAGGTATAGATTTAATTAACAAGAAAATTGGTAAATCATTAAATGCATTTACTATGCCTTTAATATTAGACTCTGCTGGAAATAAATTTGGTAAGAGTGAAGGCAATGCTTTATGGCTTGATGAAAGTAAAACTTCTAGTTATGAGTTATATCAATATTTAATTAATACTGATGATGCAAAAGTAGAAGAATATTTAAAAGTATTTACATTCCTTTCTAAAGAAGAAATTGAAGACATAATGAAAAGACATAATGAAGTTCCTGAACAAAGAATAGCTCAAAAAGAATTAGCTAAGCAAATTATTACTGATTTACATGGAGAAGAAAGCTTTAATAAAGCATTAAAAATAACAGAAGCATTATTCTCAGGAGACATTAAATCTCTTGATGAAGACGAATTAAAGGCAGCTTTAAGTGGTGTTGAAACTAGTACTATTTCTGAAGAAGTAAATATAGTAGATATGCTTGTTAATACAGGAATACTATCTAGTAAAAGAGAAGCAAGAGAATTCTTAACTAATGGATCTATTAGTTTAAATGGAGAAAGAATAACTGACCTTGAATTAACTATAAATAAAGATACTTGTTTATATAACAAGTACCTAGTAGTAAGAAGAGGTAAAAAGAAATATCATTTAGTTATATTTGAATAATAAAAAAACTAGTCAATTGACTAGTTTTTATTATTATCTGTTATAGAATTCAACGATAAATGCTTCGTTAATATCAGCATTTAATTCATTTCTTTCTGGATATCTAACATAAGTTCCTTCAAAGTTCTTTTTATCAAAAGTAACATATTCAGGAATACTATTAACTGCTTCAAGTGAAGCAAGAATAGCTTTATGATCTCTAGAAGCTTCTCTTACAGAGATCTTATCACCAGGTTTAACATTGTATGATGGAATATCAACTCTTTTACCATTAACAAGAATATGACCATGGTTAACAACTTGTCTAGCTGCTCTTCTTGTAGTAGCTAATCCCATTCTATAAACTACATTATCTAATCTAGATTCAAGTAATTTTAAGAAGTTTTCACCATGAATACCTTCCATCTTACCAGCTTTTAAGAATAGTGTGTGGAATTGTTTTTCATTCATTCCATACATAAATCTAACTTTTTGTTTTTCAGTTAATTGAGCAGAATAGTTAGATGGTTTAATTCTATCTTGACCATGAGTACCAGGTCTATATGGTCTTTTAGCTAAATCTTTACCATTTTCTAATGTTGAGAATGAAACTCTTCTACTTTTCTTATAAGCAGATCCAGTATATCTTGACATAAATTTTTCCTCCTTTACTTATATTTCAAACTTAAGTAAGACCTTATATATAAAGGGTGTATGTTTTAATACTTTTATGTGTGCGCTTTAGAGGAACACATTACTCGTAAAACTATAGTAACATAGCACGTTATATACATAAAATCAGCACAATTTGTTTGCATGTATAATAATACCTAAAAATAAGGGAATAGTCAACATTTTTTTAAAAACTATATAATTTTATACTTACCTGTGATATAATGTTATATATAATATGGAGGAGTATATATGAAAGGTACACTATTATATATTACAGTTTATATTGTTGTTATTTCTATTCTTGTAGGTATCTTTTTATTAAAAAATGCTAGAAGAAAAAAGAAACTTAAAGAACAAATAGCAAATCTAGAAAAAGAAAAAAATCTTATTATAAGTGCTCCTATATTAAGTGAACTAGGTAAAGTAGAATCTTTAGTTAAAGATGATAAATTAAAGGTTAAATATACAGAATGGCAAGATAAATTTGAGGATATTAGAAAGAATGAACTTCCTAAAATATCAGATATGATATTAGATGCTGATGGTTTACTTGAAAAGAAAAACTATAAAGAATTAAGATCTAAATTAGTAGAAATAGAATTAGATATATATAGATTGAAAGAAAGAACTAATGGTATTCTTTCAGAAATTCAAGGACTTACTTTAAGTGAAGAAAAGAATAGAGAAAGAATAGTAGAACTTAAATCTAAATATAGAGAAATAAAAGCAGAATATGAAAAGAATAAAGAAACATATGGCTCTGTTACAAATCAAATAGATCTTGAATTTGAAAGTATTGAAAAAAGATTTTCTGAATTTGAGATTGCTATGGATGAAAAAGATTATGATGAGATTAACTATATAGTTAAGGGTATAGATGAAATGATTGAACATGCTGATTATGTTGTTAAAGAAATACCTGCTATCATAATTATGTGTAATGAATTAATTCCAAATAAGATTTCTGATATATCTAATTTATATATAGAAATGACTAGAAATATGTATCAACTAGATTATTTAAATGTTGAATATAATATTGAGGAAACTAATAAAAAATTAAAAGATATTACTGATAGAGTTAAAGTTCTTAACTTAGAAGATGTAGTCTTTGAACTTAAAACAATTCTTAATTATTTTGATTCACTTTATACTGATTTTGAAAATGAGAAAATGTCTAAAAAGAAATTTGATTCTAATATGAAATCATTTAAGACTAAACTTACTAAAACAGATAAAGTTGTTAAGAATATTAAATCTCAAATTAATGAACTTAAAACTAATTATGAACTATCTAATGAAAATATAGAAAGAATTGAAATAATTGATAAAGAAGTAACTAATATTAAAAATAGTTATAATGAATTAACTGATTATAGTAAGAATCATACATTCCCATATACTAAGTTAATTAAGGAATTAGATTTACTTATTATTAAATTATCTAAGATAGATGAAAATCTAGATTATGATGTACATACTATTGGTAGTATGAAAGATGATGAAGCAAGAGCTAGAGAACAATTAGATAATATTAAGAAATTAATTAAGAAAACTAAGAATAGAATTAGATGTTATAACATACCTGTTATACCTAATAACTATTATGTTGAATTAAATGATGCTAATGATGCAATTAAAGAAATAAATAAAGAATTAAATAGAAAACCTATTACTATAGAGGTATTAAATATCAGAGTAGATACTGCTAGAGACTTAGCATTCAAAGTATATAATACTGTTAATGGTTTAATAAAGTCTGTTATGATGGCAGAAGAAACTATGGTTTATGGTAATAGATATAGAGGTATTAAACAAACAGTAGATCAAGGTTTAGATAAAGCTGAAAGTTTATTTATGGAAGGGGAATATAAAAAATCACTTGAACTTACTTTAAACTCAATAGAATATATTGAACCTGGTATACATAATAAATTATTAAAAGTATTTGATGAAAAAGAATAGTTTAAAAGACTAGAAAGGGGAAATAATATGGAAAGTACTATTATTGCGATATGTGCATTAATATTTTTGATTATCATAATGATAGTCTTTTTCACTAAGCCTAAACAAAGAAAAGTAGAAAACTCTTTATTTACTGCTTTACTTATTACTAACTTAGTAGGATTACTTTCACAACTTGCAATATATTATGTAGGATTATACTTTCCAGATTTCTCTGAAAGTCCAATATACATATATATTTTAAAAGTATTATTCTTAGTATATTTTGCATTTGAAATAATATTTGGATTATATGTATGGGCTATATCATTTGATGTTAATACTAAAGAAAATATAAGTTTTAAAAGAAGACAAACTATTGCATATTTAATAATATCTGGAATAGTAGCAGTAGTTATGTTTTTTGCACCGATGGATATAGAAATTATTAATGGATATTATTATCCAACAGGAGCATCATTCTTTGTGATGTTTATTGGTATGCTTGTTGGAACAGTATTCATGATATATTGTTTATTTAGAAACTATAAGAGAGTTAAATCATCAAAATATTTACCTTTATTTGCATATGTAATTTTATCTGCTGCAGGTATAATATCTCAAATGATTAATCCTACTTATTTACTTATTGCTCCATTTGAAACATTAGTAATTACTCTTATGTATTTTACAATAGAGAATCCTGATATGAAAATGGTAGAAGAATTAAAAAAAGCAAAAGAAGAAGCTGAGAAAGCTAATAACGCTAAATCAGAATTTTTAAATTCTATGTCTCATGAAATTAGAACTCCTTTAAACTCTATAGTAGGTTTATCAGAAGATATTAGAAGTTATTCTGATGTACTTCCTCAAGGTGTTAAAGAAGATGCAAAAGATTTAGTAGATGCTTCTACATCATTATTAGAAGTAGTAGATAATATTTTAGATATTAATAAGATAGAAAATTCTAATATTAATCTTGTAGAAACACCATACTTATTTAAAGAAGAAATAATTAAGCTATGTAAATTAAATGCTACTAAGATAAATGGTAAACCAATTAAATTTAATATTGAATTCCAACAAGGGCTTCCATATGAGTTAATTGGGGACAGAGTAAATGTTAAAGAAATAGTTAATAATTTACTTAGTAATGCATTTAAATATACTAATCAAGGTGAAATAAAATTAACTGTTAAATATACTAATACTAACGATATATGTAACCTTATTATAATGGTATCTGATACAGGTATAGGTATCTCTAAAGAAGAACAAGAAAAACTATTTAATGCATCTATAAAAGAAGATGGAAAAGTAGATAGTGATACAGTTGGACTTTCTGTTACTAAGAAATTAGTAGATGCTATGAAAGGTAAAATTAGTGTTAGAAGTAATCTAGGAGAAGGTTCTATATTTATGGTAGAAATACCTCAAAGAATTAGTAAGATGGAACCTGATACAGTAGAGGAAGTATTAACTGTACCTGATAATGACTTATTTAAGGGTAAGAAAGTATTAATAGTAGATGATAATAAATTAAACATAAAAGTAGCACAAAAAGCATTAACATTCTTAGAAATTAGTTCAGAATGTGCTCATAGTGCTAAAGAAGCATTAGATATGATTAGCACTAATAATTATGATCTAGTATTAATGGATATCATGATGCCTGAAGTAAGTGGTGATAAATGTTTAATTACTATGAAAGAAAGAGGATATAATATTCCTGTAATAGCTTTAACTGCAGATGCAGTATCTGGTGCTAAAGAAAAATATTTATCTATTGGTTTTGATGATTATATAGCAAAACCATTTACTAAAGATGAAATAAAAGAGAAACTAACTAAGATATTCAAAAACTAATACTAGTTAGTTTTTTTAGTAAAAACTTTAAAAATTTAAAATAATTTGATATAATTACTTATGCGTGTTTCTATTTAAATTTTTAAGAAAGGAGAAAAAATGAGCAAAATTAAAATATTTAGTCTCGGAGGACTAAATGAAAACGGGAAAAATATGTATGTTGTAGATGTTAACAACGATATATTTATATTTGATGCGGGTTTAAAATATGCTAATGAAAAGATGCTTGGAGTAGACTATATTATTCCAGATTATGATTTTATTAAACAAAACAAAAAGAATATTAAAGGTATCTTTATTACACATGGTCATGATGAAAATATGGGAGCTTTAGTAGATATAATTACTGAAGTAAAAGATATTGATGTTTATTCATGCAAATTCACATGTGACATTATAAGAAGAGAATTAGAGGATGCAGACATTAAGTTTAATAACTTACATGAAATAGAACCTCATAAAGTAATTAACTTTGGAAAGAATAGTGTATTTCCAGTTAGTTTAACTCACTCAATTCCAGATAATGTTGGTTATGTTTTAAATACTGAAGATGGTGCTATTGTTTATACAGGTAACTATGTATTTGATTCAAGTTTACAAGGTAATTATAGAACAGATATTGGTAAACTTGCTTATATTGGTAAACAAGGAGTACTTTGTTTATTAAATGAATCTGTATATGCAGATAGACCTGGATATACAGTACCAAAGAATAGAATGTCTGATACTGTAAGAGATGTACTTAATCATAATGAAGGTAGAATTATAGTAACAGTATTTTCTGCACATATAAGTAGAATTCAAGAATTATTAACAGAAATAGAATCTACTCAAAGAAGAGTAGTTATAATGGGTAAAAGATTACAACAATTAATTAATTATGTAATTGATAATGGATATGTAACATTTAATAAAGATAGAATAGGAACACTTAATAACATATCTGATAAAGATGCTGTAATACTTATATCTAATGAAAATGAAAAACCATTTGTAAACTTAGAAAGAATAGTAAATGGTTATGATAAATATATTAAAATATTACCTACAGATACAGTATTTTATTTAGATCCAGTGTCTGTTAATAACGAAAGAATAGCTATTAAACTATGTGATGAAATAGCAAAACTTGGTTCAAAAGTAGTATATCTATCACCAAAAGAGCATTTACTTAATCATGCATCAATTGAAGATATTAAATTAATGATTAATTTAATGAATCCAAAATATTATTTTCCAGTAGCAGGTGAATATAGACATATGGTTTCTAATGCAGATATTGCATTTAGTATGGATATTCCAAGAGAAAATATTATTTTAAAACAAAATGGTTATGTAGCTATATTTGAAAATGGTAATTTAACTGATGAAACAGAAAAAGTATCTATAAATGAGTTATTAATAGATGGTAATTCTACTAAAGATATTGGAGAGCTTGTTTTAAAAGATAGAGAAATGCTTAGTGAAAATGGTATTGTTATAGTATGTGCTACACTTGATAAGAAAACAAGAAAAGTTTTAGCAGGACCAGAAATATTAACTAGAGGATTTATTTATGTAAAAGATAATATTGATTTTATTAATCAAATAAAAGATATGTCATCTGAAATAATTAATAAGAATATATCTAATAATTATGTAGATTATAGTAAGATTAAAACTGATTTAAGAGATGTTCTTGGAACATTCTTCTATAATGAAACTGAATGTAAACCAATGGTTATTACATTAATAAATGAAATATAATGTAAAAGAAGATGCAAAAGCATCTTTTTTTATGTTATAATAAAGGTAATAATGCGAGGTGCTTATATGGCAAAGAGAGGAAGACCTAGAAAAGTTACACATAGAAGAAGACATAGAAAAAATAGTAATCTAATGTTTTATGTATTAGGTTTCTTATTTATGGCTATTGGTGTATTTGGTTTATTAGGTTATAGAGCAAATATAGTAGGTAAGTTTTGTAAAGGATTTGGTATGCTTATAGCAGGATCATTTTATTATGTTCCTCTAGTAGTACTAATTCTTTTAGGTGGATATATATTTATAAAGAATAAGTTTCCAAAGGTATTTACATTTACTAAATGTGGTATATATTTAGTTTCTATTGGGGTACTAGCTTTCTTTAATTTAGAACATTTAACAGAAAAGTTAACTATTAAAGAAGAATTAATTAGTGCTTGGGAAACATTTAAAATAGCTATGACAGAGGAAACTGCTTTTTCTGGTGGAGGAATGATTGGAACATTATTCTCTGCTTTATTTAATAAATACTGTGGACATATAGGTTCTATTATAGTTATATGTATTATTATCTTTATAGGAGCTATTTTAATAACAGATATTTCTATATCAGATATAATTTATACAATAAAAGAAAAATTTGGTAGTAAAGATAAAGATGGTAATGGTATACCAGATGGTGATGATGAAGAAGATGATGATGGATATCAAGAAGGAGAAATTGATGATTTAGAGGCATCAAAAGTTAAAATATCTTTAACTAATAGTAATGATAAGAAGGGTGAAGTAGAAAATAAAGTTTATACTCCAACTGTTAATACACAATTATATAAGAATTATGAACCACCAATTTATCATAATATTGATAAGGTTTTAAATCCTATTAAGTCAGCAAAAGATAAAGCAAAAGAAAATGAAATAGAAATTAAGAAAAATATTCCTCAACTAGAAAAAGTACTTAGAGAATTCGAGGTAATAGCAAAGGTAAGAGAAGTTCATGTAGGACCATCTGTAACTCAATATGAATTAGAAATTAAATCTGGAACTAAGATGAATAAAGTAAAAGGTTTATCATCTGAAATAGCATTAGCTATGGCTGCAAAAGATGTTAGAATTGAAGCTCCAATTCCAGGAAAGAGTACTGTTGGTATAGAAATACCAAATAAAGTTAATTCTGCAGTACCATTTAGAGAAATCATTGATTCATTTCCTCATGAAAAGGATAGTAATAAATTAGTAGTAGCCTTAGGTAAAGATATTATGGGTACTCCAAGATATTGTGAGATTAATAAAACTCCTCACTTATTAGTAGCAGGTGCTACTGGTTCTGGTAAATCAGTATGTGTAAACTGTATTATTGGTTCAATACTTATGAGAGCTAAACCAGATGAAGTTAAAATGGTAATGATAGATCCAAAGAAAGTAGAATTTTCTGGATATAATGGTCTTCCTCATTTACTTATGCCAGTTGTAACTGATCCAAGAAAAGCGTCGGCTGCACTTCAAAAAATAGTTGAAGAAATGGAAGAAAGATATAGAAAATTTGAAGATGCTAAAGTAAGAAACATAGAAGCATATAATGCTATGCTTGAAAACAAAAATAAAAAAATGGCAGATGAATCTAAATATCCATTACTTCCATATATAGTTGTAATAATAGATGAGTTAGCAGATCTTATGGTTGTTGCTAAAAAAGAAGTAGAAGATTCAATAGTTAGAATTACTCAAATGGCTAGAGCAGCTGGTATTCACTTAATAGTAGCTACTCAAAGACCTTCAACAGATGTTATTACAGGTTTAGTTAAAGCTAATATTCCGTCTAGAATATCATTTGCGGTATCTTCTCAAATAGATTCAAGAACTATCCTAGATATGGGTGGTGCAGAAAAATTACTTGGTAAAGGGGATATGTTATTTTTACCAATGGGTGAAAGTGTTCCACAAAGAATTCAAGGTGCATTTATAGATGATAAAGAAGTAGAAAGATTAGTAAATTATTGTTGTGATGGTCATTCTGCAGTATATGATGAAAAATTCAATTTAGATAAAGTATCAGAAAGTGCATCATCAAACAAAAATGATGTAGATAATGATGACCCTTTATATAATGATGCTGTTGAGTTCGTCTGTAAGACTAAAAAAGCATCAGCATCACTTCTTCAAAGAAGATTTAAAATTGGTTATAATAGAGCAGCTAATCTTATTGATAAGATGGAAGAAAGAGGAATAGTAGGACCTGGTCAAGGATCTAAACCTAGAGAAGTCTTAGTAGAATTAGATGAAGAATAAAAGATGTAGAAATACATCTTTTTATTTTACAAAAAATATGATATTATAGTATATGTAAGAATAGGAGGGATTTTTATGGATGATAACGCTAAAATTAAATCTGTAGAGAATGACGCCATAGAAATGCCTTTTACTGAGGAAACTGATATTGTTACAGAAGAAACAAAATCAGAATCAGCTCCTATTGAAATGCCTTTTGAAGAAATAACTACTGAAGAAGAAAAACCAGTAGTAGAAGAAAAACCTGAAGAGGTTATACCTGAAGTTCCTACAGAACCTATAGTTGAAACTCCTGTGGAAGAACCTAAAGAAGAAGTTAAACCTGTTATTACAGGTCCTATAATAGATGAAAGAATAACTAATAATCCTATTTATAATAAAAAAGTATCTGATAATCAAGTTGAAGATAGAGTAGGACCTGGTTTATCATTATCTGAAAATAGTAACATGATTATTGATGACAGAATTAAGAATAATCCTGCTTATCAAAATGTATCATTTGATAATTCAGATGTTAAGGTAGATGCTGTATCTAATACAAAAGATATGGTTCAAAAAGATAAGAAGAGTGTATTTGGTAAGAATGTATTTTCATTAAAACATAAATCTATATTACTACCAGTTATTGCATTCTTATTTGCAGTTATTCTAGGTATATATTTATTTATATCATCATCATCTGCTAAAACAGTTAATTTAATTAAAATAACTGAATATAACAAAGTTGGATATATGGATAGTGATGGTACTATAGTAGTTAAATCTAAATACTTATCAGGAACTGAATTCTATAATGGATTTGCTATTGTTAAAAATGATAATAATTTATACTGTGTTTTAAATGGTAAAGGTGGTTTTGAAGTACCATGTGGAAATTATACATATATTGGTTTATATGATGGAAAGTATATTGCATCTAAAATAACTAATGACGGTTTAAAACAAGCTTTACTTAATAAAGATTTAGATAATATAACTAAATTTAAATATGATAATATATCATATATTAATAATGGTATATTTACATTTAGAAGAGATGCTACAGTAGGAGTACTAAATAGTGCCGGTAAAGAAATATATGCATATGAATTAGATGAAGTAGATGATAAAAATATTATTCTAGAGGTATCAAATTCTAAATCTAAAAATAAATATGCAAGAATTAAAGTTAATGAATCTACATCTATTCTTAATATAGATACAGGTAAAACTGTATATAAGTTTACTATGAATGAAATAGGGGTATTAGATAATAATATATTCTCTATTAAGGATCCAGAAAAAGAAAATAATACTTATATATATATAGAAGACGATGAAGTTAAATTTACTACTAATTTATATAAAGTTATAAGAATAGATGATTATAATTCTAATATTGCATTATGTATTAAAAACAATTCTAAAGTAGATTATATTAATTTAACTAATGGAGAAATAATTAATAATAATGATAATAATGAATACTATTACCATGATGGAATTGTTTTAGAAAAGACACATGATTTTAATCTAAATACAGATGTATATAATATTATTGATTATACTGGTAAGATTGGATCGTTTTCTTCAATTAATCCTGTGGACAAGTTATTCTATAAAGGAATGCTTAAAGTTATAGTTTATGAAGATAAATATAACTATGTAAATACTAAAGGAAAAACTATTAGTGATAAATCTTATGATGTAGCAGATAATTTTGAAGAAAATGGTTATGCAGTAGTTGCAAATAACGAAAAATATGGTATTCTAGATACTAAAGCAAATGAAGTAGTTTCGCTTAGTTATGTAAGTATAGAACAATTAGATAAAGAATTATATAAAACATTAAAGAATAATTATGAATTAGAGTTATTTGCATTTAGATCAGATAATAATAAAGTAGGTTTTATAACTAATAAGAATAAAGAATATATACCTGCTACTTATAATTCATATGAGATTGTTGATAATAAATATCCGTTTGTTAAGGTTTACTATGGTAGTGAACCAGTATTACTAAATTTAGTTAATAAAAAAGAAATAAATATAGATAATGATAGTGATATTCAAATTAAAGATAATTATGTAATTGTTAATAATAAATACTATAATTATAATAGCAAACTTATTTATTCTGCTAAATAGAGGGTGGTTTCATGAAAAAAAAATTTATATATTGGGTTATATTAGTAGTACTTGTATTTGTACTAGCATATTTCATTTTCTCTTCAAGTATATTTGATAATGTAAGAAACAAAGCTTCTTTATCAGAAATGGAAGCTACTACTGTTCTTGATGACGTTAAAACATATGTAACAAATAATATAAAGAATTATGAAGATGGAACTATTATATTTACTAAGAATGATTTATTAGTAAATTCTATTATTAAGGAAGATAGTAAATTAGATAAAACTTCTAGAGTATATGTTATTGTAAACGCTGGTTTAGTAACAGATGCTTATATTAAAAATAGAAGTATTAATAATTATTTAATGAATGAAGTAAGTTCAAGTAATTTTGTTTCTAAAGATAATAGTTATTTCTATGTAGGGGAAAATGCAGACAATTATATTATGTTTAATAATGGTCTATATAGAATAATGAAAGTAAATAGTGATGGTAACTTATTAATAATAAATAATGATAAAGAAGAAGTTGTTAATAAGAATAAAATTGATGCTTATATTCAAATGTTTAAGAATAGAAAGTATTATTCTTATGTTAAGAATGTAACTTTATTAAATATAAGTGATTATAATAATACTATTTTAAATGATAAGACATATTTAGAATCTAATTATAAGTATTTTGTTAATACATCCAATGGTTATGAAGTAGTTAATGCATTAACTGAAACAGATGAAGAAGCTGCATTAAAACTAGTTGTTGAAATAGATAAAGATGCTTCATATGAAAAAGGTGTAGGTACAATTGTTGATCCAATAATAATAAGCGAGTAATTTCGCTTATTTTTATTTTTGAAAAAAAGTGAAAAAAAGGCTTGAAATAAAGGAAAAACAGTGTTAAAATGAATTATGTGTGACTGGCTATGATGTGCAAGGTTGCTGATACACCGGGTTAAGTTGTTATTTAAAAATAACATAAAATGACCATTTATCAGGTTTTTGCATTGAGCAAGTCTATACAAGATATAGGCGAAAGGAGGCTATTTATGGCAAACAAAATCCAAATCAATCTTAAAGCTTATGAACATAGAGTTATTGATAAAGCTGCTGCTAAGATTGTAGAAACTGTTAAAAGAACAGGTGGAGAAGTTAGTGGTCCAATTCCACTACCAACTAAGATTGAAAAAGTTACAATCTTAAGAGCTGTTCATAAATACAAAGATTCTCGTGAACAATTTGAAATGAGAACTCACAAAAGATTAATTGTCATCAATAACCCAAGTAAAGACACAATCGAGGCACTTACTCGTTTGGATTTACCAAGTGGTGTTGATATAAGTATTAAATAATTATTTAAAGATTTATAGGAGGAAAAAATGAGAAAAGGAATCTTAGGTCGTAAGATCGGGATGACTCAAGTATTCGCTAAGAATGGTAAATTAATTCCTGTTACAGTAATCTCAGTTGAACCAAATTATGTTTCACAAATTAAAACTGTTGAAACTGATGGTTATAATGCTGTTCAACTTGCTTACTGTGATGCTAAAGAAAAAAATACATCTAAAGCTGAACTTGGTCATCTAAAGAAAGCAAATGTTTCACCTAAGCGCTTCATTAAAGAAATCAGAAATGCTGATGTTAGCGCATACACATTAGGTGGAGAAGTTAAAGCTGACATCTTTACTGTTGGAGAAATGGTAGACGTTTCTGGTATGAGTAAAGGTAAAGGTTTTCAAGGTGTTATTAAACGCCATCATCAAAGTAGAGGTCCTATGGGACATGGTTCACAATACCATAGAGGTGTTGGATCACTAGGTACTATGAGACCAATGCGTGTTTTAAAAGGTAAGAAATTACCAGGACATATGGGTTATAAATTAATTACAGTTCAAAACTTAGAAGTAATTGAAATTGATTTAGACAAAAATATTATACTTGTTAAAGGTAATGTTCCAGGTCCTAAAAAGTCATTAGTTATTATTAAATCTGCTATTAAGCATGAAGGACAAGTTAATGAATTAGATGAACTTGTTACTTATGCTACTGCTACAGAAGAAGCTCCAGTTGAAGTAACTGAAGAAGTTACTACTGAAGAAACTCCAGTTGAAGAAACAACTGTTGAAGAACCAGTTGCTGAAGAAGCTCCTGTAGAAGAAACTACTGAAGAAACTCCAGTTGAAACAACTGAAGAATCATCACAAGAATAGTTAACTATTTAATAATAATGTTAATGTGATGAAAGGAGGAAATTAATATGCCTAAGGTAGCACTTTTAAGTTTAAAAGGTGAAAAAGTAAAAGATATAAAACTAAATGACGAAATTTTTGGTATTGAACCAAATAACCAAGTAATGTATGATGCTGTTGTTAGAAAAGGTGCATCATTAAGACAAGGAACACATGCTGTTAAAGACAGAAGTGAAGTTAGTGGTGGAGGAATCAAACCATGGAGACAAAAAGGAACTGGTAGAGCTAGACAAGGTTCTATTAGAGCTCCACATTGGTATCATGGTGGTGTAGTATTCGGACCAACTACTGAAAGAAATTATGAAAAGAAACAAAATAGAAAAGAAAGTAGATTAGCTTTAAGATCAGCTTTATCTTATAAATTAAGTAATAAAGCTATTACAGTTGTAGAAAAATTTGATGTTAAAGATTCTAAGACTAAAGGATTTATTAAACTACTTAATACTCTTAAGTTAGAAGGTAAAACTTTAGTAGTAGTTAAAGAATTAACTGATGAATTAATTCTTGCATCTCGTAATTTAAAAGATATTAAAGTAATTGAATCTCATGAAATCAACACTTATGATGTACTTAACTATAAGAATATAGTTATTACTGAAGAAGCCGTTAAAATGCTTGAGGAGGTACTATAATGATAGGAGATTATAGAGATATTATATTAGCTCCAGTTATTACTGAAAAATCAGCAATGATTGCAGAAGCTGGTAATAAGATGGTTTTCAAAGTTAAACCTAGTGCAAACAAGGTTCAAATTAGACAAGCTATCGAAAAAATATATAATGTTAAAGTTAAAAATGTAAATACAATTAACGTTAAACCAAAATCAAAGAGAGTTGGACGTTATACAGGAAAGACTTCAGCTTATAAGAAAGCAATTATTACTTTAGCTGAAGGAAGTAAAATTGAAATTTAAGGAGGTTTTAGGATATGGCTATTAAACATTTTCGCCCAGTAACACCTGGACAAAGAAAGAAAAGCACATTAGTAAACACTGAGCTAACTAAAACTGCTCCTGAAAAAAGTTTACTAAAGATTGCTAAGAAAAATGCTGGTAGAAATAATACTGGTAAAATAACTGTTCGTCATCAAGGTGGCGGAGTTAAAAGAAAATATCGTGTTATTGATTTCAAAAGAAATAAATTCGATATAGTAGGTACAGTAGCATCTATAGAATATGATCCAAATAGATCAGCTAATATAGCTTTAATTAACTATGCAGATGGTGAAAAAAGATATATTATTGCTCCTAAAGGATTAAAAGTTAATGATAAAGTTGTATCTGGTGAAAAAGTAGATATTAAAGTTGGTAATGCTTGCCCACTTATGAACATTCCAGTAGGTACAGTTATTCATAATATTGAATTAACTCTTGGAAAAGGTGGACAAATTGCTAGAAGTGCTGGACAAAGTGCACAAATTCTTGGTAGAGAAGATAAATATGTAATGGTTAGATTAAGTTCTGGTGAAACAAGAAAAATTCTTGGAACTTGTATGGCTACTATTGGTGAAGTTGGTAATGAAGACTTCTCATTAGTTAGACTTGGTAAAGCAGGTAGAACTAGATACTTAGGAATTAGACCTACAGTACGTGGATCTGTTATGAACCCTAACGATCACCCTCATGGTGGTGGTGAAGGTAGAACACCAGTTGGTCATAAACAACCACTTACTCCTTGGGGTAAACCTGCACTTGGTCTTAAGACTCGTAATAATAAAAAGAGTTCAACAAAATTAATTGTTACTCGTCGTAATAAATAATAAAGGAAAGGAAAAATTATAATGGCTAGAAGTTTAAAAAAGGGACCTTATGTATTCGATAGATTACTTAAAAAGGTTCAAGAAATGAATGAAAATGGAAAAAAAGAAGTTGTAAAAACATGGTCAAGACGTTCAACTATTTTTCCTGAATTTATTGGACATACATTTGCTGTTCACAATGGTAAAGAATTCATACCTGTTTATGTAACTGAAGATATGGTTGGTCATAAATTAGGTGAATTCGCTCCAACAAGAAAATTTGGTGGACATGGAAATAAAGATGAGAAATAGTTAGGACTTGAAAGGAGATAAATGATGGAAGCAAAAGCAACTGCTAGAACAGTTTTAGTTGTTCCAAGAAAAACACGTTTAGTTACTCGTTTAATTCAAGGTAAGAGTGTTGAAGATGCAACTAATATGTTAAGTAATATGAATAAAAAATCAGCTCGCTTAGTAAATAAAGTATTATTATCTGCTACAGCTAATGCTGAAAATAATCTAAAATTAGATAGAAATAATTTATATGTTAAGTCTGCTTATGTTAATGATGGTCCTATTTTAAAAAGACATAGATTCGGATCTCGTTCTCATATTGATAGACATGATAAGAAAACAAGTCATATAACTGTTATAGTAGCAGAAAGAGCTGTTAAAGCTAAAGCTACAAAACCAGTTAAAGAAGTTAAAAAAGAAGAAAAAGTGGAAAAGAAAGTAGTTAAGAAAGAAACTACTAAAAAAGTAGCAACTAAGAAAGCTACTAAAACTAAGAAGGAAAACTAGAAGGAGGTTAATTTATGGGACAAAAAGTAAGTCCAATTGGAATGAGAATTGGAATAAACAAAGATTGGTCTTCTAAATGGTATGCAGATAAAAAAGATTTCTCTGGTAAATTAGGTAACGATATTAAAATTAGAAATTACTTATCAAAGAGATTAAAAGATGCTGCTGTTGCTCAAATTGAAATCAATAGAACATCTAAGAAAACAGAAGTTATTATTCATACTGCAAAACCAGGTGTTGTTATTGGACACGGTGGAGAAGAAATTGAAAAAATTAAAAACGAACTTAATAAATTAACAAAAGAAAATATTAATGTATCAATATTTGAAATTAAGAATCCAGATATGGTTGCAGTTTTAGTTGCTGAAAATATTGCTAAACAAATTGAAAACCGTGGATCTTATAAAATGGCTTCAAAAAGAGCTGTTAGAAACACTATGAAAGCTGGAGCTAAAGGTATTAAAGTTTTAGCATCAGGAAGATTAAATGGTGTTGATATAGCTAGAGCAGAAAGTCAACATGAAGGTACTACTCCTCTTCAAACTTTAAGAGCAGATATCGATTATGGTGAAGCAGAAGCTGATACTACATTCGGTAAAATTGGTATTAAAGTATGGATTTATAAAGGTGAAGTACTTGCTAAGAAAAATAGAAAAGGGGGTAATATAGATGGCTCTAATTCCAAAAAGAACTAAATATAGAAAACCTCATAGAGTTTACCATGATGGTAAAGCTAAAGGAAATCTAGAACTTCATTATGGAAGTTATGGATTACAAGCTAGAGAAGGTGCTTGGATTACTCAACAACAAATCGAAGCTGCCAGAGTAGCTATGACTCGTTATATGAAAAGAGGAGGTAAAGTTTATACTAATATCTTCCCACACTTCGTATTAACTCGTCACCCAGCTGAATCTAGACAAGGTAAAGGTAAAGGTAATCCAGAATTCTGGGTAGCTGTTGTTAAAGAAGGTAAGATTATGTTTGAAGTAGATGAAATCGATGAAGCTACTGCAAGAGAAGCTTTAAGACTTGCTTCACACAAATTACCTGTTAAATGTAAATTTGTAAAAAAAGAAAGTGGTGAAGTAAATGAAGGCTAAAGAATTAAGAGAGTTAACCACTGAAGAGTTACTAAACAAGGTTGAAGAATTAAAAGCAGAACTTTATAATTTAAGATTTGCTTCTGCAACTGGTAACTTAGAAAAACCTTCAAAAGTAAAAGATATAAGAAAGACAATCGCTAGAATTAAATTAATAATTCGTGAACGCGAAATAGAAAATAAGTAGGAGGCTTAAATGGAAAGTAAACATAAAGAAGTTATTGGTATAGTAACTGGTGCTAAAACTGATAAGACTATTACTATTACTGTAGAAACTTATAAGAAAAGTCCAAAATATGGTAAGCGTGTTAAAACAACTAAGAAATATACTGCTCATGATGAAAAGAATGCTGCTAAAGTTGGAGATAAAGTACGTATAGTTGAAACTAGGCCTCTATCTAAAACTAAAAGATATGTACTAGTTGAGATTGTAGAAGAAGCAATTATTCTATAGTTTCAGGAAAGAAAAGGAGGATATTATGATTCAACAAGAAAGTCGCTTAAAAGTGGCAGATAATTCAGGTGCAAAAGAAGTATTAGTAATCAATGTACTTGGTGGAAATAAAAAAATTGGTAGTCTTGGTGATGTAATTGTTTGTGCAGTTAAAAAAGCAACTCCAAATGGTACTATCAAAAGTGGAAAAGTTGTTAAAGCTGTAGTTGTAAGAACTAAGGATGCTGTTAGAAGACCTGATGGTTCTTATATCAGATTTGATGACAATGCATGTGTTATTATCAATGACGATAAGAGTCCAGTTGGAACACGTGTACTAGGACCTGTAGCTCGTGAACTTCGTGATCTTGATTATATGAAGATAGTATCACTTGCTAAAGAAGTGCTATAGGAATATAGGAGGGTAACAATGAACTTTAAAGTAGGAGATAAAGTAGTAGTTATCGCTGGTAAATCAAAAGGTTTAGAAGGAAAAATAATTAAAACATTTAAGAAAGAAAATAGAGTTATAGTAGAAGGTGCTAACATTATTACAAAACATGTTAAACCTAATGCTGCTAACGAAAATGGTGGAATCATTAAAACTGAGGCTCCTATTGATGCTTCAAATGTAATGATAATTGATCCAAAAACTAAAAAGAGAACCAGAATAGCTCATAAAATTGATGAAAAAGGTAATAAAGTAAGAGTAGCCGTTAAATCTGGCGAAATTCTTAAGTAATGGAAGGAGGTAGTCAAATATGAACCGCCTAAGAGAAAAATATAATAAGGAAGTAGTTCCTAAGTTAATTGAAAAGTATAAATATACTTCTGTAATGGAAGTTCCAAAACTTGAAAAGATCGTTATTAACATTGGTGTTGGTGATGCTAAAGAAAATAGAAAATTCTTAGAAGCATCAGTAGCTGAATTAGAAGCTATTACAGGTTCTAAACCAGTTATCACTAAAGCTAAGAAATCTATAGCAGGTTTCAAAATCAGAGAAGGTCAAGAAATTGGATGTAAAGTTACATTACGTGGAGAAAAAATGTATACATTCTTAGAAAAGTTAATAAGAATTGCATTACCTTCAGTACGTGATTTTAGAGGTGTATCTTCTAAATCATTCGATGGAAGAGGAAATTATACTTTAGGAATCAAGGAACAAATGATATTTGCAGAAATAGAATACGATAACATTGTAAAAACACGTGGAATGGATATTGTTTTTGTTACAACTGCAAAAACAAATGAGGAAGCGTTTGATTTATTAAATGAAATCGGAATTCCTTTTAGAAAGTAATGGAGGAAATTGATTTATGGCAAAGAAAAGTATGATTGTAAAATCACAAAGAAAACAAAAATTTAAAGTACGTGAATATACTCGTTGTCAAAGATGTGGTAGACCTCACTCAGTACTTAAAAAATATGGTATTTGTCGTATATGCTTTAGAGAACTTGCATATAAAGGTGAAATACCAGGCGTAAAGAAATCAAGTTGGTAGTAAGGAGGATATTAATATGGTAGTATCAAGTCCAATAGCTGATATGTTAACTAGAATTAGAAATGCTAATGAACTTCATTATGAAACAGTTAGTATGCCTACTTCAAAAATGAAAGTTGAAATAGCTAACATATTAAAAAGCGAAGGTTTTATTAAAGAATATGTAGTTGAAGATAGAACATTAACATTAACATTAAAATATAGTGATAATAAAGAAAGAGTAATTTCAGGATTAAAATGCATCTCTAAACCAGGTTTAAGAGTTTATGCTAAAGCTGAAGATATTCCTAGAGTATTAAATGGTTTAGGAATAGCTATTATCTCAACATCTAAAGGTGTTATGACTGATAAAGAAGCTCGTAAACAATCAATTGGTGGAGAAGTATTAGCTTACATTTGGTAAGAGGTTAATAATGAGTCGTATAGGAAACAGAAGTTTAACTATTCCTACAGGTGTTACTGTTGAAGTTAATGATAACGTTGTAACAGTAAAAGGACCTAAGGGAGAATTATCACTAAACTTAGTTAATGGATTAAATGTTAAAGTTGAAGAAGGTTCTTTAAAAGTTGAAAAAACTGAAGATAATAAAGAACTAGAAGCTATGTATGGAACAACTAATGCTTTAATCAATAATATGATTACTGGTGTTAGTAAAGGATATGAAAAATCATTAGAAATCGTTGGTGTTGGTTACAGATTCCAATTAAGAGGAAATACTCTAGTTGTTAGTTCTGGTAAATCTCACACTGATGAAATTACTGTACCTAGTGGTTTAACTGTTGAAGTAGTAAGCAACAATGAAATTACTATTAAAGGTATTAGTAAAGAATTAGTTGGCGAATTCGCTGCTAAGGTTAGAAAAGTTAGAAAACCTGAACCATATAAAGGTAAAGGTATTCGTTACAAAGATGAATTCATTCGTCGTAAAGAAGGAAAGAAAGCATCTAAATAATAGAAAAGGAGAGTCTTATATATGATTAAAAAAGTATCACGTAATCAAGCTCGTGTTGAAAGACATAAAAGAGTTAGAGATAAAGTTTACGGTACAAAAGATATTCCAAGATTAAATGTATTTAGATCTGCTAAAAATATTACTGTTCAATTAATTGATGATGAAAATGGAAATACTTTAGTTTCAGCATCTTCAATGGAATTAAAATTAAAGAATGGTGGAAATATTGAAGCAGCTAAACAAGTTGGTGCAGAAATAGCTAAAAAAGCTAAAAAAGCTAAAATCACTAAAGTTGTATTTGACAGAGGTGGATACGAATACCATGGTAGAGTAGAAGCATTAGCTGATGCTGCACGTGAAAATGGATTAGAATTTTAGGAGGGTAATATGGAAAAGAAAAATGTAAACCCACGTAACGTTAATAAAGATGATTACAAAGATGAAGTTTTATCTCTTCGTCGTGTTACAAAAGTAACAAAAGGTGGTCGTACACTTCACTTTTCTGCAACTGTTGCTGTTGGTGACGGTAAAGGTAAAGTAGGTATAGGATCAGGAAAGTCTTCTGAAGTAGTAGAAGCAATTAAAAAAGCAAGAGCTCAAGCTGTTAAAAATGTTAAGACTATTGATATGGTTGAAAACAGAACTATTTCTCATGATATGATTGGTACTCAAGGAGCTGCTAAAGTATTACTAAGACCTGCTAAAGCTGGTACTGGTATCATAGCTGGTGGTCCAATAAGAATCGTTTTAGAACTTGCTGGACTTAAAGATGTAGTATCAAAATCACTTGGATCAAATACTAAAATAAATACTTCAAAAGCTGCTATGAAAGCATTAACTTCACAAAAGTCTGCTGAACATATAGCAAAACTTAGAGGAAAAACTGTAGAGGAGATTTTAGGATAATGGAATTAAATGAATTAAAATATACTAAAGGATCTACAAAAAATATTAAAAGATTAGGAAGAGGTACTTCTTCTGGACATGGTAAAACATCTGGAAAAGGTATGAAAGGCCAAAATGCTCGTTCAGGAAGAGTTAGAATTGGTTTTGAAGGTGGACAAAATCCATTAGTATTTAGAGTAGCAAAAAGAGGTTTCAATAACTATAATTTTGAAACTAAATATGCTTGCATAAACTTAAGTGATTTAGAAAGATTTAATGATGGTGCTGAAGTAACACCTGAATTATTAAAAGAAATGGGATTAGTTAAGAAACAATTAGATGGTATTAAAGTACTTGGTAATGGTAAATTAACTAAGAAATTAACAGTAAAAGCAAATAAATTTAGCAAGAGTGCTAAAGAAGCAATAGAAAAAGTTGGTGGAAAAGTAGAGGTGATCTAATAATGTTCTCTAAATTTAAACAAATATTTGCTAAGAGAAATAAACCTCTTAGAAAGAGAATTTTATTTACATTAATATGCCTTTCAATTTTCATAATTGGAACTAATATTAAAGTTCCTGGAACTGTAAGTAAAGATAGTGGATTAGATTTTCTAGAATTATTAAATGTAATTGGTGGTGGAGCTTTAAAGAGATCATCAATATTTGCATTAGGTGTTATGCCATATATTAGTGCATCTATCGTAGTACAATTACTTCAAATGGATATATTCCCATACTTCTCAGATTTAGCAAAAGAAGGATATAATGGAAGAAGAAAACTTAATAGAATTACTAGATACCTTGGTATCTTAGTAGCATTAATACAAGGTTTTGCTCTATCATTAACTATTTTAGGTACAGGAGCATCTGCATTCGAATATATTAGAGTATCTATTATAATGGCTGCAGGTACTGCATTCCTATTATGGCTTGGAGATCAAATAACACAAAAAGGAATTGGTAATGGTCTTTCATTAATCATTATGTCTGGTATTGTTGTATCATTCCCATATATGGTTACTGAAGCATTCAAAACATTCGTTTTAGGAAATGAAAATCTATTTATAGGTATAGTTACATTTACAGTATATATTCTAGTTTACTTATTAATAGTAGCAGGAGTAGTATTTATTTCAGAATCTGAAAGAAGAATACCTATTCAATATGCTAATAAGACAACTAGTTCATATGGTGCAAAACAAACTTATATACCATTTAAAGTTAATGCAGCAAGTGTTATTCCAGTAATCTTCGCATCTGCTGTAATGACTATTCCACAAATGCTTACATATTTCATAACAAATGAAAAATTTCTAAAGTTTGTAGGAACATATACAAACTATAATAATACATGGGGATTAGTAATCTATTTAGTATTAATAGTTATATTCTCATATGTATATACAATATTACAATTTAGACCTGAAGAGATTGCTAAAAACTTACAACAAAATGGTGGATATATTCCAGGTGTTAGACCAGGAGAAGAAACTAAGAAATATATTACAAGTGTTTTACTAAAAATTACTACATTTGGTACTTTATTCCTAGTAGTAATAGCAGCACTTCCAATATTATTCCAAAAGTTTTCAAATGTAGGAAATACAAGTATTTCACTTGGTGGAACATCATTAATAATTATTGTTGGAGTTGCGCTAGAAACATTTAAACAAATTGAAAGCGTAGTAGATCAAAAAGAATATAAAGGAAGATTTTAATGAATTGTATAGTTTTAATAGCTGCCCCTGCGGCAGGTAAAGGAACAATTTCTAAATACATAAGTGATAATTATAATTTTGATCATATATCAACTGGAGATCTTCTTAGAGAGGAAGTTAGTCTTGGAACTGATATTGGTATCCAAATAGAAAAACTTCTCTCTAGGGGAGAACTAGTAAGTGATGAAATTGTATTTAAAGTATTAGAAAGAAAATTAGGAAGTATTGATAAAGATTTTATATTAGATGGTATTCCAAGAAACTTTTCACAAGCTGAAAGTTTAGATGAAGTATTATCTAAATATGATATTAAAATAACTAAGAAAATATTTATTGATATAGATAAAGAAATAGCTATGTCTAGAATGATTGAAAGAAGTAAAAAAGAATCTAGAAATGATGATAATGTAGAAGCTTATAATAATAGATATAAAGTATTTGAAGAAAATACATTACCACTTTTAAATTATTATACTGATTTTAATAAAATAGATAATAATGGTACTCTAGAACATTTATATGAACAATTAGATGAGCTATTTAAAGGGGATGAGAAGAATGGTGACTTATAAATCTCCAAGAGAAATTGAACTTCTAAAAGTAGCAGGTAATGTAGTTTATCAAACTCATCAATATATTAAACCTTTTATTAAAGAAGGTATAACTACTAAAGAGATTGATAGATTATGTGAAGAGTTTATTAGAAGTAAAGGTTGTACTCCATCATTTAAAGGATGTGAAGGGTTTCCAAATGCCGTTTGTACATCTGTTAATGATTGTGTAGTACATGGTGTACCAAGTAACTATAAATTAAAGAATGGTGATATTATCACTATTGATATAGGAGCTTGTTATAAGGGATATCACGGAGATTCTGGATGGACTTATTCAGTAGGAGAAATATCTGAAGAAGATAAACTACTTCTTAAATATACAGAAGAAGCTTTATATGAAGGTATTAAGGCTGCTAAAGTAGGTAACAGAGTTGGTGATATTGGATATGCAATAGAACAATATGCAATAGAACATAATATGGATATAGTGGAAGAATTTGTTGGACATGGAGTTGGTACTTCAGTTCATGAAGATCCACAAGTACCACATTATGGTGATAAAGGTACAGGAATGTTATTAAAAGAAGGTATGGTTATAGCTATAGAACCAATGCTTAGTATGCATAGTGCAGAGTTATATATATTAGATGATGGTCTTACAGCATTTACTGAAGATGGATCTAATGTAGCTCAATATGAACATACAATTGCGATAACAAAAGATGGACCTATTATTCTTACAGGAGATGATAAAAGTAATGGCTAAGACAGACGTTATTGAAGTAGAAGGAAAAGTTATAGATGTTTTACCAGGTGGTAAATACAAAGTAGAACTTGAAAATAAATATACTGTAGAAGCTCATGTTTCTGGTAAAATACGAATGAATAACATTCGCATCTTACCAGGTGATACAGTTGTTATTGAATTGTCACCAGTTGATATAACACATGGGCGTATAATTTGGAATAAGAAATAATGGAGGTAAAATATGAAAGTTAGAGCTTCAGTTAAACCAATGTGCGACAAGTGCAGAATTATTAAAAGAAATGGAAAAGTTTGGGTTATTTGTAGTAATCCAAAACATAAACAAAGACAAGGTTAATAGGAGGTATTATTTATGGCACGTATTAAAGGTGTAGATCTTCCAAATGAAAAAAGTATTTGGATTGCTTTAACATCAATTTATGGTATTGGTCAAAAATTATCTAAAGAAATTTTAACTAATGCTAATATTGATATGAAGAAAAAAGCAAAAGACTTAACAGATGATGAAGTAGCTAGTATACGTAAAGAAATTGATAAGTATATGGTTGAAGGTGACCTAAGAAGAGAAGTTGCTCTTAATATTAAGAACAAAATGGAAATCGGATCTTATCAAGGTTTACGTCACAAAAAAGGATTACCTGTTAGAGGACAAAGAACTAGAACTAATGCTAGAACTCGTAAAGGTAAAGGAAAAACAGTAGCTAATAAGAAGAAATAATAATAGGAGGTAAATTATGGCTTATAAAGCAAGAAAACGTAAAGTTAAAAAGAATGTTCCTGAAGGACAAGCTCATATTCATGCAACATTCAATAATACAATAATTTCTATTACAGATCCAGCTGGTAATGCTATATCTTGGTCAGCTCCAGGAGCAGTTGGATTCAAAAGTAGTAAAAAATCAACTCCATATGCTGCACAAGTTGCTGCAGAAGCTGCTGGTAAAGCTGCTTACGATGCAGGTATGAGAAAAGTTGATGTTTATGTTAGAGGACTAGGACCAGGTAGAGAAACTGCTATTAGAGCTCTTCAAGTAGCAGGATTAGAAATTACATCAATTATTGATGTAACACCAATTCCACACAATGGATGTCGTCCACCAAAACGTCCACGTAGATAATTAGGGAGGTTAATATATGATTAAATTTGAAAAACCACAATATAAAGTTACAGAATACGTAGAAAGTAATAGCTACGGAAAATTTGAACTAGAACCACTTGAAAAAGGGTTTGCTAGAACACTTGGTAATGCATTAAGAAGAGTAATGTTATCAAGCTTACCAGGAAGTGCAATTACATCAGTTTACATTGAAGGTGTAAGTCACGAATTTGCAACTATTGATGGTATATATGAAGACGTAACTTCTATAGTACTTGCTCTTAAAGGAATTGTTATTAAAAATCATTCTGATGAAGATCAAGTATTAACATTAAATGTTGATAAAGAAGGAATCGTTACTGCTGGAGATATTTCATGTCCTTCAGACATTGAAATAATCAATAAGGATCATTTTATTTGTACAGTTGTTAAAGGTGGAAAACTATCTATGGAAATGACTGTTTCAAACGGAAGAGGATATGTTAGAGCAGAAGAAAATCAAAAATTATTAAAGAATGCTAAGCTAGGAACAATAGCTATTGATTCAATTTATTCACCAATTGAAAGAGTTAATTATTATGAAGAAGATGCTCGTGTTGGACAAGCTACAAACTTCGATAAATTAATTATGGAAATTTGGACTAATGGTTCTATTAAACCAGAAGAATCAATTGCTTTAGCTAGTAGAATTTTAATTGAACATTTTAATATATTAACTGATTTAAATGAAATCGCTGATATAACTGGATTAATGGCAGAAAAAGAAGAAGATCCAAAAGTTAAAGCTTTAGAAACTTCTATCGATGATATGGAATTCTCAGTTAGAGCATATAACTGCTTAAAGAGATCTAATATTAATACTATGCAAGATCTAGTTAACATGAAAGAAAGCGAAATAATGAAGATTAGAAACCTTGGAAAGAAATCACTAAAAGAAGTAATTGATAAAGTTAAATCTATGGGATTATCATTCAAGGCTGAAGAATAGTATAGGAGGATAAAATGGCATATAGAAAACTTGGAAGAGACTGCAAACATAGAAGAAGTATGCTTGCAAATTTAACAAAAGCTGTTATCCTAAATGAATCTATTAAAACTACAGAAGAAAGAGCAAAAGAAGTTAGAAAATTTGTAGATAAAATGATTACATATGGAAAGAATGGCGATTTAGTTTCTAGAAGAAAAGCACTTGCATTCTTACATAACGATACTACAGTTGTTAATAAATTATTTAATGATTTAAATAAACGTTATGAAACAAGAAACGGTGGTTATACTAGAATTATTAAATTAGACGAAAGAAAAGGAGACGACGCATTAGTAGTTATACTAGAATTAGTATAATTACTAACGTCTTTTTTTTTGTATACTAATAAAAAACTTATTTTATTTATTATAATATTAATATATAATTATAATAGGTGATACTAATGAAAAGAATAATAAAGTATTTAATATTATTTGTTTTGATATTAATACCTATTGGGGTTAGTGCAGAAGATGATTTTGGAAAATTAACAAATAAAATGACTAAATCAGAGGCTATAGATGCTTGTGTAACAGGAGACTCAGATGCATATCATTGTTATAGATATACTTTTTCACCAGGTATAACTACTCCTATGTATAATACAACAGTATGGACAAGTAAAACTATGGGATGTGGTTTTGAATTAACTGATTGGGATTATGAATCTTGTAAGAGTGCAGCATTAGATATTACATATGAACAATGTAAAGATAAGTATTGTAGAAATATATCACATAGTGGTTATAATGGTACTCCTGATTTCTATGATAAAAGAGTAAGTAAAGATAAAGATATTATGTGTGATAATTTAAAATCGTTTCATATTCTATATAGAGCAATAACTATAATGGCTCCTATATTAACAATATTATTTGTAACATTTGATTTAGTAAGATCTATTGTTTCTGGAGATGCTAAAAAAGTATCGAAATTTAGATCTAAATTATTAAGAAGAATAATAGCATTATTAGTATTAATAGTTCTTCCAATATTAATTCATTTGCTTGTTAATACATTATCAAAAAATAATGTTATTAAAGATTCTAAAATGCTTAAATGTGTAGTACTTGGTTATAATGATACTGATACAGTTAAGACAGATCCTACAGTTACTTTACAACCAAAAGAAATAGAAAAACCAAGATTAATTACAAGTGTAAAAGTAGATGGAGTAGAAGTATCTGGATTTAAGACTACTACTAAGTCTTATACTATTACTGTTCCAAATTCTAAAACTAGTATAGATGTTACTGCAACACTTAATTCTGATAATGCTCAAATTATTTCAGGTACAGGAACTCAAGAATTAAAAGAAGGAAGTAATACTATTAAAATTGTTGCTACAGCGGATAATATTAATTATGATACTATTACTTTAAAAGTAACAAGAGAAAAGAAAGTAGAAACTAAAACAAATACAACCACAAAAACAAATACCAATACAAAGACAACAACATCTACAAAAACGTATGGAAAAGCTAAAGGATCAAAGGTTATTAAATATAGTGGAAAAAACTATGTTGTTGTAGATACAAAATATCCTGGTGGAGTAGTAGGATATCAAAAAATGATTCATAAGAATCATATTTATCAAGATTATTTAGATAGTCATAAAAAACAATATTCTAATATAAGTAATCCAGGTGGTTGTTGTGGAGGTATATCTACTCTTCAAGCATGTGGATTATATAAAGGGAAAGACGTTACTACTGCGAATATTTCAAAAGGTAAAGGTAAATGTAATAATTCTTCAAATGGTTGTTCTACTTCATTTGGATATGGTGGTAAGTGTTTTAAAGATGAATCAAGTTTTGTTCAATACGTTATTAAAAATGTAAGAAGTGGACATCCTGTAATTATTAATGTTACTGGATGTAAAGGTGGTAATAAGAAATGCTCTGCGCCTAAAGGTACATATTCGAGACACTTTGTAACAGTAGTTGGATTTAAAGAGGGTTCAACAGGAACTTCTTACAAGGACTTTCTAATACTAGATAGTTGGACCGGCTTACTTAAACCAATTACAAGTACTAGTAGAAAAATAAATGGTAACGGTATAATTATTTCTAATCATCCTTGTTCTAAAAAAGGATATAATTATGCTTCGGTAATAAAATAAAACTTTAGTAAAATACTAAAGTTTTTTCTTTTGTAAATAAAATAAAAGAATAGTGTTATTTTTATACGAAATATTATATAATTAAAATAGGGTGATACTAATGAAGAAGAAATTCAAGTATTTATTACTTTGTTTAGTAGTTTTATTGCCAATAGGTGTTAGTGCTATTAAAACAGATAGTATAAAATTAAGTGAATCTAAAGATGGATATTATTGCTATTTACTAGCAAATGATAGTGAAGGTGCTAATTCATATGATCCTTACTATTCATATAGAATGTATGCTGGTTATTCAACTGATAAACCTACTCCTAGATGTTTTGATAGTATATATAATAATAAAGATGCGTTTTTAGATAGTCCAAACTGTTTCTTTGATTTTAATAAAACGTTAATTAGTCTTAGTGATTCTGAGATTAAAAAAACAGTATATCATTCTTATTCAAATTGGAGTTCAAAAATATCTGAGTCAAATAAGTATTTTTCAACAATGGAAGACTGTATAGCTGCATCTATGATAACATCAAGTACTGGTAGTGGAAAATATCATAATCAAATATTATTTGTAGAGGCTAAAAGTAATTCTGAATTCTATACAGATTCTGAAATGCAGACAATAAAAAATGATATATATAGTGATTTTAAAGATGATACACAATTTTGCTATGCTGCTACAATGTATAGACAAGATTCTGCATATCCTTTAGCAGTTTACTATGGTTATCCAATGTTTATTGTTGACTATAGAGGTGCAGGAGATAAAGATGATTCCACATATAATACTTTAGTAAAAGAATTCGATTCTGATAAAAAAGCAATTATTAATTTTAGTGGTGTTAGTATAACTAGTTCTCCAAGTAGACGTGGTGATGCAGAAGAAGGAAAAATTGTAATAGACGGATTTCCATATGCTGATGATAGTACAATTACTTTTGAAGAATTAGATAAAATTGCATATAGTGGAAATCAGAGTAATGTTTATTTCCTAGTAGATAGTAGTGGTAATTTAATAACTGATTCTCAAACATGTTCAGGACTTGCTGCTGAATCAGGTTTAGATTCAACAGTAATAGATAATACTATAGAAGATGAAAATAGAGAAGAAGGAAAAGATGATTTTGCAAGACTACTATTAATGGGAATGTCAAAAACTAATGCACTTAAATCATGTTATACTGGTGATAGTAAAGATGGAAATTATCACTGCTATAGATATACTTTTTTACCTGGAGTTCATCCAATGTATAATACTACTGTTTGGACAAAGAAAAAGCTAGGTTGTGAATTTGAATTAACTGAATGGGATTGGACACAATGTAAGAAATCTGCATTAGATGTTACATATAAACAATGTAAAACTATAGAAACACAAGATAAAGATGGAAATAAAGTCAAAACTGAGTATTGTAAAAATATAACTCATAGTGGTTATAATGGTGTACCTGATTTCTATGATGAAAGAGATAATAAAGAAGCACAAATTGAGTGTGATAATTTAAATGCATTTCATATTATATATAGGGCAATTACTATAACTGCTCCTATTCTTACTATGTTATTTGTAACATTTGATTTAATAAGATCTATTATGAGTGGAGATCCTAAAAAAGTATCTAAATTTAGATCAAAATTATTTAGAAGATTAATAGCATTAATACTATTAATAATAACTCCTATATTAATTCATATATTAATTAATACATTATCTAAGAATAGTTCTGTTAAGAATATGACTTATTTAAAATGTGTAGTAGTAGGTAATGGAACTGATATTCATCAAAAAGTAGATAAGAGTTCATCAACAAATACTACAACAAAAACTACAACTGTTGATACTAAGAGTAACAGTAGTAATAATACTTCAACATTAGTTAAAACTGTTGAAACAGATACTACTAGTAAAGAATCTCCAAACTTAATTAAGAGTGTAACTATTAATGGCAAACAGCTTGATTATGATGCAACTGATAAAGTAATAGATATTGAAGTACCAAATGGAACTAGTAACTTAGAAATAGATACTGAAACTGTAACTGATGGTGTAGATGTTATTTCTGGTGAAGGATTTAATGAAATAACTGATGGAGATAATACCATTAATATAATAGCAACATTAGATGAAAACACATATGATGTTGTAACAATAAATGTTAAAGTAGATGAACTTGAAGATGATACTACTGTTGATTTAGATAACAATAATGATTTAGATGATGATGATATAGAGGAAGAGGAAGAAGAGGAGGAAGAATCTCCATTTGTAGTAATAACAGAACTTGAAACACCTGTATTAACTGAGTCTGAAATAAAAGCAAAAAGAACTGCTTTAGCAAATTCTGCTAAAAAACTTAAAAAATTAACAAGTAAATCTGGAAGTAAAACTTTCTGGTGTTCTAAGAGAACAAAATGTGTTCAAAAGAACAAAAAAGGAAAATGTACAAAGAAAAAAGTAGTTAATCCTGCATGTACTACTAAAACTGTTGAAAACTTATATGGTAATAAACAAAAATATGGAAAATATGTTGGTGGATATTCTTGTGCATCATTAGTAAGTTTTTCTTTATATGATTCAGGCATATATACTGCTTATGAAGTTAACCATGTAGCAGGTGGTAGTGCAGTACGTAATATTAACTCTGCTAATAGTATGGCTAAATTTTTAGTTGCTAAAGGATGGACAGTTATTACCAAAACTAAAGATTTACAACCAGGTGATGTAATTTTTGAAAATAGATCTAATAAACCTGCTGTTAAAGCTGGTGGAAAAACATATCATCCTGGACATGTAGAAATATATGCTGGAAATGGTAAAACATATAATACTGGAGGAACTAGTATTCAACATTCTTTAACACAAAGCTTAAATAAAAAAGGGTTTGCATTTGCATTAAGATATAATGGTAGGTAGGGAGCAAATATGAGTAATAAAAAAAGAATAATTTATATATTAATTGCAATTGTTGTTATATGTATAATTGTTGGTACAATAATATTTTTCCTTTCAGGGAAAAAATTTGAAAAGACAATATTTATTGGTAATGTTACTAAATATACTATTGATGGAAATGATATAACTATATCTACTGATGATATAAAAGTAAAAAAACAAAAAGTAAAAATCTTATATAATAATAAAATAATTGATGGTTATATTAAAACAGAAAAAGAAGACTCTTCAGGTTTAGAAAATAGTCTTCATATGTATAATAAAAGTAATAAGCAATTATCTGATGATCCATATGCATTTGCATATACAGATGACTTAAAACTAACTATAATAGGCTTTAATACTGAGTATATAGATGATATAAGTAGAATAGTTACATCATTATTAAAAAACAATATAGATGTTAAGACAGTTAAATTAGACTTTGGTAGTATTAATTCATTCGATATAGATGACGATGGAATTATTGAACGTATTTATTCGTATGGAGTAATCTATAATAATAACGAATACTTCAGTGAAGTAGTTATGGAAAAAGATGGAAAATACTATTCAATAGTAGCAGACATTAGCAATTCAGATGATGATGAAAAAACTGTTGTGGATCTTTTTGGAATTATTGATTTCAATAGTGACGGTAATTACGAATATATTATAAGTAAAAGTTATAGCGAATTTGGACAAAATGAATATGAACTATATAACTTTGATGGTTCAAATTTTAATAGATTATACTTGCGTTAAAAACTTTAGTTTTACTAAAGTTTTTTTATGTCTATTTATTGACTTTACTATTTAAAATTGTTATACTTATGTATAGAATAAAAGAGGTGTTAGTGATGGATATTAAAGAAGAATTAATTGATACATCTGATTTAGAAATCAAAGAATTAGAAGGGTATTATAATGTATTTGATAGTGCAGATACAAAAATTAAAGACGGTGAAAAAGAAGTAAACTCTAATATTGAAGAGATTAAAAAGGAAAACGAAGAAAGACTATTAAAGGCTGAAGAAGAAGCTAAAAAGATAGAGGATACTAAAGCTGAAATAGAAAACTTAAAAGAAAGTTATAAGATAGCATTAAAACAAATCTATGATAGTTATCAAGATAAAATGGATGCTATTAATAAAGCTTTAGAAATAGCTTCTACTAACTCTGCTTTAAAAGGTGCCCTTGAAGAAGAAAAAGGAAAGATGACAGAAGAACTTGATGCTAAATCAAGTGCTATTAAAACTAAGATTTCTGAATTAACATCATTCCTAAATAAAGAATCTGATGAACCTGTTATAAATAAAATAGATAATGAAGATGATGAAGAATCAAATGCTGAAATAGAAGCTATCATTAAATCTATTCAAGAAAAGATAGATAATCTAGAAAAAGAAAATGAACCTAAAGAAGAATCTATTGATGAAGATTTAGAAGCTATTATCAGAAGAATAGATGAAAAGATAAATGCTTTAAAATCAGAAGATGAAGAACCTAAAGTAGAAGATATCAAATTTAATGATATTCCTAAAACAGAATCTAGTCCATTTGAAATAGTTGATAAGACTCCTGTTGATGAAGATCAAAAAAAAGATATATTATTATCTGAAGAAGTTAATAATAGTCTAGAAAGTTATTTAGGGTAGGTGCTATTATGGAAAATATTAAGAATTGTATAGTAACTCTAAAGAATGGTAAATCATACTTCGTTATTGAAGAAATAAGTGATAACTATGATATCTATAATCTTATACTTAATGTAGAAGATGAATCTGATGTTAAGATTGTTATGCAAGAAGTTATTGATGGAAAAGTTGTTCTTAGCGATGTTAAAGATTTACTAAATATATCTTATTTAAAAGGTAGATTTAGAACTAAAATAGAAGAAGCAAGAGAAGGCTTAAGATAATAAAAGAAATTGTTAAAAAACAGTTTCTTTTTTTTATATTTTTATATATAATAAAAACTTGTTAGAAGAGGTATCTATTATGAGTATATTAGAGGCATACAATTTAAACTTTTCTTATGATAATAATACTATATTTAATAATATTACCTTAAAAATAAAAGAAGGTAGTTTTGTTAATATATATGGTAGAAATGGTGTAGGGAAAACTACCCTTTTAAAACTACTTAGTGGAAGTATTATTACAGACTCTAATATTAAAGTAGATAAGATTAAAATAAATAAATTTAATATGGATGTTATAAATAATAAGATTGCATTTATATCATCAAATAATAAATTCTTTTCTAAAACAGTATTAGATGAAATATTACTTGAAAAGAATGAAATAACTGATGTAGATGTTAGTATGGCTAGAAAACTATTGGATGATTTTAATTTGTCTTCTATTGAAGGAATATCTCCACTTGATTTATCATATGCTGAAAATCAAATAGTAGGGGTTATTAAATTTATGATTAAAAAACCAAAAGTATTATTTATAGATAATGCCTTTTCTAGATTTGATTATGATAAGAAAACAGAAATATTAGAATTCATTAAAAAATATGCTTTAAAGAATAATATAACAGTTATATATGCATCTAATAATTTAGATGATATATATTTATTTGATAGAGTTATAGTTCTTAAGAATAAAGAAATATATTTAGATGCTGATCCAAAAACATTATTAAATGATGATAGATTACTTGATGTTACTAAGAAGTTACCATTTATAGAAGAATTATCTAGAAAACTAATTATGTATAATTTAATTAGTAAGAAATATGATAATGTATTAGATCTTGCGGAGGACTTACTAAAATGAAATATGATAATAAGATAGTAGCAGTAGTAGGTAATAGTGGTGCAGGTAAATCAACATTTATTAAGAATCAAAAGATCAGTAAAAAAGTAGGTATAATAAATGATGATACTATTAAAGAAAATATAGTAAGAGATCAGTTATTATATTATGTTAAGAAATATAAATATAGATTAGATATTTTAGAAGATAGATTTAATGAAATAATAAAGATGCTTGGTATTAGTGAAAGAATACTTGATAAAGATGTATTTGATATTAGTGAATCAGAATACTATAAAGTATTAATAGGAAGCGTATTATTATATAATCCTGAAGTAATAGTGTTTGATGATATTCTTTGTTTCTTTGATGAAGAGAATAAACAAAGATTATTTAAATTATCAAGTAAACTTAAAAAGTTCTTTAATAAGACTATTTATTTTGTTACATCAGATATAGATTCAGTATATGAATATGTAGATGATATAATTGTAATAGATAATGCTAAAGTATTACTTGAGGGAGATAAAAAAGAAGTATATAAAGAATATAGTTTATTAAAAGAAAATAGAATTAGAATTCCTAATATAGTAGAATTCATATCTATAATGAGAGATAATAATATTAATATAGATAATGTAGATTCTATTAATGAACTTATAAAGACTATATATAGAGAAATAGGGTGATATTAGTGAGATACTTAATTAGATTTAGTTATGATGGAACGAGTTATAATGGATTTCAAAAACAAAAAAGAGATAAGAATACTATTCAAGGCAAAATAGAAGAAGCTTTAAAGTATATTAATAATGGAAAAGATACTAAATTAACAGCATCAGGTAGAACAGATAAAGGAGTACATGCATTAGATCAATGTGCTCATACTGATATAGATGTAAATATTACTCCATATAAGCTAAAAAGGGCTTTAAATAGCCTTTTAGAGGCCGATATACACATATTTTCAGTAGAAGAAGTAGATAATGAGTTTCATGCTAGATATATGGTTAAAAAGAAGACATATATGTATAGAATAAATATGGGAGAATATAATCCTATAGAAAGAAATATATCTTATCAATTATGCAGGGAATTAGATGTAGATAAAATGAATAAAGCTATAAAAGATTTTATAGGTAAACATGATTTTTCTGCATTTTGTTCTAATGAAGATAAAAAAGAAGATTGCATAAAAGAAATATATGATGCATATATTAAAAAAGATAATAATACATTATATATTTACTTTACTGGAAATGGTTTTCTTAAATATATGGTTAGAACTATGGTAGGTTATTTAATAGAAATAGGATTAAATAAAAGAGATAATGATATAAAAGAAAGATTTAAAGAAACAAAAAGATCTAAGATTAGAACAGCTAATCCAGAAGGTTTATATTTATATAAAGTTGAGTATTAATCAGGAGGGTATCATGTTAGATACAAATACATATAAGACAATATTAGAAAAAATAGATTCAGGTGAAATAGATGCTTTAAAAGATTTTTTAAAGGAAGAGTATACTAAAGGATATATAGGTAATCCTGATATTAGTGCATTAATAAACTATTGTAAAACCTATTTTCCTGAAGCAGGTTATAGGTTTGTTTATGATGGAAAAACAGTTTTAACAACTCGAGATAGTATATTCTATTTAAAGAGTAGAGAATTAGTTACTGAATATGGATTAATAACTGGAAAAGAATTAAGAGATATATCAGATCATGCCTTAAAGAGCTATTTAGAGTCTATTAAAAGATCTATAATATGCAAAGCAGAATATAGTAGAGTAATTTCTATTGAAGAAACTTATACAACTTATTCTAGATATCCTCAATATAGAGTAAGAAGTGTTACGGATAATATAGGGCAATGCATTCAAAGGGATGCAATTAATTTTTCAAAGGCTATATTAGGAGAAGAAACTCGTTTTAATTTAAGAAATGGAAAACCAGAATTATTTGGTGAATCTGAAAAAGGAAAAGTACTTATATTTGGAATTGGAAGTACTAATAAACAATAATTATTAATCAGGAGGGCAATATGTTAACAAGAGAAGATTGTGAAAAGATTATTGGGTATATAGAAGCAGGTAATATTACTGGATTAAATAAATTTGTAAGAGAAGAATATGAAAAAGTATATTATAGAGAATCATTAAAAGTATTAGAACGCTATAATAAAGACTATTATCCTCCATGTGGATATCGTTTACTTCCAAACAATCAATTATTATTATCAACTAGTAATAGCTTTTTTGTACTAAATAAACAAGATTTATTCACAATATATCAAGGTTCTCAATGTGAACCATTAAGATTAATTGGTGAAGATCCAGCAAAACATTATTTGAATTTAATAAATGCAGATGAAAAAGATTTTAGTAAAGTTACTTCTAAAGAAGAAGAAAAAAATGCAAAGGGAGAATCTATATTTAGAATAAAAAGCGAAACTGATACTATAGGACAATGTTTTAAAGCAGACACAATTAATTTTGCAGAAACTATATTAGGTTTTAATGTTAATTATTCTTTAGAAAATAATCAAAAAAATTTATCAGCATTAAGTGCTGTTTCTTAAAAAGGTAAAGCATATATTTTAGAGTTAAATTCTAGTAAGAGATAAAAAAATATGTTATAATGAAAAAGGTGATAGATATGAACAACAGAAAACAAATACTTAAAAACATGAAAAAAGAAAGAAAACTAAGAAATAATTATACTGAAGATAATGAAAACATTATAACTAGATTTGTAGGAACAATATTTGGTGTATTAATAGTATTAGTTATTTCATATTTATTAGTAGGTATATTTGTTACTAAAACTATTAAGTTTGGTAAAGATAAAGAAGAACCTACAGTAGCTACTACAGATAAGAGTACTATATTAATAGGTAATATATTCAATCAAAAAGAAGAAGAATATTTAGTAGTTATTTATGATATAAATAATAAAGAAGATCAAACTATTACTACATGGTTAAATTATTATTCTGGTAAGAATTCTGATACTACTATATATAAAGTAGATAGTAAAAACAAAATGAATGCTAAATATATTGTAGAAAAAGATTCTAATAGAGAAGCTAAAGAAGTATCTGAATTAAAAGTAATTGCTCCTACTATAATTAGGATTAAAAACGGAAGTATTTCTGAATATATAGAAGGAGAATCTTCAGTAAAAGAAATGTTAAAAAACTAAGAGACTAGTATCACTAGTCTTTTTTTATGTTATAATTATAATGTGGTGATATAAAAATGGATAATAAAGAAGATAGCAAAATATTAAATATATCTAAATATGCAATTATGTGTTTAGTATGTTTTTTATTAGGTGCTATGGGTATGTATCTTTATTACAATACTGGAACTAGAACAATTAAGTCTAATCCAGGTAAATATGATATCCTAGATGAAATTACAGGTATACTTGATAAAGAGTATTATAAGGATATAGATAAAGATGAATTAATAGAAGGAGCAGCAAGTGGACTAGTAGCTTCTATTGGTGATAAACATACACAATATCTTACTAAAGATGAAGCTAAGAGTTTTATGGATAGTTTATCTGATTCATATTATGGTATAGGAGCAATTATATTTAGAATAAGCGAAGAAGGAATAACTATTAAAAAAGTATTTGAAGATTCACCTGCTCAAAAAGCTGGTCTTCAAAAAGGAGATATAATAATATCTATAGATGGTAAATCTACTAAAGATATGACTGTGGAAAAAGCTGCTAGTACTTTAAAAAGTAGTAAATCTCAAATAGCAACTGTAGTAGTAAAGAGAAACGGTGAAGAAAAAACATTTGAAATAACAAAATCTACAGTACCTCTAAAGAGTGTTAGTGGTGAAATGTTAGATAATAATATAGGTTATGTAGTAATTGATACATTTGGAGAAGGTACATATCAAGAATTTGTTAGTACTTTAAATAATCTAGAAAACCAAGGTATGAAGTCTCTTATTATAGATTTAAGAGATAATGGTGGTGGTTATTTATCCACAGTACTTTATATGGCATCAGAGTTCTTAGATTCTAATACTATAGTACTTCAAACAAAAGTAGATGAAAAAACTGAGGCTAAGAAATATATGTCTATTAATAATAATACTAAGAACTATAAAGTTGTAGTATTAGTTAATGAACAAACTGCATCAGCATCAGAAATAATGACTGCAGCCTTAAAAGAACAATATGGTGCTACAGTAGTTGGAACAACTACATATGGTAAAGGAACAGTTCAATTAACTAAAGAATTATCTAATGGTGGTATGCTTAAATATACTACTGAAGAATGGTTAACATCTAAGGGAGAAAGTATCAATGATAAAGGTATTACTCCTGATGTAGAAGTAGAATTAACTGAAGATTATTTAAAAGATCCATTAGACAAGAATAATGATGCTCAATTACAAAAGGCAATAGAAGTAATAAAATAAAAGGTTAAACCTTTTATTTTTTTTATAAATAATGTATAATCAAAGAAGTGATGAGAGATGAAAGATAAAAAATATGTAATTCATGGTTATAAACATGATGGAACTTTATATAAAATTTGGGATGAAGCTATTCTTTTAGAAGAAACAGATGATTACTATGTATTTGGTAATAATGGAACTAAAGTTAGAAAAAACTTTGGTAGTAGCTGGACAACTAGAGAAACAGCAATACTAGTTTATTTTAAAAAGAACTGGTTTAACATAGTTTGTCAGCTTAAAAGAAATGGTATACATTATTACTGTAATATAGCGTCTCCTGCTATTATAGAAGACGATGCAATTAAGTTTATTGATTATGATTTAGATCTAAGAATCTATCCGGATGGTAAATATAAGATATTAGATAGAGATGAATTTGAAGTTAATCGTAGACTTATGCATTATTCAAAAGATTTAGCTCATATACTTAATACTAAGCTTAAAGAATTAATAGAAAACTATAAAGCAAAAGAGTTCCCATTTAATAAAGAAACTATTAAAAACTATGAAAAAATGTATAATGAAATAATAAATGAAAAAAAATAAAGTTTTTTGCAAAAAAGACTTTTTTTTTATTTTTAAAGTAGT
>JAFZKH010000002.1 GCA_017553685.1 Bacilli bacterium | reverse complement strand
TAAAAATTTAGAAGTTAAAGATAGTTCTAATAATACTAAAAAATCTGATATCTATGTAGATCCTAAAATATTTAATAGTTCTGCTATCGGATCAGATGAAGTTGGTACAGGAGATTTCTTTGGACCTATTATAGTAACTGCTTCATATGTAGATAAAAAAGATATTACTTTCTTAGAAGAACTAGGAGTTAGAGATTCTAAAAAAGTAACAGATGAAAAAATCATGAAGATTGCTCCTACTCTTATTGAAAAAATTCCTCATTACTCACTTAGATTAACTAATGAAGAATATAATAGAATGCAAGAAAATGGAAATAACATGAATAAAATTAAATCTATTCTTCATAATAAATGTATACTTGGTTTATTAAAACAAGATAACTTCTCATATGATATGGTTGTTATAGATCAATTTACACCAAAAAGAAATTATTATGGTTATTTAAAAAATGAAGAAAATGTATTTAGAAAAATAACATTTACTACAAAAGCAGAAGATAAATGTTTATCAGTTGGAGTATCCTCTATTATAAGTAGATATATGTTTTTAAAAGAAATGGAAAAACTATCTAAAGAAGTAGGAATATCTTTACCACTTGGAGCCTCTACAGTAGTAGATGAAACTGGTAAGAAAATAGTAGAAAAATATGGAAAAGAAAAACTTAGCAAAATTGCTAAGCTAAACTTTAAGAATGTAGAAAAGATTCTAAACTAGGATCTTTTTTATTATCTAAAAAATGCCATATATACTAAGAAACCAGTTAATAATGCTAGTATTATTGCACCACTTATTCTAGATGATTTCTTATTTTCTACACCTGCTCCTAACATATAACTAATAGCAAGACCACCAATTAGTCCTCCTATATGAGCTATATTACTTATTCTGGTATATGTAAATCCTATAAATAAGTTTATTATAATAACTGAGATAACTGAGCCAATCATTTTATTGCCTATATAACCTCTGTAAGCATATCCAAAATATAAAAGTGCCCCAAGTAATCCAAAAATTGCTCCAGAAGCTCCAGCAGCTATTACATTAGCTCCCTCAAAAATCATAACAAAAAGTGAAGCAACAATTGCACTATATAAATATATTAAAACAAATTTAAACTTACCATAGAAATAATCTACTGTTGGTCCTACTACAAATAAAGAATACATATTACATAGTAAATGAATCATATTTATATGCACAAAAGCACTAGAAATTAATCTAAAAAAATCTCCAGATTTAACCCAATCATATTTATATGCGCCAAATAATTTTAGTACTCTTTCAGTTGGAGAAATATATAGTATTAACTGTCTACTAAAAATGCACATAAGTATAAATGCTATAACATTAATACCTATTAAAATAAATGTTAATAAATTATTATTTTTATTTTTAAACATCTTAGCACTCTTCTCACTTTCTTTTAGATTATTATCACTTATATCAGATACTAATTTAACAAATAATTCAGTATCTTTTTCTTCATAAGTCATATTATTTTCTATATCACTATAATATTTCTTTATATCTTCATTATCATAAATATCTTTTTCTTTATAAACTCTAATATATTTATATTTATCATCTGATTCTATTTCTTCAATATTTACATCTTCATCCATATTTAAATAAAAAGTAAATACTTTTATAGAAATAGATAAAGTTTTCTTTTTTATTTGAGATAAAATATTATCTATTTTTAATAAATCTAATTCATATTGTTCTTTATTAATTATTTTATTTAAAACTATTCTGATAATTCTATAGTTTTCATTATCATTTTCAAGCCATATTTCATTTTCTACACCATTAACTATTATAGGTTTATAGTTTTTATTACAAATAAAATAATGCATAAGTTTCATAGATAAGATATCTTGATTCTTAATTTTTTTCATTGTTACCTCCTATCTATATGTATCTAGTATTTTATTAAATTCATCTTCTAAAGGAGCATTAAATGTCATTACTTCTTTAGTAGTTGGATGAATAAATGTTATTTCATATGCATGAAGCATTTGACCATAATTATCTATATTCTTACCACCTAGATATACAGGATCATTAATAATTGGATGGCCAATATATTTCATATGAACTCTTATTTGATGAGTTCTACCAGTATCTAAAATGCATTCAAGTAGTGTTGCATCTTTAAATCTTTCTAGAACTTTAAAGTGAGTTATTGCTTCTTTTGAATTTTCAGGAGTAACACACATTTTCTTTCTATCTAGTTTATCTCTTCCTATTGGAGCATCTATAGTCCCAGTATCATGTTGTATAACACCTTTTACTAAAGCAATATATTTTCTTTTTACTTCTTTATTTTTAATTTCTTCTGCTAAAACTAAATGTGCTTTATCATTTTTAGCTACTACTAATAGACCACTAGTATCTTTATCAATTCTATGAACTATACCAGGTCTAAATTCACCATTAATAGTACTAAGTTTACTATGATTCATAAGAGCATTAACTAAAGTACCAGAATGATTACCATTACCAGGATGAACTACCATTCCACTTCTTTTATTAACTACTATTACATCTTCATCTTCATATACAATATCAATTGGAATATCTTCAGCTTCAACATGCATTTCTTCCATAACAATAGTGATATCTATTTCATCACCATCTTGAACTATATATGAGTTTTTAGTTTTCTTACCATTAACAAGTACATTACCAGTTTTAATTAATTCTTGTATCTTAGATCTAGATATATCTATATCTTCACATTCAAATATATATTTATCTAGTCTTTCATTAAAACTATCACTTACTATTAACTTCATTCTTATCACCATCTTTTCTAAATAATAGGATTATGGCCCCTATAACTATTAAGCTATCCGCTATATTAAATATTGGAAAATAATATTTAAATATAATTACACCAATATAATCTATAACATAACCAAATATTACTCTATCTATTAAATTTCCAAGTAAACCACCTATTATCAAAGCAAATTCAATATTATATTTTTTCTTTTTATACATATAATAAATTATAAACATAAGAAAAGCAACACTAAGAAATATAAGTATATATCTTAATCCTGTCATAATAGAAAAAGCAGCACCTTCATTATGAACATTAGTTAAATAAAATACATTTTTAATAACACTAATACTCTTATTTAGAGGAATATATCTATTAACTATAATCTTAACTACTCTATCTATTACAATAATTAAAAAAGAAATAATTGATAATATAGTGATTTTCTTTTTCATAATTCTCCTTATAAATTTAATAAGAACATTTCAAATCCAAAATTAGAATCTACTTTTCCAATAATAGAATTATAATTTAAATCAGATAATTCTTCTAATTTTTTTTCAGCTTCTTTTTCACTAACAAGTGAATTCTTAGCAAGTTTAATTCTATATGGATGTTCTTTTAATTTAGAGATAATTTCATCATCTCTATAACCATTTTTAACCATTAATTTGACTTCTAAAATAAGTCTATACTGATTTGATAAAGTAACCATTAATTTAAATGGATCTTCCCCCATTCTAATTAAATTATTATAAGTTTCTATTAATCTTGTTTTATCTTTATTAACAATCATATTAGTTAAATCAAATATATTATCATTTATATTTGATGATATTACTTTATCTAAATCTTCTTTTGTTATATTTTTATCTTTATCTTTATATATAAATAACTTTTCAAGCTCATTTGTTATAATTGATAAATTATATAATGATCTTTTAAGTATTATATCTATATTTTTTCTATCTATTTTATATCCATGATCAACAATATATTCATATACATAATTATTTAAATCATAATTTTCTATTTTATTACATACTATTACTTTACTAATCTTCTTTAATGTTTTAGTAACTTTCTTTCTTTCATCTATCTTTTCATTTCTAACAATAAATATTAGATAAACATCTTTAAAAGGATGTTCTAGATATCTTAAAAAGTTTTCATCTGATTCAAGTGAATCTGAAGCTGTTAAAAAGTTTGAATTATCACAAATTAAAACTTTTTTATCATCAAACATACTAACAGTAGATGCATCTATTAATATAGATTCTATTGAATCAGTATCTAGATTATATCTACTAATATTATCATTCGAATCAATTTCATTAAGTATGTCAGTAAGATTCTTATTTATTAAATAATCTTCGTTACCATATATTAAATATATATTGTTCATGTATATCATTCCTAACTAAATATTTTATGTTTTAAACTGTCTTTATCATGAATACCATTTAAATAATCTTTAACTAGTATTCTATTTTTCCCCTCTTCTTTTATTTCAGTTATTATGATTTCACCATCACTTGTTTTAACTCCAAGTCCATCTAGATAAACATTAACTATTTCTCCAATTTCACCATTAGGTTTATTATCAGATATTCTAGATGCATATATCTTAAATACTTTATTATCTAATACTGCATAAGAAACAGGCCATGGATTTAAACCTCTAATTTGATTAAAAATTTCTCTAGATGTTTTATTAAAATCAATATGTTCATCTTCTCTTGTAACATTATATCCATAAGTAGCTTCACTATTATTTTGTTTAACCGGATTAATATTACCCTCTTCAAGCATAGGAATAAAATCTATAATCATTTTAGATCCTAGTTCACTTAATTTATCATGAAGTGATTCTACATTATCACTATCAAGTATCTCTATTTCTTTTTGATAAAGAATATCTCCTTCATCCATTTTTTCATTCATATACATAATAGTAATTCCTGTTTTAGAATCACCATTAATTATAGACCAGTGTATTGGAGCTCCTCCTCTTAATTTAGGAAGAAGTGATGCATGTATATTAATACATTTATATTTAGGATAATCAAGTAATTCTTTTGGAATTATTTGACCATATGCACATGTAATAATTACATCTGGATTAGCATCAATTATAGTTTGATAATCATTTCTAATCTTCTCTGGTTGAAATACAGGTATATTATGTTCTAAAGCATATTTCTTAACTTCAGAATACTTTATTTCTTTCTTTCTACCTACTTCTTTATCAGGTTGAGTAACAACCATAATAACTTCATAATTTTCATCTAATTTCTTTAAAGGATTTACCGCAAACTCAGGCGTACCCATATAAACTATTCTCATAATAACCCCCTAGAATAATTTAATAATATCTTTAATAGTAATAAATACCATTAATATCATTAATAAAACAAATCCTACTCCATTAATAATAGATTCAACTTTTAAAGGAACTTTCTTACCTATTAATTTTTCTACTACTAAAAGGAATGCTCTTCCACCATCAAATGCAGGAAATGGAAGTAAATTCATAAATCCAACATTAATTGATAAATAAGCTGTTAAATATAAAAGCATTAACATACTACCTTTAGCCATATCTACAACTGAATAAATACCAACTGGTCCAGATACACTATCAATTCCAAGTTTACCTGAGAATAAACTAATAATTATAATTATTAATTGTTTAAATATAGATGCCACTTTAGTAAATGCGTATTTAACTGCAGGAATAAATCCTTTTTTAATACCTGTTTTAACAGATATACCAAAGTATTTACTACCTTCTACTTCTTTAGCATTAACTGTATATTTAACTACTTCTTTAGTAGTTTTCTTTTCTAGTTCTATAGTTAATGGTTTATCTGTACCATTAATAGCAACCCATAAAATAATATCATCATCATTTTTAATTTTATGGCCATTTATTTTTAAGATCTTATCACCATTTCTAGCACCAGCTTCATAAAGTGGTAAATCTTTTTGTAAATGAGATAATCTATTATTTGAATAATCACATCCATAAATAAGACCCATTATAAATAATAATATTAAACCAAGAACAAAGTTATTAAATACACCTGCTACCATAATTAAAAACTTTTGATAAAATCTCTTGTTATATAATTTTTGATTTTCAGGTACTACTACTTTTTCTTTTTCTTTCTTATCTTTTTTCTTTTCTTTTTTATTTTCTTCATCATCATAATCTTCACCAGCAAGCATTACATAACCTCCTAGTGGAAATAATTTAATCATATATTCTGTTTCATCATTTTTTCTTTTAAAGGAAAAAAGTTTAGGACCAAATCCTAAAGAAAATTCATGAACATAAACACCATTTATTTTAGCTAAAATAAAATGTCCAAATTCATGTATAAATACGATTAATCCTAAGATTAATAAAAATATTAAAAGTGTAACTATATGCCCCATACATCCTCCTATAAAATAATTGCTTTAATAATAAAATACATAATAGATACAAATATTAAACTATCGAATCTATCTAGAATTCCTCCATGTCCAATAATAATATTACTATAATCTTTAATATCAAATTCTCTTTTTATTGAACTAAATACAAGGTCTCCTACTTGACCTATAATAGATAAAGCAAGAGTAACAAATACACATACTAGTACATTACATCCAGGATCTATCATAAATAAATAATATATAACAGGTCCAATAGTACCAATAACCGATCCTATAACAGAACCTTCTATTGTCTTATTTGGAGACACTCTTTCAATTAATTTATGAGATCCAAATAAAGAACCTCCAATATATGCAAAAGTGTCTGTAAGTACTGTAATAAGTATTATATAAACTAAATTATGAATACTTTCTAATCTAATATCTTTGATAATATAAAAAGCTACTCCAAGAAATATTATAGATGCTAAAACTTGGCATGAATTCTTAAAAGTAAATTCTTTACCACATATCATAGAAGCTGCTAAGAATATAACTGTAGTTAATGCAATAGCATATAGTACATAATCAAAACTAAATACTATCATTAATGTACATAAATAACTAAGAACTTCAAGTACAATATGTAGTTTCTTTTCTCCCTTATATAATTTATTTAATTCCCATACAGCAAGTACAGAAATAATTCCAATAAGAGCACTATAATAATATCCACCAAGTATTGTTAGTGGTACACAAATAGCAATTAATAATATTGCTCCAAGTAATCTTTTTTTCATATATTATCACCTTTAATAATTATAACATTTTCTTTATATATAAACAATAAAAGTATTAGATATTTCTAATACTTTTACTACTTTATTTCTTCTATTTTCATATAATTTGTATAATTAACTGATAATGGAAAACTACCAACTATTACTATCTTACCTTCTTCTTTTTTAAGCATTACTTTATATGCTTTTTTAGATAACTCAACTAGTTCATCAGTAGAAGTCATTAATTTAGTATAAACAGGTATAATTCCATAGTTTAAACTAAGCCCTCTTGCAACATACTCAGATGGAGATATTGCTATTACTGGGCAACCAGGTCTATAACTACTAATTAATTTAGCAGTTAAACCAGAATTTGTAGAACATACTATAGCATCAGCATTAATATTATTAGCAGATGTAGCTGCCGAATAAGATATTGCTTTAGAAATAGTATTACTTTTGTTAATTACATTTTTTAAATGACTAGAATAGTCTAATTCTTTTTCAGTAGATTCAATAATTTTACTCATAGTTTCAACTGTTTGTACTGGATTCTTTCCAATAGCAGTCTCAGATGAAAGCATTAATGCATCTACTTGTTCTACTACTGCAGAAGCTACATCTGATACTTCTGCTCTTGTAGGTCTAACATTTTCTTTCATAGATGCAAGCATTTCAGTTGCTATAATTATTATTTTCTCTTCTCTTTTAGTTAAATCCACTATTCTTTTTTGAATTGATGGAATTTTTTCAAGTTCTGTATCTAATCCAAGATCTCCTCTTGAAACCATTATTCCATCACTTGCTTTAATTATATTTTCTATATCATCAATAGCATTCTTATTTTCAATCTTAGATATTAATTGAATATTATTATTGTTTAATGCTATTAATTCATCGTTAACATCTAATACATCTGCTGCATCTTTAACATAAGATAAAGCTAAATAATCAACTTTATTCTCACATGCAAATTTAATACATTCTATATCATAATTAGATAAGAATTTAATATCATAATCTAAATTTGGAATATTAACTATTGAATATTGGTTAATAATCGCATCATTTAATATTTTACAAAGTATAATATCAGGTCCTTTTTCTATTACCTCTAATTTTACTTTACCGGAATCAAGATAGATATATCCGCCTATATCTATGTGTGAAATAATACCTTTAGAACTTAATGAAATAAGATCTTTATTACCTACTATTTCACTTTCAGAAAGTCTTATAATTTTATCTTTTTGTAAAAAGACTTTCTTTTCTTCTAAAGCACCTATTCTTATTTCAGGCCCTTTAGTATCTATCATAATACCAGTTAAAATTTTTTCTTCGTAATTAATTTCCCTAACGTAGCCTATTATCTTTTTAGCCTCATCAAGATTGGAATGTGACATATTAATTCTAATAACATCACTTCCACCCTTAATTAATCCCCTAATAATCTCTTTTTCTAATGAACTAGGCCCGACTGTAGAAATCATCTTAGTCTTGTTCATAGTATCACCTATTATAATTATATAATCTTTTATAAAAAAAGAAAAGACTTAAATCATCTTTTCTATATTATTTGCGATTAATTGGTAATCACTATTTCTTCTTTCTATTACTCCAGTAACTTTAATTATATTACCTTTATCAATATTAACATTCTTTTCAAATACTTTAGGAAATAGTATTACTTCAATAGAACCAAATTCATCTTCTGCATTAACAAATGCCATTTGATCTTTATTCTTAGTTTCTACTTGTTTCTTTCTATTAACTAATAAATATATTTCTATTTGTTTATTAAAATAAGTAGGAATATCTTTAGTACTAATATTATTATCTTTATATTTTAGTACTGGATGATTAAATAGATATAAACCAAATGCATTATATTCTCTTTCTAGAAGTTCATCTTTAGAAAACTCCTCTACTTCTTTTAAAAGTGGTTTATCTATACTATCATCATCTAAATCATTAGAAAGTTTAGCATAATTAACTGCAGAATCAATATTCTCTATTAATGTATTATGATTAAAACCAGTATAATCAAAAGCTGATGCATCTATTAAATATGTAATATCTTTTTTAGTTAATCCTATTCCATTTAGTAATTTAACATAGTCAAAGAAATCCATATTATCTTTTCTATTTTCTATAATCTTTTTAACTTGTAATTCAGATATATTTTTAATACCACTAAGAGGATAAATAATATTATTATCTTTAATAATATATTTATCTTCACTAATAGTTATATTTGGCTTTAATAGATTAATATTATATTTTCTAAGATCAGATATATATTCTTTAGTTTTAATATCATTTTTAATAACAGAATTAAGCATTTCAAGCATAAAATCTTTTCTATAATGTGCTTTTAAATAAGCCATCCAGTAAGATATTATTGAATATGCTACTGAATGCGATTTATTAAATCCATATGAAGAAAATTTATGTATTAAATCAAATACTTTAGATGCTATTTCTTTTGAGTATCCATTTTCTATAGATTTATTAATAAACTTATCTTTTTCCTCATCCATGGCTTCTTCTTTTTTCTTAGACATTATTCTACGAAGAAGATCTGCTTCTGCCATAGAATAAGAAGCCATAGTAGATGCTATCATCATAATTTGTTCTTGATAAATAATAATTCCATATGTTTCTTTTAAAATACTTTCTAAAGAAGGAGCTATATAATCTATCTTTTCTTTACCTTCTTTTCTCTTTATATAAGAATCTATATTATCCATAGGTCCTGGTCTATATAGTGCAATTAAAGCTACTATATCATTAAATGAAGACATATTAAATTTCTTTAGTACTTCTTTAATACCAGTACTTTCAAATTGGAATATTCCATCTGTATTAGCAGTATTAAACACTTTAAAAGTATCTTTATCATCAAAGGGAATATCTTTTATATTAATACCTAATTTATTAGTTAAATTATCTATAAAAGTTAAATTATCAAGTGAAAGAAAATCCATTTTAAGAAGTCCTAGACTTTCTAAGTAATCCATTTGATAACCTACTAAATCTATATCTTCGTTTTTAATAATTGGTACATAACTATCTAAATCTTTAGATGCAATTACTACACCTGCTGCATGAATAGAAGTTTGTCTCTTTAAGCCTTCTAATTTTAAAGATACATTAAATATTTTAGATAATAATGGATCAGAATCTATTCTAGATTTTATATTTTTATTTTCTAAATTTTCATTTAATGTTTTCTTTGAATCAAATAACTTAATAAAACTATCAGTATTTGCATTTTCAAACACTCTAGATACATCTCTTAAAACCATTTTAGACTTTAATGTAGAATAAGTAACTATTTCTAAAGTTCTTTTAGAACCATATTTATTCTTAACATAATCTATTACTTCATTCTTTCTTTTAGAATCAAAATCTACATCAATATCTGGCATAGTAATTCTATCTGGATTTAAGAATCTTTCAAAGTATAAATTATATTTAAGTGGATCTATATCTGTTATACCTAACGAATATGAGACAAGTGAACCCGCAGCAGATCCTCTTCCTGGACCTACTAATATATTATTTTTCTTAGCATACTTAACATAGTCCCAAACTACTAGAAAATAGTCTTCAAAGCCCATCTTCTTAATTATATTTAACTCATATATTAATCTATCAACATATTCTTTATTAACTTTATTATCTAATCTCTTTGATAGTCCTTTTTCACATAAAGATTTTAAATAATCAAATGAAGTATATTTACCTTCTAAATCATACTTAGGAAGTAATTCATTCTTTTCAATATTAAAATCTACTTTAGAATAAATATCATCTAATAGTTTATTATCAGAACCAATTTCTAAATAACTATCTTCTTTTTCATATTCTGATTCTTTTAGAGTTTTACCCTCTTTTATTAAATATAAGTATTCTAAATACTTTTCATCTTCTTTATTTAAACATTTAACTATTTTAAAACCTAAATCACTTGCTTTATATTTTTCTATATTAATACCATCAAATAAAACTATAGATTCATCTGGAATAACTACAAATACATCTTTTAAAAAATTAATATTTGTTAAAGATACTTCTCCATTAAAAATAGTACATAATTCTCTATAACCATTATAGTTTTTAGCATACAAATATAACTTTAATCCATCTATTTGTATTTCTAAACCAGGTATTAATTTAATATTATTTTCTTTACATAATTTTTGGGCTTCCATTATATAAGATAAATTATTATCTACTATACCAAATGCCTTAATATTATGCTTATTTAAATAACTAATTAAATCAGGTAATTTTATTAAACTACCTAGTATTTCATAATCAGTTTTTATCCCTAATGGTATATACATATTAGTAGCCCTTTCTTAATTAAATTATAACAAATAATTGACTAAAATTAAACAATATGTTATAGTTAGTTGTAGACAAATTTTTGAAGGAGGAAAATATAAAATGGCAACTAAAATTACATGTAAAAGACCTAACTTTGGTAATAGTAGATCACATGCTAAAAACCAAGGAAATAAAATACAAAAATTAAACTTTCAAACAATTACAGTAGACGGAGTTAAAGTTAAAGTAACAGCTAGAGAAAAAAGAACTTTAGATAAAGCAACTACAGTTAAAGAAACTAAGACTACTAATGTTGAAGAATAAAAAAGATAGGTATTAACCTATCTTTTTAGTTTGTAATAATTACCGTCCCTGAATCCATCTTTAGTTAGTTTTCTTCTAACAAATGATTCTATAGTTCTCCAAAACTTAGTAGTTAGTGGTTCTTTCTTACCTATTCTATCTACTAATATTACTTTAAAATTATTTTTATGAGCACCCCATACATCAGTCATAAATTGATCACCTATAAATATAGATTCATCTTCTTTATATATTTTCTTAATCTTTTTATAAGTTCTATTTAATGGTTTCATAGATGAAGTATATCCTGTAATACCTAAGTCTTCAATAATAGAATTAATTCTATGACTATTAGAATTAGATACTATTACAAGATTAAAATCCTTTTTTAGTTCATTAAATAGTTTTATATTATCTTCAGTTACTTTACTCTCTGTATATGGAATAATTGTATTATCTACATCAAAGAATATATTCTTAATACCAAGATCTTTTAACTCTTTATAATCAATTTCATAGATGTTTTTATAATATGCGTCTGGTTTCATTTATTTAATCCTTTCAAAATATATTCCCTTTTATTCATTAAAAATCTAAATCTCTTTGGATAAATTCTATTATTAATAAAGATCTTATTTAAATCATTTATTTTAACTATATATAGTATTCCAATTAAATATATACTTAATACAAATAATGATATTAATAATAAATTATACATCATAGTACTTTGTGTATCTGTAATAATAGAAAAGAATAAATTATATGTAGTATGTATAAGCATAGGTATTAATAAACCCTTTAATAATAATGAAAACTTCTTTTCTTTTAATCTTGAAAATTTAGATATTGATACATAGTAACCCATTACTATACCACATGTAATATGAAGTGGTATTGTAGTAAAGTTACGAAGTAATGCGAGTGATGACATAGCAGTATAACTATCTTCTCTAATAACATATAAGAAGGTTTCTATTAATGCGAAAGAAAGTGCAATAACAGCAGAATAAACAAATCCATCATATATATCATCATATGCTTTATTATGAGATATAAATACATATAATGCTGTTAATTTAGCAAATTCCTCTACTAAAGCAAGAATAGCTATTCTAGTTAGATTAAGTGTTTTATATGTATTAAATAATTCTGAAAAGAAATTAGACTTTAATATATATTTATCTATTAATAATGAGATACAAATAGTAAATACTCCAGATAAAACTGCTATTAAAATCATAGGAATAGGTTCTTTTGATTTTCTATCTGAATACATAATTAAAGCAAATAATAAAATACTAGGTAAAATTGTAATTGCTAAAACTATTATTAACTCTACTATTGATAATCCTGAAAATACACCCATTTTTATTCATCTCCTACTATATTAATTATATCATATATATAATAATATTTATTTAAAAATATCTTTGTTTACAAATAAAAAAAGAGTAATTACTTACTCTTTTCTGATTCTATTCTCTTTAATGATTTTGCTTTACCTCTATTACATCTTTTAGTAACAGGTACAGCATATCCAAAATATGAATCTCTATTAGAATTATAACCATTTTTTAAAAATTCTATAGAATTACCAATGGATTCATCTTCTGCACATACACCATTAATATATCCATGTTTTTCTAAAGCAGTTAAATAATCTGAAACATTTATTATACCTTCATAATAAGTTCTAAATATATGTCCTTCTTCTTCGCATTTACCATCATAATATGATCCGGTATATCCATAGAATTCTTTTAAATCAACATAAGCATATTCTGTAAAACTAGGAATTCTTTCACTAATAAAATTAAATAGTTGTTTTTTAGCATCTGTAACTGTTTTAAAATATTCTAATTCAGCTTTTTCTATTGCTTTAGTATCTCTTTTTTTAGCATGAAGTACTGAATCAAATTCATTGAATTTTGCATCAACTTCATTTAAAAGAGCATTTTGAAATCTTATAATTTCTCTAGCAGTTTTGTTTTCACAATAGAAACCAATAGTACCACACATAAGAATAAAGTCTATTTTTCTATTTGCATTTGCACAAATTGTAATATATTTACTAACTTCTTTTGAAGTAATAGCTATAGCATCTTTAGTATTAGCTACTAATTGTGCTTCTGTTATAGGTCTACCTTTAACAACTAATTTAGTATCTTTAATAGTTAATCTTACATATTTTGGTTCAGTATTTTTTCCCATATTATCCCCCTTGTGAGCAGTTATATTATCATATTTTATGTTATTTTGCAAATTTATAGAATAAAAAAATGAGTATAAAACTCATTTTATTTATCTTCATCTTTATATATTTTTGTAGGTTCTTTCTTTTTAATTAACCATTCAGGTTCATTAACCCATGCTCTTAATCCATATGCTGTACCATTACAACTTCTAATAGCATATCTAAGGAATGTAATACCATTACTTATACGTAAATCTGTTATTCCTTCAGCAGTTTCTTCATATCCATTTAGTTTTGCTATTTCACTAAATCTTTCTGCATTTACAATATAAAAATCAACTAAATTATTTTTATTAGCATAAACTGGAATACAATTATTTGGGTCATTCTTTTCACTATATATAGGTTTAATTTCATTAAAACTAATTTTTGCAAAAGGTAATACTTGTATATGTCCTCTTACATATTCTTCTATTGCTTTTCTTAGTTCATATATTTTTCTTTCATATATCTCTCTATATGATTCTAATTGTTTATCAGTTGGCTTACATTCATTACCAAATACATCTGTAAAACTAATACATTTTTCATTATAACTTTTAAGAAAAGACTCTGCTTCTCTATATTGTATATTTAAAAATGAATATAATTGTTTTAAAGAATCAACACTACAGTAAAATGAACATTCTCCAACTAAATGAATACCATCTAAATCATATCCGCTTTTTGTATATTCAGTAAATGCATTTGTTAATATATCATTATAGATATAATCTTTAGGTAATGTTACTTCTGCTTGAACTTGATCTAATGTTAATGGTTTACCTACTACTTCAAATTTAGGTAATTTAATATTATCTTCTTCCATTATTTTAGGTACTCTAACAGGAACCCAATATCTTTCAGTAGATTTTTCATTTTTTATAGCATTTAATGTATCCTTAATCATATAAGAATCACCTCTTGTAAATATATATTATATAGGTATTAATTGTTACTTTCAAGCATATTATTAATTATTCTATCTTTTAAACCTGTTCTTCTTTCATAAGAGTTATTATTACTTACTGCATACTTAAATGAATTTGCTTCTCCTACTATAGTAAGAGAATGCTTTGCTCTAGTTATACCTGTATAAATAAGTTTCTTATAAAGCATTATTCTATAAGAACTAATAATAGGCATTATTACCAAATTAAACTCACTACCTTGTGATTTATGAATAGATATAGCATAAGCATGTTTAATAGATGATAAATCTTTATATTTATATATAACTACTGTTCCATCAAAATTTATATGTACTTCATCATCTTCTATCTTAGTAATATATCCTATATCTCCATTAAATACATTATTATCTGGATCATTTTCTAGTTTTAATACTTTATCATCTACTTTATAAATAGTATCATAATGTTTAATACTTGGTTTATCATCTGGATTAAAGACTTCTTCAAGCATTACATTTAGATTATCTATTCCATTTACTCCTTTATACATAGGAGCAAGTACTTGTATATCAGATGATGTATATCCCTTTTCTATAGCCTTTAAAACAAGTTTTTTAGTATACTCTAGAAGATTATCTTTAGTGCATTCAATAAAGTTATAATCATCTTTCTTATTTGTAAAATCTTCATCTAAATTATTATCTCTTATTTCTTTTGCTAAAGTTGCAATATAAGAGTTCTCTTCTTGTCTATAAAGTTCATTTAAGAATGTAACATTAAGCATATCAGAATCTATTAAATCTTTTAATACTTTACCAGGAGCTACAGATTCTAATTGATTATAGTCTCCTATCATGACTATATTAACAGTTCTATTTAAACCTAGTAATAAATTATTTAATAAAAGTGTATCTATCATAGAAACTTCATCTATTATAAGGAATTCTACATTAGATTTATTTTCTTCATTTATCATATATGTATCAGTATCTTTATTCCACTTTAAGAATCTATGAATAGTAGATGATTTAAATCCAGAACTATCACTCATTCTTTTAGCTGCTCTACCTGTTGGAGCAAGTAACATTACTTTAGCCATCATATCTAAATTATTATAATTATGAACTCTTTTATATAGTTCTAATATAGCTTTAATTATAGTTGTTTTACCTGTTCCTGGTCCTCCAGATATAATATTAAAGTTTGTAGTAACTGACTCTTTAATAGCCTTCTTTTGCATCTCGTTATATGTAATACCAAAGTGTAATTCTAGGTTTTCTATTTCTTTATCTATCTTTTTTACATTATAAGATTTATTACTTAAATAGCATATAAAATTAGAGATATTGTCTTCAGCAAAATAATATTCAAATAAATAATATTTATTATCTTTTAAAACTATTTTATTTAGATCTACTAATTCATCTAAATATATTTCAAGGTCATCCATAGAAAAATCAAATGATAAATATCTAAGTACTTCTTCATATATATCATGACTATAAAAATAAGTATCTCCTGTATTAAATAAATAGTTTTTAATAACATATTCAATTAGATAAATAATTCTATTTTTATCATCATCTTTTATATCTAAATTCTTTCTTATTTTTTCTATTTTTAAAAAGTTAATATCAGATATAAAGTCAGTAATTAAATAAACATTTTCATCTATTATATCTTTAGTTTTATCTTTAAACTCATTATATATTTTAAGTGCATCATTAGTATTAAATCCAATATCATTTAAATAAATAATTGTATTATAACTTTCATTATATTTAATTAATGTTTCATGAATAGAAATAGCTTTTGATTCTTTAATAGTAGGTACCAATAAAAGATTAGAATAATCTTCTTCGATTAATTTAAGAGTATCTTCTCCTAAAGTATCTACTATCATTTTAGCAGTCTTTTCACCTACACCTTTAAATAATCCTCCAGATAAAAACTCTATTAATCCTTCTTTACCTGTAGGTATATCTCTATCATAACTAGTTACATTAAATTGTTTCCCATATTTTGGATTATCTACTATTTCACCATTCATAATATAATTATCATCAATTGATAATTCATGAAAATAACCTGTAATAGTTATAGTTCTATTTATAAATTCATCTAAAGATGAATCTTTAACTCTAAATAAAGCAACTATATAACCATTATTAGACTCAAATATAATCTTTTTAAGTGTACCTCTTATATAATCCATCTTTAGTTTCCTTTCTTAAAAAATAAGTCTATAAAGACTTATTTTTACCACATATATCTTAAATTACCGTCACCTTTATATTGACCTGACATATCTATTATATGATCATATCTACTATAGAATGTAGATCTAGGATTTGAATAATCATATTCATCCATTATAACACCAGGAAGTAAACTTTCTGTAACATATATCTTAGTATCAGTCATAGCTCCTATCATAGCTATATGACCGTCCCAGCCAATTAGGTCTCCTGGTTTTACTTTACCTGAATGAAGTAATTCATATGAATTTCTATTTAATTCTCCTACTTGAGTATAGTTATATTTAGATGAGAAACCTGCTCCTATATCACCAATATCAAGACCTGCTTGTTTAAGTATCCATGATATATAACCAGAACAATCAAGTCCATTAGGATACCTAACATTTGGTTTCATATAACCGTCATCTTCAAAGTTAGTTAATGGGCATCCCCAAGAAGCAGGACCAACCATTACTTTTTCTATTTCATTTTGTTTTGCTTTTCCTAAATATAAACCTTTTCTATAATATCTACCTTCTCCATCTACTCCGTTAGTAGATATTCTACCATTTTCATAGAAATATGGTACTTTATATGGAAAATCTAATGTTAAGAATCTAGACACTTCTACAGCTGCTGCTCTAGTTCCTTCTCCTGCTATTTCTACTCTACTAGCAAGTATATCATCTAATTCTTTTAATTGTTCATCTGAGTATTGATTACAAGGAACAACCTTTTTCTTATTATTTAATATTGGTGGTCTAATTAAATCAGATACTTTAATATCCCACTTTTCAGTTATATTATTAGCAGTTACAGTTATAGTAGAAACCCCTACTTGATTACCATGTATATTTCCATCTTTATCTATAGAAATAATATCTTCATTAGATGAACTATATTTAACTAAATAATCCATATAACCTACAGTATCTAACTGAGTTCCTAAATTTAGATATTCATCTAATGCAATATATTTCTTTTTATTTACTATTTTAAAGCCTAATAAACCATCTATATTAAACTCTTCATCATATGTAGTATGTTTTCCATTATTAAACTCTATATCTACTTTATATGAATCAGTAACTACATTATATGAGCATTTACCATTCTTAGCTTTTATTTTTTCACTAGTATCATCACCATGTATAAATGTACAATAAATAGGTTTAGAATTTCTCTTTTTTAACTTTAAAGTTACTTTTCTGGATCTATCTTCATTATAACTATCAGCATACGTAATCTTCTTAATAGTTGGAGGTAAATTATTAAAGTAATTATTTAATAATAAACCTATAGTAGCAAGTAATAAAACAATAAGAATAATAGTAATATTTCTATCTTTTTTCATACTCATACTTCCCTATATAATAAGTATAACATATATTTTTATAAATAAAATAAAATAAGCTTAAAAAGCTTATTTTATTATTTGCATATATTTCTAGTAGTTAAACGTCTTAGTGATGAACCTAAATATCTGCCTAGATCTGTAAAAACATTAACACCCTTCCAAAGAGCTTGTACTAAGGTAGCACTAATGCCTCCTCCATACATTTTCTTTTGAGATTTAATATCTATTAACGACATCTAAACATCCTTGTCCAACCATCTAATGCCCCAATAACAAATGAGACACCTGCTCCAACAAGAGCAAATATACCAAGACTCCATCCTCCACCATACATGCATTTACTTTCACAAGTATCTAACTTTTTCACACTTTCCTCCTTTTTTCTTTTAGATCATTTGAAATATAAATAACACTTTTATTGTATTCAGTTTTTATATTATTAAGTATTATTTTTCTTTCTTTATAATCTATATTATTCAAACAATTATTAAGTATTAATTTATTTGAATTAGATAATAATGATCTAGCAAGAATTATCTTTTCTTTTTTTGAAGCACTAGCATCTTCTATAAAACTATTATCATTTATTAAACATACTCTTTTTACTTTATCTAATTCTTCATTTGATATATTTCTTTCAAAAATAATATTATCATCAGTAGTACTATTTAATAGAGGTTCATTATTAAATATAACTAGTTTATCATGATTCCCTTCTTCACTAAAATCATAATTATATAGATCTACTATTCTTTTAAAAGCGTTCTTAGAAGAAAGAAATAATTTATCATAATTTAGGATTTCTTCAATAGAAGAAAAATATATTTGAAATAAGGAACAATTTATATAAAAATCTCCAAGAGATATTGTTTTAAGAGAACTGTAATGAAATGAAACAAGAATTACTATAATATTAATTACTACAAAAATAATGTTTAGTATTAAATTATAATAAAGCATATTATTATTTAAGTTTTTTTGATATAAAAGATAATCATTATAATTATCTGATTCTTTTTTTATAAACTCTTTACTGGCTTTTAATTTAAATATTATTGGTATTAAGTTTATTCTTTCTATAAGATTATTATTCATTTTTAGGAAATTATTTCTTTCTTTATCAAATAAATCAAATAATTTATTTCGAACAAGTAAATGAAATGAAATCATTAATAAAGATAATATGAGTAATATATATGGGTATAATAAGCCATTATATATAAAGAATAGAAAGATTATTATCACATATAATAAATCTATTAGTAGAGTGGGAAAATTAAATATAAATTCACTTATATATGATAGGTCTTCTATTCTACAAATAAGATTAAATGCTTTTGCTTCCTTAGATGGGAGATTAAAAATCTTTTGATATATACTATTTCTAATCTTACTATTTATTCTTACATAAGCTTTTAACATTACCTTTCCGTTTATATAAGATAAAATAGTTTTAGATACTTCAAAAATAGTTATAAAAACAATTAATTTTTTTATATCAAATTCATCAATTATATATTTAAGAATATAAGTACTAGATAGATTTGATATAGTAAATAAAGTGGCTATAAAAAACATTATAAATAGTATTAATTTATTATTGTTAATTATATTAATTAAGTATTTTATATATGAATTAGATTCATTATCTAGAGGTTCTTTATAAATGATATCTATAATTATAGACTTCCATTCATTTAAGAATTCTTCTTTAGAATAAATGAGATCTCCTCTTATAGGATCAAATATAAATACTTTACTATTTTTAATTTTCTTAACTATAACATAATGATAATAATCATTAATCTTTAGGTATGCAATTACTGGATGATTAATATTTAATAAATTTTTATAGTCACATCTATATGCATTAGATTCCAGTTTATAATATCTTAGAGTTTTAACTACATTATATATAGATGATCCTTTCTTTGTTATATGTAGTTTTTTAGTAATATTATTATAATTAATATTACCTTTATAAAATCTAATAATATTATATATACAAGAAGATGCACAATCTTTTATATTAGATTGTTTTACATATCTAACAATTTTCACCTCCCATATATTTTATTTACTTCAAAATAAAAAACTCCCTTAAGGAGTTTAATTATTTTGAATAATTTTTGCTGAATTAATAATATCATCTAATTCAGGAGATAATTTTTCATAATCATCTTTTAAAGTTACAATAACAGTATATAACATATAATTTGGATTAGAATTAAATTGAATAACAGTAATTCTATAGATGCATGTAGATGCATCTTTTGTTTTACCTTCATAGATAATAGAATAAGCTTTTCTGTCTTCTAATTCTTTTAATTCTTTTTCTTTATATACTTTAGCATTCTTTTTAGTAGTTTCTATATCAGAAACACCTTTTAAAAGATAATCTTCTAAAGTCTTTTGTTCATATAAATTAGTATCATATGTAAATTCAGTAAATACTACATTTTTTTCTTCATTTTTTACATATAAATCATATTCACCAACATTAGATTTCTCATAACCCATTTTAAAAGCAAATGCAAATAGATTATTATTCTCATTAATAGTTATTCTTTTATTTTCTTCTTTTTGATGTGCTTTTTCTTTTTCTATTACCATTTTATTATATGTTCTATAACCAAATACAAATACAAATGCTAAGAACACAATACTAATTAAATAAAGTATTAGAGAAACAACTTTCATTGGTTTCTTTAATATATATTTATAATAAATATATGGCATAACAAGTACACTAAAAAGTATTATTAAAATTGTTAATAAAACCACGATTATAGGTGATCTTTTATCCTCATTTTTAATTATTCCTGTTATTAAACTTATACATAATGCAACGTTTATTATTGTACATAAGAAAAGTATTATTACATATAATAATTCTATTATAAAGAATAATAAACTATGAAGTTCAATAATATCACTTAACATAAACATTAATGGTATTAATGCTATTAAGATTAATTCTAATGCAGGAAATAATGTAAAAAATATTTTTTTAGTTTTTATCATTATTAGTCCTCTCTATCTATTATTTCATTATCTTTAAATTTAACATCTAAAAACTTTTTAGAAGATAATAAATCACATAAATGTACAAATTTTTGATACTTTGTTTTTGGAAGTGGTAATACTACTTTAGAATAAGAATTAGTATTCCATTCACCCATATGTGATGATATTACATCTTTCATAAAATCTAGTTCATTTTTAGATAATGATAATTTATCTTTTAATTCATCTAAATAATTAGCCATTAAAATTGGATGATCAAATCTTACATATTTTTCTTCTGTTTTACCTTTTTTAAGCCCATCATGGACAAGAATAGACATAAGTAATAAATCTCTCTCTAATGGAGTAAAATCTTCAGAAAAAGTACTAGTATTTAATAATTCTAGACCTATTCTAAAAGCTACTTTGCTATGTCTAAGTAATCCACCTTCTCCTAAAGAAAATGATGGATGATACTTACCTGTAGATGAAGCAGGTTCTAAAAAGAAATAATCTGGAAGATTAGATACAATAATTTCCAGATTCTCTCTTAATCTAATATCTTTTATTTCTTTTATTTCAGTATTAAGTAATTGAATTTTATCCATATTTACCTCCTACTTCATATATTTGTTATATCTAGGTAAAATTCCCTCTGGTTTATCCATATAACTTGGTTTAATTTGGAATACTCCAGGGAATTCATTACCCTCTACTAAACATGCACCTTTTTCAGTTATAGCAACATCCCAACCAATATATCTTATTTCAGGTATTAATAAAGATGCTTCTTTTACTAAAGCAACTGCTTTATCATAATTAGGAACTTTAAAACCTATTATTTGCTCTTTTGTTTCTGGGTGAACTGTAAATCTTTCATCTTTTTTATTAATAGCAGGACATATTACTTCACCATTATCATCTAAGAATGTATACATACCACCAGATGCAAAATTATCTACAAATCCATTATTACCTATTTTAAAAATAGAGTTAAGTATTTGTACTTCACCATTATCATCTAAGAATGTAAATAATCTAAGAGTATTAACAGCATCTGGATATAATTTAGATACTTTAGAATTTTGAACAATTACTTCCTCTACTAAATATTGTTTATTCTTTCTAAGTTTTTCATATAATCTATTTGTATCTTGAATAAACTCTTTAGATACTCCAACTCCACCACAGTTATCTACTTCTTTAGCAATAACATATTTCTTTCCTTTACAGAATTGTTTAAACTCTTTTTTAGTACATTTAGAGACATCTATAAAGTCTCTATGTAAATAATCTTTAAACATATTATTAAACTCTATTTTATTATTTAAAATATGGTTATATTCTTTATTATTATACTTTCTAACAATCTCATTATTCTTAGCTCTAGTTAAAAATGTTTTTCTTTGAGTTCCATTTAATAAATAGAATTCAAACTCCATATAATCCATATAACCGGCACCATATCTAAGACCGCACCATATAATATCAAAGAATGTAATTAATGTTAATCTACTATTTTCTCTAGAAATTTTTCTTGCTACATTAAACATTTCTTTATAGTTCATTTTTAATATAGCTTTAATTAAAAATTTTATCTTATTCATACTAACACCTACATATATATTTTATCATATTTTTGAAAAAAATGATTGAAAAACCTTTGTATTTGTGATAATATTTTCATGTGGACCCTTAGCTCAGTTGGTTAGAGCATCCGGCTCATAACCGGGCGGTCGTAGGTTCGAGTCCTACAGGGTCCACCACTTTTTTATTGCAGGTGTGGCGAAATTGGCAGACGCGCTAGACTTAGGATCTAGTTCCTTCGGAGTGGGGGTTCAAGTCCCTTCACCTGCACCACTAAAAAATAAACCAATCAAAATGATTGGTTTTTTATTTGATAAAAAAAGACAAGCATATGCTTGTCTTATAATTATCTACATGAATTTGTTTTATATTCATTAAAGAAATCTTTATATGTTTTAGTTACATTTTTAGTAGAATTAAATTCATATAATCCATCATTATTTTGTTTAAATGTAAATTCTGCACTATAGTCATAATCTAATGATACATTATATTTATTCATATATTGTTCAAATGTATAATCACATGGGCTATCAGATGCACATTTGCCATCAATAGTATGACCAAATTCACATTGGTTAGAATGTCTTAAAGCAGATATAGTTAATGATCCATCCTCATTTACTTTATAATCTTTAACAGTCATCTTATCAACTTTTAATTGATTAACTGGATTATATGCTTCTTCTCCCTCTTGAACTAAATTATATATTTCACCCTTAGTATTAAATAATAATACATTAGCTCCTAGATCAGTACTAAATTCTGTAGTAATAAATGTCTTACCTACAACATAGAACTTATCATCTTCATATCTTCCAACTTCTACTTCTTTACCATTTACAAACATTAAATATGATGTTTGATTAGTTCCATCTGAAATATCAAATTCTACTGTAAAATCATCATTTACTTTATATGTAATAGACTTACAAACAGAATCAGCACTTTCTATATCAAACTTATACTCATATTTATTAGTTCCCTTAGTAGCAGTTCCAGTACATTTAGACTTTTCTTCATCTGACTTTGGTGTAACTACTGGAGTTGGTTCATTTATTATTTTTTTAGATTTAATTAATCCAAGATTAACTAAAACAGCACAAGCAACAGTTAAAACAATTGTTAATGCTGCACCAATTATTGCTCCAATTGCAGCAACCTTTGCATCTTCCTTTTTATTATTTTTCCATACTAGGAATAGTATTAAACCTACTACTGGAAAAAAGAAACCTAAAACACCCCATCCAAAATTTCCTTTTCTTTGATTTTCCATAAAAATCCTCCTATTAACAATATAATTATATAATAGAATATAAATTAAATGTTAAGTATAAGTAAATTGTTTACACATTCTTTATACAATAAAAAAGCAACATAATTAATGTTGTTTTTTTCCATTTATTTTTCTTTGTAAAACTATTTTCTTTCCTTTAGTAGTTGTTGCTTTACCATAAAACTTATCCCAACACTCTTGTACATCTTCTTTTGGACAATTTCCATAACATACACAACATTCATTATTAAAATCATCATAGCCATATTCTTCTGAAATCAAAGCAGGACAAGTTAATGATTCTATTGGTAATGGTTTTTTACCTTTTAAAAACTCATCATATGTTACGATAGATTCACTAGGAATTTGTAGTTCTTCGAAATCTTTAGATGTAATCCATCTATGTGATTTAGTAAAAGCATATGTTACAAATCTTACTCCACCTAGTTTTACTAATTCATCACTAATTCTAAAATCATAATATGTTTTACCATCTTCTGTTTCATGTGGAATATGTTGAGTAAAATTAACTGAATTACTATTTTTATGAAATATATATCCTTTACCATTACATTTCATACATATTGTACCTACATCACTTTGAATTAAAGTAGATAATGATATACCTGTTCCTTTACATTTATCACAAGTTTCCATAATATAGTCATTACAATTAACTATTCTCATAATGCCCATAATCAAACCTCCCTGTATTTCTTAATTATTGTCTTTTCATACTCTTAAGTTTATCTTGTTTTGATTTTAATGTTAAAGCTCCAATACCATAGTATTTTCCCCAACATTCTCCAGTATTAAATCTTTTACACATAGTAAAATCTCCTAGTTCACATTTATTATCGAAGTTATGTTGTTTACAATATTCACTTTCTAAACGAGCAGGACATGTATCCATTTCTAATGGAAGTGGCCATTTTTCTCCACTTAAAAAATCCTCATATGGTACTACATGATCACTATTATATCCCTTTTTTATAAAGAATTCTGCATCCGCAATATTATTACTAGCATATACAACATGTGTAACACCTGGACGTACAGCTAATTCTTTAAATTCGATTGAATCAAATACAAAATCATCTGTTTCTTGTAAAATAGTACCTGTTATTAAATCAACTAAATACTCATCTTTCTCTGTAACAGTAACAGAAATATATCCTCTACCATTACATTTCTTACAAATATAAGCCAAACTACCAAGTACTTCAAATTCAGTACGAATACCAGTATGCTTACATTCAGGACATTCCATATTAAATTTTGTACCTTCATCTAATTTTTTTAATTCCATACCTTACCTCACCTGTTTAAACTTATTATATAAAAAAATAAAATGAATGTAAACTAATTATTGACTATATCTATAATACTGCTATAATATTAATGCTTTGAGGGGTGAAATATGAAAATATTTACAGAAAATGCAGTATATGTACAAAGAAAAGATATAGATTATATTAGTAATGAATTAAGTATAATATTACCTGCATCAATAATTACTAAAACTTATGGCGATGGTATTCAACTTATAGATAGTAGTCATTCTAGAGAATTTATTAGATTTACAGAACCAGAAGAAATAGAATACTTTAGAAATGAAGATATAATACTAGACTATAATGAAGTAAAAGGTTTAACTGTTAAAGGATTAAATCTACTAATAAATCAAACTTCAATAGAAATAGGAAATATTTTATGTGAAGCTAAAGCTCTTTTAACGGATCATAGATTAGATTTTGAAGATGATGAAGAAGATGATGATTTTACAAGTTCAATAGATAAAATAGATTTAGAAGTTGATAAAGTATCACATAGATTAAAGTCTTTAATTGAATTTAAGAATTATAAAAGAAGAAAAACAAAACTTGAATTACCGGTAGAAGTTATTAAAACTCATCCAAGTTTTATAAAAGGTTTATTACCTAGAAAAAGAAAGAATCCTAATAATAATTAAAAAAGTATAGCAATTGCTATACTTTTTTATTATTCATAATCATAACTCCAAGAAATCTTATATACAGTTCCATTCTTATATTCAAATTCAATCTTTTGAATAGCATCTACAGGGAAAGTATCATTTTCAACTTTAGCATCTTTATTATAATAAGATACTTTAAGTTTAGTTCTTATTCCCATGTAAACATTATCTGTTTTTTCAGACATTTCTTCATAACTATAATTACCATATAAATAACTACCAGATTTATTATCTACTTTATATTTATTCATAACTCTAGATATATTTGAACCTACTCTTAAACCTCTTGAAATCTTATATTTAGAAGAAGTAGTTTCTACTCCTACTAAAATATAATCATCATAATATTCTCTTAAAGTTAAACTAAGATCGTCATATTCAAATCTTTTATAACGGAAACCATTTTCACTATAATTAACTATTTTTTTAGGTTTTCCAAAAACTTCAGTTACTTTATCTTCTGAACTAGAATACTTTAAATCATTTATTTTTAAATCTGATATTGTAAATATATCTTTTTTATTAGTATTTAGTTTAACTTCAGCAAAATTTCTATAGTTTCTAACATATACAATTAATACAATAAGGAATAATAATACTATTATAGATAATATTACTTTAATTTCTTTTTTATTAAATGTACGACTTCTTTTATTCTTTTTCATAATTATCTCCCTATTTACTAACTCTTTTTCTAATAAATATTAGTAAACCTATTAATCCAAGTATTCCAGTAATTATTAAACCATATTTAATAACTTTCTTACCTGTTTGAATATTAACAACTAACTCTGCTGAAGCAGATGGTAAAGTCATTGTTTTAGTAGTAAATTTCTTATTAGCAATTATATTAGATCCAAATGTATGACCTTTAGCATCTACTAAGAATGTAACTACGTTATATGTCTTCTTTGGAAGTTCATAACCTTCAGGAGCAGCAGTTTCTATTATTCTGTATTGTCCTTCAGTTAATCTATAAATAGTAGCTTGTCCATTTATTGTAGTTATTTCATAGTTTTCTGAAGTACTAAGTATTTTATACATCTTAGTAGTTTCAGTAGAAACATCTTCAACTGCTACATCTTCATAAATCTTTTCACTATTAAGTTTTTGAAGTTTGAATTTAGCACCATCAATTGTATTATTATATTCATCATATTTAAAGAATGTGAAGTAACTTTCAGTATTATATACTTTAGTTTCTACAGTAACTTCTTCAGATGCTGGTACATAGAATAATGTATATCTATCACTTTCTCTATCAGGTAATTTATAACCTTTAGGAGCCTCTACTTCTTCAACTATATAATAAGCATCAGTATCTAAGAATTGAATTAATGCTTGTCCTTCTCTTATAGTTACAATGTTTTCAGATGATGAAATACTTGAATCATCATAAGCATCATCTACTAAAGAACCACCTATACTAGAACAAGGCATTCCTTCTCTATCTGTACATGTAGTAATTAAATCAGTATCAAATACTTCTCTATATTCGTAAGAACCATCTCTTAAAGTTTTAAACTCTAATGCATTTGATTTTGATTGCATCATTGGAGTTAAATTTTCATCATAATTATTTACTTTATAAACTTTAAACTTAAATCCAGGTATTAATTCACCAGTATTTGCATCATATTTACCAATAATAGCTTTACTAGGTTTATTTGGTACATTAGATACTTCTACATTAACAGTATCATTAACTACTTTAAATCTAGTTACTGATTTTTCACCTGTAGGTAAATCATATCCTTTAGGAGACTTAGTTTCCATTAATACATATTCTCTATCTACATATGATGGTAAATATCTAAGAATTAATTTACCAGTATTAGGATCTACATGTAATTCTTTAATCTTATTATTTGATGATGTTTCAGGAATAAGTCTATATGATAAACTTCCGTCTACTTCATCTGATAGAACTAATCTATCTTTAAAGTATATTTGAATACAATCATTTGCTTTAGAAGTAGCATCATATGGATTACATACTTTACCTTCTTTTGCTAAGAATAATTCAAATGTAGTATTTTGATCAGTAATAATTGTATTATATTTTAAATCTTTCTTAACAAATACTTGTTTTGTTGGTAAATCTTCAATTATTACTGGAGGTGAAGATTCAGGATTTGAATCATCACAATCACATACTTTAACACTCTTAACTGGATGGCATTCAAGTTTACCATTCTTATCAACTTTCATGTATCCTTCTTCACAAGTAGTACCTTCTAGTTTAGGTAAAACAAATACTGTTCCATCTGGTACTTCATACTCTTCTATGTAATATGATTCACACTTACATAAATGAGTTATTTTTAAACTACCATCATTTGTATGAAGGTTTTGTGTACAAGTAAATCCACCTACATTTTGACCTTCAGATGAACATTTATGAAGAACATCTAATCTATATTCACCAGTTCTAGTTACATAGAACCATTCATAATTATTTGAAGCAACTGATGTAGTTCCAGATAAATTAGTAGTACTTTGTTTTCTAACTCTAAATGTAATATTATCAAAGGCTTCTACTTCTTCATCATTTTCAAATTTAACTTTATCAGTATCATTTAAATAACCATACATATCTTTCTTAGTAAATTTAACTTCTGTAGGTTTATTAGTTAATGAAACTTTTACTGAATCGTCAGTAGATTTATTACATGTTACTGAAGAAGCTGTATTATTATCTGTTACAGTAAATGTAATATCAGGAACATGTGCATATCCCATATTAGAACATGCTGTTTCTTCATTAGTTGAACCATTATTATTAGGAGTATTATTATCACAAGTACATGTGCTTCCTCCTGATGAATTTGTTGAAGTAGAACCACAATTAATTGAACTAACTTCTCTTAATGTATAAGTTCCTTCAGGTAAATAGTTAACTAATATATTAAGATTCATATTATTTAATGCAGTATTATTAACATCCACTCCATTAAGAAGTCTAATTGATGCATCTCCAGCATTATTTGAACCAGTTAAATCATTAATAGCTTTTTGATATTCATAATGTTTAGTATTTGCATTATATTTAAATGTTAATACATTTCCATTACTATCTAAAATATTAAATGTTAACTTTTGAAGTTCAGCATAAATAACCTTTTTATATTCATCAGAAGCACTATTAAGTTCAGTAGTTGTTTTAGTTATTTTAACTTCTGTTGGACATTGATATACCATTTTTGGATTAGGATTAGTAGTATTAAATGTTAATTTAGATTCTTCTGTTATAGATCTACTATTAGCATATCCATAATAAGTAGCAGGATCAGTTTCTGTAATAGTATAGTTTTCAGATTTATTAACACCTACAATACATACATAACCATCACTATCAGATATAAATTCCGAATTAGTGTTATTAGACGCATTAATTAAATCTACTACATAACATGATCTAGATACTCCAGGAGTTCTATTATCATATCTAGTTTCTTTAGTAGCTTTAGTTCTAACTGTATTACCTCTTGAATCTTTAACAGTAAATTTAGCACCTGCTAAGTTACCACCAGAATTAGAAGTAGAAATACCAGTTAATTCTTTCTTATTCCAATCAACTATATATTCATAGTTTGAATAATTAGTATTTGTATAGTTTTCAGATGATGTTACTGTTATTGGATTATGTGAATATACATTAGTTGATTTTTCAGTAACTGTATAATTATCACCTGCTTTTGGTAAATTGAAGATACATACTTCACCATTACCATCAGATTTTAAATCTATTGTAGTATTATTACCAGTTTCAGTTGTATATTTATAACATAATTTTGTTACGTTATTTGTATCAGTATAATTTTCTTTAGTAGTTAATACTCTAACAGGAGTATTACCAAGATTTACATTAAATGTAACATTACTTAATGATTGTCCATTATTAATAGACATATCTTTCTTAGTCCACATAACTACATAATCTTTATCTCTAACTTCTACTTGATTAGTAGTAGGACATATTTCCTCTACTCTTCCTGCAGATTCATTAGTAATAAAATCACTATTTGTCATTGCAGGTATTTCATCACCAGCATTATAAGTTACACCTCTATAATTAAATCCATTTACTTTAGACTTAATTTGAGATCTAACAAAACTTACTGTTCTAGGATTATCTCCAATAACAGATGCTGCATGAGTTGTATCTGTTACTCTAACTGTAGCATTACCGCTACAATATCCTAAATGAGTAAATGTTACTATACCATTTGAATTAGTAGATACTGCACCTGATGTATATGCTGAATTATATAAACTACATACTCCAGCAGGTACACTTAATTGAAATTGTACACCAGATTCATTTCTATTATCTGTTCCTTTTGTTTTATGAACAGTTACACAGTGTCTATATTTAATATTTTCCATTGATATAGGAGTCATTGTAGCATAATCTTCTGTTGGAGTATAACCAGAACCACCATTATTTAATGGATTAGTTGATGGATATACACAAGATATTCCTTGAGCAGCTAATGTTGTATTAGAATGACCTGCAACAGTAATAGATGAATTACAATCTTCATAGAACTTATATTTAGCACCATCAGTTAAATTTGAGAATGTTGCTATACCACTTGCATCAGTAATAGCAGTTTGTGTATCTGATGCATTTGCCATATTAACAGCAGTTATACTAAGTCCTTGAATATTATTACCAGAGTCATCTACTTTTCTAACTTTTAAACCAACTTCTGCATTTTCCCATTCAAATCTTAAATATGCTTGTGCATCTTGAGATCTATATGCATTTGTAGTCCAATAATGAATTGTAACAGAGTGACTTGTTTCTCCAATTACTTTATAAGACATATACATTGTTTGAGCACCATTATTACCTGAACCATAACTATGGTTTAAGCAATAGAATGCTATACGAGATGGCATATCTGATGTAGATGCTATACCAGATGCTGTTTTACTAACTAATGAATCAAGATATACACTAAAGTTATATAATACATCCCATGAAGATGAATCAAATCTATAATAGCTTGAAGGATATGCAGAATATGTATAAGTCCAACTAGCTGCTGATGGGCTCCATGAATTATCTGATAAACAGTTATCATTTGAATATACACCGCAGTATTTAATCTCTTTAGATCCAGATTCTGGACCAGATAATGAAAAACTACCTGTATCATTTAAATGTAAATTAATAGGTCCATCTACTTGAATAGCAACAAACTCATTAGGATTGCTTTCATATTCCCTAGCAAATACACCTTTTAATGAATAATCTACTTTAATATCTAGTTTACTAATTTGTGCTGGTGGAAATAAGATTCTTATTTCATTACCAACAATTTTATACATATTATCATCTAGTTCTTCTTCCATATTATTCATATAAATATGTACATTATCTTTATTAAGTTTCTTTGAACCAAAACCTGTTAATTTAATACTAGTTTCTTGTACTACAGCATTATTTTTAATAATAGTTTTAGTAGTAATAAATTTTTTAACATTAACTACAGTTTCCATATTTTGGAAATCTTCTTCTGTCATTAATGTTTGAATTTCTAATTGTATAGGATGTATTTTATTTTCTTTAAAGTATGAAATTGGTACTTTAATAGTATTAGTTTCTTTATCGTATTCACAACCATCAATTAATTCACCATCTAAACTATATTTAGTAAATACGTAATCAGTTTCATTAACTAATAAATTTGGATTAGTAAATGTATCTAAATCTACATATAAATAATCACCCTTTTTAGTAAGTGGAACCATAGAGTTTGATGTACCTAAAATTCCTTGAATACCTATTTCAGGATCATAACTAAATGTTTGATCCATTGTTATATTTTCTGGTACTTCATCTTTATCCATAATTAAGTACATAACGTGAATCATATATTCGTTTTTATATTCCACATGATCCTTTTTAAATTTCATATAATCTAATGTATAAACAATTATTAATATAGCTACAATTATCATTAAAATTGATAATACTGGTATTATAGTTTTCTTAAATGGTATATACTTATTTTTCTTTGTTTTTTTCATAAAATACCCTACCTTCCTATACTATTACACTATAATAAAATTATAGCATAAAAAAAAAGTATTTTAAATACTTTTTTTGCTTTTAATTTCATTTAAAACTAGTTTAATAAAGTCCTCTTTTGAAACAGTAATTGTTTCATCAGAACCATATCTTCTATAAGAGATATTTTCATTATCTTTTTCTTTATCTCCTAGTATTAAAGTTAATGGATATTTATGAATAATAGACTCTCTAAGTTTATAATTCATCTTTTCATCTCTAAGATCTATTTCACATCTAATATCATTAGTTTTTAATTCTTCATATACTTGTTTAGCATAGTTAGTATGATATTCCATATTAACAGGTACTATATTTACTTGTACTGGAGAAAGCCATAAAGGAAGTATTCCTTTTGTTTCTTCTAAATAGTATGCAATAAATCTATCAATTGATCCAAATACTGCTCTATGAAGAACTACTGGAGTTTTCTTAGAACCATCTGAATCTATATAAGATAAATCAAATTTAGCTGGTAAACAGAAGTCTAATTGACAAGTTGATAATGTTATTTCATTACCTACTGCAGGTTTAACTTGAACATCTAATTTAGGTCCATAGAATGCAGCTTCACCTATTTTTTCAACATATTCTATACCTAAATCATTTAATACTGTTCTAAGCATATCTTCTGCTTTATTCCACATTTCATCATCTGGATGATATTTAACTTTATCTTCAGGATCTCTTAAAGATAATTCAAATCTATAATTCTTAATATTTAATTCGTTATAACATTCAAGAATTAAATCTACTACACCTTTAAATTCAGATTCTACTTGTTCTAAAGTACAGAAGATATGTGAATCATTTTGGCAGAAAGATCTAACTCTTTCTATACCTTTTAAAGCACCAGAAGCTTCATATCTACAATCTCTAGCTATTTCTGCTATTCTTAAAGGTAAATCTCTATAAGAATGTATATCATTTCCATATATAACCATGTGATGAGGACAGTTCATAGGTCTTAAAACATATTCTTCATCTTCTACTTCCATTATTGGGAACATAGCATCTTTATAGTGTTCTAGGTGACCACTTGTTTTATAAAGATTTACATTACCTAAAGGTGGAGTTTGAACATGTTTATATCCTCTTTTAATTTCTTTATTTCTAATATAATTTTCAAGTTCATTCCACATAATGAAACCATTTGGTAAATACATAGGAAGTCCTCTTCCTACTAGATCACTCATCATATAAATGCCTAGTTCTTTACCTATTTTTCTATGGTCTCTTTCTTTAGCTTCTTCTAATTCTTGTAAATAATTATTTAAATCTTCTTCATTATCAAAACATACTCCATATATTCTTTGAAGCATTTTATTATTAGAATCACCTTTCCAATAAGCACCTGAAAACTTAAGTAATTTAAAGTTTTTTAACTCTTTAACTGAGTCAACATGAGGTCCTCTACATAAATCAGTAAAGTCTCCTTGAGTATAACAAGATATTACTGTATTATCTTCATCCATTCTTTCAATTAAATCTATTTTATATGGATCATCTTTAAACTTTTCTAAAGCTTCTGCTTTAGAAATTTCTTCTCTATAAATTCTCTTTCCATCTTTAGCAAGTTTTTTCATTTCCTTAGAAATAGCTTCAATATCTTCATCAGTAATAACTTTATCTCCTAAATCAATATCATAATAGAAACCTTCTTCAATAACAGGTCCTACCCAGAATTTAGCATTTGGATATAAATGTTTTACTGCTTGTGCCATTAAATGTGCACATGAATGATTTAATCTACTTAATCTTTCATCTTCTTTAATATTAATCATAATTTCCTCCTTTTTAAACAAAAAAAGGATGGTATAAGGAGCCTATTTAGGCGGTACCATCCTTTGTTTACTTAATTAATATAACGGCTATGCCGGGATTTATTAATCCTCTTAGAAAGTAGTAACTTATATATATCATATTACCTTACACCAACCGGTAACTCTCTATAAATCAAATATATAAATCATGTCTTTCCTCATTGATTTACAAGTTAATTATAACTCTTTTATTAATATTTGTAAATAAGTTTATAATTTATATTTAGATGATAATATTTTATACTTACCTATTTTTTCTTTAGCATCTTTAATCATAATTTCAGAAAACTCAAAAGTAAATTCATCTAAAAATGATCTAATATAGTTATATGCGAATCTTGTTAATTGCTCAAACAATTCATCATCCATATCACTAATACTAGTATTTGCATATTCTCCATCATCTGCAAGCATTCTTAAAACCATATCTTCATTATCATCATCAGCACCATATGCTAAATATGTTAATATTTCTAACTTAGTTAAATATATTACATGTGAAAACTTATATGGTAAGAATCTATATTCACCATTATTATATGAGATTATAGTTTCATCATCAAATACTATTAAAAAACAAGATCTACAACTTTTTGAATGAAAAGCAAATCTTTTTAATGATTCTTCTATATCAGGAAATAAGCAATGAACTTCACCATCTACTTGATCATCATATTTTCTATGAATATATTGTGTTATACCTGGTATCATTTTAACATAGAAAAGATTTCTAATTTCTCCAACTGTTAAAGTATTACCATTAAAATTCTTACTTTTTTTATAGTCACCACTTATTATTTCATCAAAAGTAACAAAACCACTCATGTCTTTAATTATATTAAGGATTTCATCTTCTCTATCATTTAAATCTAATAAATCTAAACTACCCTCAAATTCAAATAATTCATTTATTTCATCTTTTGTTACTCTTCCTGTTTTATCTCCAACTTTTGAACATGATGCATTCATCATAAAAATAACATTTGCTACATAATCACTGAAAATAGATGTGTTTTCTAAATTACGTAACATAGTATCTATTGTTTCTCTTTCATGTGATTCATTAAAATCTGCTATTACTGCAGACTTAATATATGCCCTAAATTTTGGTAAACTTCTAACTTCTTTAAATAAATCTTTGCTATATTTTTTATATAGTTTACTAATTTTTTTATTTGATTCTCTTCTATTTAATAAATTAATGAGTTTATTAATATCTATCATATATGGCCTCTATAACTTATATGTATATATTAGTTTTTCAACTCTTTGATAATCTTCTTGTGCCATTTCTATCATTCTTCTTGAATATCGACAAGATGCTTTTTGTACTTTATCCCAAGCAAATTCTATAGCTTTTTTCATTGTTCTTTCATATGCTTTAGGGCTTATACTTTCATACTCAGGATCTCCATCCATATAAGACACAATTTCAGCTTTTTCTTTTTCTGGAATATCTTGAATAATTTTCAATAAATCTTCTATCATTGATTCTTTCTCAGCATCATCATACTCATCAAAAGTATCATCTTCATCATCAGGTTCTTCTTCTAAAACATTTTCGCGATATATCCAAATAAAATATAATTTAGTAAGAATTAATAAATCTGAAAAAAAACCATCATAAAAACTAATATCTCCTTGGAAATATCTTATAATTCTTCCATTAGCATCAATTATATTAAATACATCATTATCATTATCAGTATGGAAAGCATATTCTCTAAATAAATCATTTTCTATTAATTCATAATTACAATATAACTCTCTAGAAGGGCCCATTTCATCATATAATAAATGAGCTTGATCAACTATAGCTGGAAAACAAGATGCCTTTTCTAAAGTTTTTATTTCATCAGGAGTAAACTTATAATAACCTGTTACTATAGGATTACTCTCTTTAACATCATCCATAGTTAATAAATGACATTCTGATATAATAGCTTCTATTATTGATTCATCATCTCTACATAGTTTTTCATATAAAGAATCAGTAGCATAATCAAATAATCCTCTTATACCACAAGGATAGATTCTTTCTCCCTCTTTAGCTATATATGAATTTAAATTTTCTACTACGCCACTAAACAAACTAGTATTTATATTATTATCTTTAAAACTATTAAATAATAAATCTCTAGTGGATTTAGGTGCTCTAATATAAGTATCAATAATATTTGCTCTATAATATTTTAAAAATAAGTATTCATCTCTCCATTTAGGGCGTAAAGATTCACTGTTTTCATTATAAAAATCATATACACTACCAGCTACATTATCACTAAATAAAATATTTATAAACTCATGTATTCTTTCCATAAACCACCCTGAAAATAATTATTTTCTTTTATTTTCACTAATTAATGTTAATTCATTTGTTAAATATTTAATACGTTCAATAATTCTTTTTGCTTTTAATTTATCTACATCATTTTTACTTTCTGATAAATGAGTTTCTAACTCATTTAGATTTAAATTAGATGTAAAGAATGTTGGTAAATTATTATCCATTCTATATTGAAGAATAGGTCCTAATATTTCATCTCTAGACCAAGATGTAATATTTTCTGCACCTATATCATCAAGTAGTAATAAATCTACTTTTCTAGCATAATCATATTCTTCATCAAAATCAGTTTTAAATGATGATTTAAGAATTCTAAGAAATTCTGGATAATAAATCATAGCTACTTTATAACCATCTTTAACAAGTTCATTAAGCATGGCAGATATAATATATGATTTACCTGTACCAAAATTACCACTTAAATATAAACCTTTAACTTTTTTACCTGCTTTATAATCTTTGATAAAACTAGTAACATATTTAATAAGTGGTACTCTATTCTTATCATCAGTATATATATCTTTCATTTTAGCATTTCTAATATCTTTAGAAACTTCAAATCTATATCCATTTTTTAAATATTCTGCATTCTCTAATTCTTCTTCTTTTTCTTTACATGCAACATATTTAAAATTAAGTATACCATCTACTACATATGGTGTAAGAATAAAACCAGGAACTTCATTATATGAATATGATTTATCTTCTTTATGACCATTATTATCTAATTCATTAGCGCATTGCATTAATTTAGAAGTATATTTCATAAGTTCTTTATCATCTATATCTAAACTAGTAATAATCTTAACAAAATTAGGATCTTTCTTAGCTTTTAGATATTCTGCTTCTAGATTAATCTTTTTAGTTTTAATATTTGCATCTTTAATATCTTTCATATAACACCTCTATGAAAAGTCTTCTAATAATTTTTTTACTTCATCCTCTTCATCTTTACTAATTTCTTCTTTAGTATTTTCTCTATTAAACCATTCAGGTAAATTAACTTCTTTCTTTTTATAGATAGTTTCTTTTACTTTTTTACTTTTACTTTCTTTAGATGCTTGTTCCATTGCACCTTCAGCAGTTTCAATATTAAGTCTCTTCCATTGACCTGCAATAGTTTCTATAAAAGCTTTATTAAGTTTATTATTATTAACTCTTAAAGCATAGTCAATTAATACATTTACTACACCTGGTTTTAATCCTACATCTACCATTAGATCTTCGATTAATTTAAGATCTCTAGATGTTGGTTTACTACCATTATATTTATTCTTTAAGAAGTTATAAGGAGATGTTGTTTCAAATGTATAAACCATTTTAGCTCTCTTACTATCTTTTCCTTCAGGACTTCTTAAATATTCTGGTTGATTTTGATAAATTAATGTTGGCAATTTACCATTATTTTGATATTGATAATAGTTTCTAGCATTCTTTCTAAGAAGTACTTTATCTATCATTAATTTATCATTTAAAGAGCTAATAATAAGGTCTTTTAGCTCTAATGTATCTAAGTTATAAATATATGATAAATACTCTATTAACTCTCTATTTTCTTTATTAAATGTCTTTTCATTAATAGTTTCCTTAGGAAATGAACTAATAAGTAAATCAAAATCAAAATTATAATTTAATTTTAAATTATTTTTAGATACTTCTTTAACATCTATTAAATTATTAATAAATGAAGATGATGGTACTGATGAGAATATATCATCAAAACTCTTAGTTACATCTTCATATTCACTAAGATTAATTCTAGGTACTTTAAAATATAAAACTAATCTTTCATATTCCTTTTTACCAACATTATTATATAAAACTATATTAAGTATTGGATGTGAGAAAAATTCACTTGCACTAAGTGGAGAAAATAACTCATATACATATGAATTAGAATCTTCTTTTTCTTTTACAAACGTCTTTAAAAGACCTATACCCTCTAATTTTTCTCTAGCTTCTAATATATCTTCTAGATTAATTTTATTATTAACCATTAAAGAATGATGAGTAAATTCATCACTCATAAATTCATTCTTATCTAAATTTAAACATAAAGTATTATATAGGTTTGTACTAATACTACCTATTATTGGTTGATAAAGCATAGTTAAAATCTTTCTATCATTATCACTAAGAATAGTTTTATTAACAACTATATAAGTATCTGCAGGTAAAAGATTTCTCATGATTATCACCATCCTATAAACTTTATTATACTTTATTTGCAAATAAAAATCTAGTTATTAAACTAGATTTTTATTTTGACTTTTTCTTTTTAAGACAAACATTACAGATAAAACTGCAATTAATGAAATTGCTATTAACATATAGTTAATTTTTCTTATTCCAGTTTGAATAGAAATTAGTAATTTTGCTTCACCAGTTGATTCTATTTTATTATTACTTGGAATATATTCTTTAACATGTCCACTTAAAGTTCCATCATCATTAATAGTAAATGTTACTTCACTACCATTATCATCAGAAACTTTATAGTTTCCAGGGTCTAAGTTTGTTAAATATAATCTTCCTTTTATAGGTTTCATATTAGTTACTCCCTTACCAGGATTATATCTAGCAACTTCATCGCCTTTTTCCATAGTAACTAAGTCATAGTCACTACCATTATATTCATATAATCTATAATGATTTTCTGAACTTAATGCTGAACCATCAGCCATTTCATAAACTAATACTGAAGTACCAGTTTCATCAAAACCAAGCATTCCTCTTAAACTATTTAAGATATTACCACCAAGAGTATCATCTTCTATAGCAGCTCCATCTAAAGTAATATGAGGATCAACATTAAATCCGTTAGTACTAATACTAAATCCATTAGAGTTAATATCTACTGAATATCCACTAGCAATTGTTAAATCAGCATCTAACTCAATATTTAAGAATATTGTTACTTTTGGACAAGTAGATCCAGAAGTACAGTTTTGAACTGATTTATTAACAGCTTGTTGTAATGAGTTATAGTTAATACCATTAACCATAGCTACTAGTGAATCATCATATGTAATTGGTGTTAAGTAAGCTTTTTCTTTACCATCACCTATATCTACAACACCAATCTTATAACCAGGTTCAGTATCACTAATCTTACCAGTGATAGCTCCTGGTGATGATGCTCCAATAACAAATCCATCATAGAAGTTAAGTATAGTTCCATCATGAATACTTAATCCAGTATATGGTGTTTCACTATAGTAATATTCAGTATTAATTTCAGGTTCTTCACTATTTATAATGCCATCTTTAACACCAATATTAATAGTACCAGTTTGAGTAGTAAGCATACCAAGTTTACCACCAAGTAAATTAAATGTTCCAGAATGAATATATTTTCCAATAGTACCACCTGTCATTGTAGTTGTACTACCATTAATCATATCTTTAATATAACCGCCTGTAATATTTAATATTCCCCCACCACGTAATTCAGTAATGTTACTACCATTAACAGTCATTTGACCAACATTATTTACTCTATAGAATGTACCATCATTTATTGTTACAATACCAACATCTCTGTTATAAATACTGTGTGTTCCACCACCATCAAAAACTGTTGTACCATAGTTATCTATTGAACTATAATCACCGTATTTACCACCTATAATATGTACACTTCCGTTATTAGTACCAGCACCATATCTACCACAAGAAATTTCTATTGTTTCAGTCGAATTATTATCAAATGTAGCTACATATAAATCAGCATCTGTTGTACAAGTTGATGCATATGTTGAATTATCATTTAATTCTACTCTAGCTATTTTACTATCTGTTATATTTATTGAAGAATCATCATACATAAATGCAGCTGTATTTACATTTGCGTTTATATTTTGTGCATTAGGTACAATAGTATTTTCAAAATTTAAAACTGAATTATCATGCATATTTATAGTGCATTTACTCTCACGAGCAATATTAATTATCGAAGAATTGTATCCATCAATATTAATAGAATTATTATTTATAGATAATTCTGATGTGTCATAAACTTTAGCACTTGAAACTTTACCACCACCAATAGTATCTACAATTGAAATATCACTTGCATTAGATACCTCTAAATTAACTGTGAATAGTAAACCTTTTAGATCAAGTGTAAATTCTTTACTATTAATTGTATAAGTTTCAATACCTGTAGGTACATAATTAACTAATACTTCTAATTCATCACCAGAATTAGCACTATTAAATGCTTGATTAATATCACTATATTCTATATCTTGAGTAACATTCTTAATAATGCTTTCTCTTGATAGATATCTCTTTTTACTTGTACCAGTAATAATATAATCAGTTTCTTTATCTAAGAAATGTTTATCTAAATCTTCCATTTCATTATATACAAGAATACCATAACTAGCTCCTGTTTCAATAACACCATCATAGAAGTTTACACCTCCAAGATTTCTATAGAAGCTTACTGGATATCCAGTCTTTTGTGAGAATAATCTAGGAGAACTTTCATTATAATTACCATCTTTTTCTCCGATTGTTATAATTGCATTTTCACTATAACCTTTAATAGCAGGCATTTCACTATCAGCATCAGTTACACTAATTTCAGAATTAATAACTGTTACTGGTTGGAATGTTGTAACAGCACCAAGCCAATTCCATGTACTTGTTGTGTAAATCATATTTTGATATGAAGAAGGTCTTCCTTCAATCTTTTTAATATATTCTTCAAATATTGCATCATATTCTGAGTAATAAGATTGATGATTTGATTTACTTGCTAAAGGAGAAACATTAATTGTAGCATCCCTTATAACTGTTGGACAGTTAATTTCTAATGGTGAAATATGGAACATGTATGATTGTGTAGTTATCGTTAATGTTTCATTAGTTAATGCTGTATAATCTCTATCAACATATATATAAGCATTAGTATTATATGTACCACCATCAATTAGAACGTTAGATCTAATATCAACACTTTCACTAGCACCATCACTTTCTTTTAGTTGTGGAGCATAAATTGTTAATACACGATTATCATAATAATTTCTATATGATTCACGTTTACTAAATGATTGAATAAAGAAATCTCTTATATTAAATGTATTATCTATAAATTGGATATCTACATAACCTCTAGCTTGAACAACACCAGCCATATTATGTAATTCAGAATTCTTAACTATAACTTGGTTAGGAACAGTTTTTAATAATGCATAATGAATATCATTTTGATAACCATAAGATCTAATGTAACCATCTTGGTAAACTAAACCTAAAACAGATGTATCCATGCTGTTATTATCTAGAATTAATGTAGCATTTTCATTATTACCTAAAGTATTTTCTGGACTACTACTAAAGTAATAACCTGTAATGGTATATAAATACATATATATACTATCATAATTAATTTTAGAAGGAACATAATATAAATTACTATTCTTAATTTCTAAGTAATTATAGTTATATACAGGAGACTCTAATCCACTTTGAGTAGCAGCAACATTAATTATTGAACCAGTTTGATTAAATAATGAATGATCAACAACCATTCTTCCTGAATTGAATAAAATTGGTCTAATATATTGAGAATCTAAAGTAAAGTAATTAATATTTGCAGTACCAGTATTTACTAAAGCATAGTCTACTGATGAAGAATCACCAGGAACATATACCATTGTAAATATTGTTGAAGTATGATTACTTTCAGTACCACCTACATTCATATTTAATGTACCAGCATTATTAAGAATTACACGTTGAACTGATGTAATGTTAGAACGGTCAACATTTAATGTTGCACCTTCTTCATTTAAAATAACTTCTCTATTTGTTCCATCAGATTTTAAATCGTCCATGTTAACTTTTAATGTTAAAGTACCATTATTAACAAACACTTTACTAGCTACATTAACACTAATTCTACCTTCATGAGAAACATTATTAGTTACAGTTGTAGGATAACTAATAAACTCTGCGGTACCATTATTTACAATAAATGTATCATTATTAACAGTTATTTCGTGTTTAATATGTAATGTAAAGTTAGATGTTTCTGGGATAACAATTGTTGCTGTAGTCTTAGTATTTGTATAAGTTCTAAGAGTCTCTAATTGATCACCATTTGTAGCTTCACTAAATGCTTTTTGGAATGATTTATAAGTTACTCCAGTTGTTGAGTTATATACTAGATCTTTTTGATCAAGATACTTAGTAAATTTAGATGTTTCAGTATCATCAATGATTTCAAAGTCATCTTCAATTTCATCAAAGTTAATATCAGATGCTGCTGTACTACCTTTTAAAATTCCATCAAAGAATCCTGTATAACCAACACCTGAACCAGAACCATATTTAGCAACTGAATATATATCTCCAGTTATACTTGGACTTGTTTTAGATACAATTAGTTCATCATTTTCATCTTTGTCACCTTTTGTACCAATTACAATTTCATAACCATTTGTGAAATCAGATAAACCAATAGCACGTTTCTTAGAATACAATTCACCGCCAGTTACTTCTGCTTTAGGTGTTGAACCATGTAAAAACATTAGGTTATAGTTGACATCCTCATTTGAATAAGCAGATAAGCTACCACCAGTTACAGTAACTTTAGATGCATTATCATCTATATAAATATTTTCATAAGTACCACTTTCAAATATAACATTAGAATTATATTCAGCAGAAATATATCTAATAGGATTATATTCACTAGATAATTCTTTAATTACACTATTCTTAAAAATAAGTGTTGAATTATCAAGATGCGCAATAGGTCTTACATATGTATATCTTGTATCTGTTTCAGTATTTAAACCATCAATGACAGCTGTTGCACCTTGATTTAATTCAATCATATGTCTCCAACTAAGGTTAGTTTTATATTCCTTAACTTCAGTCTTAAATCCATGATATGTATCAATAGTTTCTGAAGATGTACCATAGAAGTATCCACCCTTAATAGTTGTTAATGAATCAGTTCCAGTTCCATAAACCATAGTGCCTTTTAATGAACCATTATTAATAGTTAATTCACCAAAGTTATTTAAGTCTAGACCAGAAATACTACCATCATTAACAATTGCAGTTCCATAGTTCTTTAATAATGAACGTTCCATTCTAGTATATTGCCAGTTATCTAAATAATCACCACCAGCAAATGTAATAGTTCCATAGTTGATAAATGCATATTTACCAATATTTATTAACTTACCAGCACCTTGTACTGTTAAATTTCCATAATTGATAATACCACCATCTCTAGCATATACAAATGAATTATGATCTTGAGTAAAGTTAAGTGTTATATTTCTTCCTTCTGGAATTACAACACTAGACACATCTGTATACCATAGTATATCAATTGTTGTAGGTGTATCTGTTGTTATACTATCAACAGCATCTTGAAGAGAAATATAATCAGTATTTCCTATCTTAACAACGTTTGAAGTATAATTTGTAGAAATAGCTTGATCTTTATCAAATAATCTTAAACCTCCACCAAAATATGTATATTCATTATCTAATGTATTATTAATTGGAATACTTACTGCTTTAACAGGAGTATTTGGATTATCTATTGAAGTTACATATCCATTATACATATTAAATACACATAAATCTTGATCATAATTTGATTGATCTAATACTTCGATATCGCCATTTAAATATTGGAAATAATCTCCAACAGAAGCATTTACACGTTCATTTGATCCAGTACCTGTTATTGAATAAACCGGATTTTTCTTAGTTCTATAACAATTACCTGCTATACCTGTATTCTTACCATATACATATATATTTGGACTATTAGTAGTACCTTCTATACCCATATTTAATTCAACTTGTTTATATGGGTTAGATTGAGCTCCTCCTCCTGCTGGAACCATTAGTATTCCATATGTAGTAGGATTACTTGAATCACCAATAGTACAGTTTTGTGTAAGATTTAAAATACCACTATTTTTTATATTTTCTGAATGAACATCAGGATCAGCTATTACACTAAAGTTTTCTGCTCTTGCTGTTCCCGCATTATTAACATACTTTGAAGAACCATTAACAAATCTCATATTACCTTCGTTATTAATAGTACCTAGATTTAGGGAATCACCTGTAAGTTCACTATAATTATTAATAGTTGAACTAGTAGCAGAATAGTTTCTAAGTTGTAAATCACCATAGTTATCTATTTGATTAGTTACACCATATGAAACATCAAAGAAAATAGTTGAATTCTTATTTAAAAGATTACTCATTTCTGCCCAATTATTTGCAACAAGTTTATTCTCATTATCTAAATAGTCAAGTGTAGAACTATTAGTAACAAATAATTGACCAGTATTATATGTTCTAGTTCCCACATTTGTACCATTCATTAATGTCATAGTACCAGCATTTTTTATAGAATAATCTGTTATTGTCGCATAATAATCAGTACCATATCTTGATGTATAAACATATCTATAGTTATAATCACTATACTCATCATGAAGTCTCTTATCATATGTATTAATATCTACAGATATATTAGAAGTCTTAATAACAGCAGTACCTGATGATTGATTATCAAAACCAGTACCATGCTTACCAGAGATTTTCATTCCAGAAGCATTATAATAACCGCTATTATAAATACCAGTATTTATATAACTTGAATAATAACTAATTTGATTACTATCATATAAACTCTTATATAAACTACTATAAGGTAATTCAGCTTGATTACGATAATTCATTACAATTTCAATTGAATCAGAAGTATCATCAATTCTACCACTACTATAATTATAAATACCATATGCTCTAAGAGCATTAACATAAATCTTAGAATCATAACCATCTGCAAATTTAACATTACCATAGTTTTCGATACCATATCTACTTTTAGTATCAATGTTAATTCTAACATTCTTTATTATCAACTCAGCATCTATATTATTTTTAATAATATTTCCTGCTGTACTTTCTAAAATACCTCTATGTGTTTTAGTTTCAGAAGTTTGATTTTCATAATGACTATCCTTAATTGTTAACTTACCATAGTTATTAATTAAAGCTCCATTTAAATTTGATGTTAACTTATATCCATTTAAGTCTAATACTACTTCTTTATCATAATCAAATACAAGTGTAGAACTTAATTGAATATTTTTAAGAAGTTGAATTTCATCAACATCTTCATTAAATGAGATTACTTTTTCACCCTTAGTATATTCCTTTGTTCTATCTCCCTCAACTTTATCAAACCTAAATGCATTTGTCGTAATATTACTTCTCGAGTTTCTATATGACATTACATATAAATAATATTTATGTCCAGGCTCTAAATTTATATATCCATTTGTACTTATATAATTATATCCTTCTGGATATGCTGGACCACTACCATAGTTCGTATATTTAATAGGATATAATTCATCAACTGTATAGTATGCATATATAGATAAGTTACCAGTTGGATCATATTCATATAAGAATTGATACAAACTTGACTCTGTTTCATTTGTTAAATCTATTTCACCAGTCCATCCTGCCGCTTGATAATACTCAATAGGATGAGCTAATACATACATATTTCTATCGGAATCCCAGACATAAGAACCAGTCATCATTCCGTTTGGATTAACTACATCACCTGTAGATTGAGTAATTGTAGTACTTTCTTCTTCAGAATTATCTACATTAACAGAACCAACAGTTATTGGTAATTTACCCATATTTAGAATAGTATTACTTGTGTCTCTTAGTCTCATTCCACTAATCATGTCACCACAATATCCACTTGTTGAATTACAATCATACTCATCATTATGATAACTATAACCATAAGCACCAAGTCTTACATTAAAGTGAATATAATATACATTTCCTTTTTCAAGATAAATCTTATTAGTTCCTCCACCATAAGAGTATGAAGAATTATCATCATAACGATATATATTACCAGTTGCATATATATCGTCTTTAACTAGAGCTAAATCTCTTCTATTAGTTTTAACTTCATCAACTGTTAAAGCTCTATTATTTGTAGTTATATAAGTTGAATAATAGTTATAATATGTAGAACCATATCTATCAAACTCAAATAACTTATCACTTGTAGCATCAGTTAAGTCTATTTTAATATATGAATCATTAACATCACTGTTATTAAAATGTTGTAGTCCATAATATTCTACATTATTAAATGTAAATGGATTATCATAATCAAAAGCAGTACCTTTTACTTCTGCAGCCATATCAATATCTTGCGTATTACCAGTTTTATAAATCTTAATATTATTTACTATAAATTGGTCAGCTATATCATTTTCTATGAAGCCTTCTTTTTCAGGTCTACGTTCTAAGTTATATTTTAAATAAACTAAATTAAGATAATATTTCTTACCACCTTGAAGAGTTCTATAACCAGTATAAGGACCTACTATATCGTATCCTAAAGGATATCCTGTATAAGGTTCTGTATCATATGATGAAGAAGAATAAGAATAGAAGTTAACAAGCATTTTATTAGTAGAATTTGCATAACAATCTTTTGTGTTATTATAGTTATCTTCTGTAATATATGCACATCCATAACTATTACCATATGTTTCTAGACTTGCTGTTAAATTAATTTCATATTCGCCTTCATAATTAGTTAAGTCTAATTCATAATAACCATAAGCATATGCAGAATCAGAGGTCTTATCATATTGACTATCTGATCTAATTGTATCTGTTGTAGGATCATAATAGAATCCAACTGCTTTATTATTTCCATCAATTAATTCTTCATCTGTTTTAGTTCTTTCTTCAACGTGAAGAGAAGCTCTTGTAATAACTAATCTTGATTCAGGTATTGAATTATAATATGGAAGAATTTCTAAACCATATCCATTATCAGTATATTCAGCCTTTACAAGACTAACAGGTTGTAAATATGAAATTGAAACTTTATATTTTCGACCAGCTGTTAATCTATATGCTCTTAAATTATCATTATTATAAATTGTATATACAGCAGATGATAAAATAACATTATCATCAGTTATTGGATATACTTGAATATTATAATTGCCTTTTGAACCATCAACATTAGGATTAACATAATATTCTATTTCAAACACTTGATCTTCAGCATAATTAGTTAAATCTATGATTGTTTCAGTGAATGCCATAGAACCATAATATTGATTACCAGACTTTAATATATCGTTTTCTGCATCATATACAAATGGGAATCCATTTGGATTAACTTGTTCAACATTAATAATAGGATCAGTATCTACATGTGTAAATCCACTTAAGAACGAATCTTGTGATTGTTGAATTTCAGAAGTACCACCTTTAGCATCTACAGTAGCAACATTAATATTTGAATAATATTTACTCTTATTAATTCTTGCTTCTGGTTCAGTTTGAATAGCTAAGATAACTTCTTCATAATCATTCACTTGAGATGAAGTTGCATTGTATAAATACTCTGTTTCATTAACTTCACCTTGAATAGCATTTGTACCTCTAACTTTACCATCAAAGAATGAGAATAAAGCATCATGTTCTGAATAAACACCATATGAATCACCAAATACATATGGAGCAGTGATAGAAACTGTTCTACCAAGGCCATCAGTAGTAGGATCAGAACTTCCCTCACCCATAGTAAATTTAGCATTTTCGTTATTGTAAACAGCTATACCATTACCATTAATTAATCCACCAGTTGAAGTTCCATTATCTATTAATGTAAATTCACCCATGTTATTAACTGTATATCCAGGAAGAACACCTGCTACAGTCTTACCATTTAAATCTAATGTAATATCTTGAGTATTAAGAATTTCAACAGATTCATTTGTACTTTTTAACATTTGAATTGTACATTTATTATCACAATGAGAATCTTCAATTGCATATTCTAATAATGTGAATGGCATATAATCATCAGGATTTAAATCAACACCATCAACTGAAATAATTTGACATATTGGTTCAACTGGAGATGTTGATGCAGTAACTGTTTGTTCTGATTCATTACCAGCTCCATCAGTTACTACTATTCTAAATGTATATTCAGTATCAGGTTCTAATTCTGATACAACAACATTCATATCTTTTGTTTTTGTATAATCTCTTAAATCAGCATCAATTACTGTACCATTAATAGTTCCAGATGTTGTATTATCTCTATAAACTCTTATTTGAGCAATACCTGATTGATTATCAGTCATTGTTCCAGATATAAGAATTGTTGTTTGAGATGGTGTAAATGTTATATCACCAATCTCTGGATTTAATTTATCGATATTTGTTACATCATGTGAAACAATTTCTGATTCAGTATCTTCATATAATGATTTAGCAACTATTGTTGAATTAGTTGATAATTCAAATGCTCCTGCATAATCTTCATAAGCACCATCATCAACTTTATATTTAAATGTTAATACAGGACTTGCATGACTAATTGTTACTAGAACTTTATCATTTGTCCAATATAATGGTTGATGAGCAATAATTGGAGGAGTTATATCCTCAAATACACTATATAAATATTTTTCTTCTTTTATTTGAGTATCATAATCAAATGGTGTTATTCCATCTTCTGACCAATATGAGAATATCTTATGTTCTTTAGTTGGACTAGTTAATGGAGCTGTTACTTTATCTGCATATGGTACTTCTTTTGTTTCCCATATATCAGTATCATTCATAAAGTAAACATTTACTTTATTCTTTGTATAACAAGAATCTAAAGTAATATTATCAGTTACTTGTGTACTAAAGTTATAATCATTACCATTTAATTTCCATCCACAGAATGTGTGACCTTCTTTTTGAGGTTCTACCGGTTCAATAGCATTTCCACCATGATTAACTATTTGATCATCATATTGTTCAGTTACATTTGTCCATGGGTCAGTATCATTAAATATTACATGATATTGATTAATTTGATATACTGCATAAACTGTTGTTGTTTGATAAATTGGAGTACTAAAGTCAAATGGTGTTTGACCATTTACTTCTAAAGACCAATGAACAAATGAATGTCCATCTTTACCTTGATCAGTGATAGCTTCAACTGTTTCACCATATTTAACAAATTTTTCTGTTATTCTGTTTTCATCATTAAAGATAAATGATCTATCTTGTAATGAGTATTGAGCATATAATTTAATATTTTCTTTAATTTGAGTATTAAAGCTATATTCTGTATCACCTGCTTGATCAGTTGTCCATCTAAGGAAATTATGTCCTATCCAAGCATTTGATAAATCAGGAGCTTCACTATTACTTAGAGTACTCTTATATTCTTTTGAGATGTCTCCAATCTTTTCATATTCTGCTCCATTAGAAGCACTCTTATCATAGAATTCAACTTTATATGATTTAATACAGTATTTAGATACTAATGTTAAATCTTCTGTTACTGGTGTATGGAAATCCCATACTACACCATCTTTAGTCCATCCACAGAAGTCATATCCTTCTTTTTCAGGATCAGTAGCAGGTTTTGTTACTGGTTCACCATTGTCAACTTCTTTTTCATCATATGGAGTTTCTACTAATGTTTCTGGATGTTTATCATTAAATTTAACAATATGTTTCTTAGCAGTTACACCATATAGAATTAAATCTTTTTCTACAGGTAATTCAAATTTATATTTATTTGTTAATGTTTCATCTGTATACCAACCAGAGAAGTTTTGTGCACTTACTGTAGGTTCATCAATTGTTTCACCTTCTAGTACATCTAATGTTTTATATGTTCTTCCATCTAGTAAGTAAATAACATGTTCATATAATTCTCCTCTTGCATTTACTTTGTTAATATATGTTTTAGCAACATCAGTATTTTCAATAGTAAGAATTAATGTATCAGAGATTTGTTCTCCTGCACTAAGTTCTATACCTTCTAGGTTTCTATTATAAATAATTCCATTTTTAAGTTCATAACCAGAGTTTAATTTTTCATCAAAACTTAATCCTTCTGGTAATTCATCTTTAACTGATGAAATAATACCAGCTTTTTCTCCAGTATTTTGAACAGTTATTTTATAATAAATCTTACCATGTAAGTTATTAACTTTTCTAACTGGTATATTAGCAAGTTTTACATCGTTATATAAATAATCTTTTTTAGATCCTAAGTTATTTAATTCAACTTTTGTAATATATTTATTAGTTTCAATTCTATATGGGAATACTTTCTTAACAATTAAATTAAGTTGATTACCATCTTTGATATATAAGTTATTTAATTCTAAATCTTCATAGTTTTCTTCATTAACTACTACTGAATAAGTATCTGGAGTAATATCACTTAATGTATATATACCATCACTATTTGTATAAGTCTCTTTGATAATTTGATTATTTTTCTTTAGGGCAATTATTATATTTGGTACTCTATTACCTTCTTCATCAATTACTGTACCTTGTACACTTGATGTATTAACAGTTACATCTCTAACAGCTACAGTAGTATATTCATCTGATGTAGATTCTTTAATTCTAATTGAAGGTCTTACTGTATATCCTTTTGGAGCATTTACAATAAGCATTGTTACTTTACTAGTAATTTCTTCATTAGAAGGAAGATTCTTAAGAGTAATAGTTATTTCTTTTCTATCTGCTGATAAAACTGATGTTATATCAGTACCAGTTACTTCTTTAAAAGTAGCATACTGATCATTTTCGTTTATCTTAGCGTTAATAATAACATCTCTTTCTCCTGGTACTTCAGATAATTTGTATGAAATATTATAATCTATCTCATCATATCCTTTTACCTCAATATTGTTATCTTCAGATAAATCACTAATATTAGCACTAAGTTTAGTAGATATACTAGATAAACTAGCTTTATTAATTGTAACTAAGCCTTTATATTTATCTACACTAGATAACTTTAAAATGCCAAAAATAGCAGCTACTAATACTACTATTAACGATGCTGCTATAACTTTTCCTATTCTTTTCTTCTTCATAACAAATACCTCCAAATTGATACCCTATTTTTATTATCAATACTAATAAAATTATAACATAAAAAAAACTAGTTTTATACTAGTTTTTTATATTTTTTAATAAAATTATTTAGCAATATATAAACCAAAAGTATTATTATTCTTTTCAAGTTTTCTAACAATAATAATTACATTATTTGTCTTATCATTTTTAGTAACTTCTTTGATTTCTACACCTTTAATTTTCTTAACAGTTTTACCTCTTACATTAACTACTTTTACATAGTCTTTAGCAGTATTATTAACATATAAAGAATTTCTATATGGAGGTATAGTATCTCCTGATAAGTCATTTATTCTTTCTTCACCTTTTAATCTATATTTTTTAGTTTTACCAGTAGTAGGATCTACTATATTTACTTTTCCATTTAAAATATAAATTATAGTCTCATCAGAATATATCATTTTAGCATCTGATGTCTTAATAGATACTAATTTTTTACCAGTACTACTATATAAATATGTATTATCTTTATCAGAAAATTTATATACATAACTACTCTTAACATTAATCTTACTTCCTAAATAATTATCATTATTTAATGCTTTTTTATCTTTTGTAGAATATAAAATTAATGCTTTAGAAGATACTACTTCTCCAAAAATATTATCTTCTCCAACCGGAATAATAATATTAGGAGACACTAATAATTCTTTATTTTTCTTATCAAATAAAACATATTTACCTTGATACTTTTCATTCTCAGCATTATTTGAATATCTAATTACTTTATAACCATTAGTATACTCAGCATATTTTTGTACACCAGTTTCTCCTACTGATTTAAATAATTCTTTATTATTAGTTAAATCATATACATATAGTGTATCTTTATCACAATATCCTTGATAACATTCTGCTTGCATATAAACAGTATCACCTTTAGATTCTAAATCATAAATAGTTGTAGATTTTGAATCAGATGAATAATTATATAGTTTAGTATATTTACCACTATTAACATCATATATACCAAATGATGAATCTTTTATTTTATTAACAAATACATATCTTTGATCTGCTTTAATAACAGATGAAACATATAATGCATAATCACTACCAAGTTTTTCTTTAATGTCTGATACTCTTTCACTTACAGTTTCATCTTCCATTTTAACTTGTTTACCATTAGCACTTAAAATATATTTTGAAGTAGAATTATTATCTTTTCTAGTTATAATTAATTCTCCTTCATTTTCAGATGCTGTATATCCATTAAATGATTGCCCAATAATCTTATTAGAATTAATATCAAAATAATAGTATCCATTACCTTTTGAATCAGAAACAACTAAATAAAGAGTTTCTCCATTAGCATTTACTACATCTTTTGATACAGTATAACCATTTAAAATATTTTCACCATTTTCATTTATAAGTATATTATTACCTCTAATAGATAAAGCAACAATTTTACCACTTGCAAATACATTTATACTAGATACTCCATCATAAATTACTTTACCTTTACTAGTAAGTATATAATACATGTTATCTTTAGTATCAACTTCAGAGATTAAATTATTATTAATCTTAGTTAACTTATTACCAGTAGAATACTTAGCTTTACCTTTAGTATTAGCAATTGTATATCCTTCTACATTATTAGTAGTTTTACCTACTTTCTTAAATATAATATAGTTTTTAGATACATCACTAACATCTAATAGATAAGTATTTTTACTATAATATTTATCTTTAAACTTAGCTACTTTATTACCACTAGCATTAAAGATATCTACTTTAATTTTACCTAATTTATCGCCTTTAGCTGCTACTATATAATCACATTCAGTGTTTAAACATTCAACACTATAATATTTAGCAGAAGCAATCTTTTTAACTCTAGTAATAGTATCTACTTTAGATCTAAATAAGAATAAACATAAACATAAAATAATAACTGCACCAAGTACGCATCCTGCAATTATTTTATGTTTATTAGTTATTTTGAATTCTTTTTTAGTCTTAACTTTTTCAACTTTTACTTTTTCTACAACTTCTTCTTTTACTTCTTCAGTTTTTTCTACTTTAACTGCTTTAGCTTTAGTCTTAGTTGTAGACTTGTTTTCACTTTTCTTCATACCCTATCTCCTATTCTTTTAATAAATCTATACTATATTGATAATCATTACTATCAGTAATAAAACTACCTGATACAACCATATCAACATAATCCCTTATTAAATTTATTGTTTTATCATTAATACCGCCATCAGCAGATATTATATAATTACTAAACCTTTCTTTTAATTTAGATATTTCTTCCATTTTATATGAAGTATTATCTAAAAATGATTGTCCACCTAAACCTGGAGTAACACTCATAACTAATACTAAATCAATATATGGTAAGTATTCTACTAAATTATTAATATCAGTTTCAGGATTTAAAGCAATTCCTACTTTAATACCTTTAGATTTTATTTTTTGAATACATCCATATGGATTATTAGTAGCCTCTAAATGAAATGTAATATATTCTGGGTTTAATATAGAATATTCATCTATTAACTCTTCAGGATTATTACTCATTAAGTGAATATCTAGTTTTTTATTATTATAATCACTAATATTATTTAACGTTTCCACAGGAAAACTAATATTGGATGTATAAGTATTATCTTGTACATCTATATGAATATAATCTGCATCAGTTAAATTTATTTTTTCTATTACATCTTTTATATTATCTTTTTCTTTTAAAATTGATACTGATATTTTCATCTTTCATTTTCCTTTTCATTTATAAAACTAACATAGTTTTCATATCTAGATTTAATAATTTCATTATTATTAACAGCTTCTTTTACCACGCATCCATCTTCTTTAATATGCATACAATCAGAATACTTACATTCATAGTTATTAAATTCTATAAAACTATTTTTAATATCTTCTTTAGTCATATTATTAAAGTCTAATTTAGAAAAACCTGGAGTATCTGCAATATAAGAATCACATACATTAAAGAATTCTACACATCTAGTAGTATGCTTTCCTCTATTTAATGCTTTAGATATTTCATCAGTTTTTAAATCTAAACTAGGATCTAATCTATTAAGTAGTGTTGATTTACCAGCACCTGATTGACCTGTTAATATAACAGTTTTACCCTTTATTATTTCTTTAATTTTATCTAATTCTTCATTAGTAACTACTTTATAACCTAATTTTTCATAGTAATCTTTACATGATTTAATATCTAAATCAGATAAATCTAACTTAGTAAAACATATAACTGGTTCTATTTTATTAAATACTATAACTGTTAATAATTTATCTAATAATTTAGATGAAAAGTCTGGATTAACAATAGATGTAACTACTATAGCTATATCAATATTAGCAACAGGAGGTCTATCTAAACTATTTTTCCTATCTAGAACTTCATCTATTATATTATCACTATTAACATTTACATAATCACCTGCTAAAGGGGTAATATTTTTATTACGAAATACTCCCCTTGCTTTGCAGACTCTTTTTTCTTTATTATCAAATTCGACTGTATAGTCGTTACTAATTGTCTTGATTATCCTGTTCATTGTTATTACTTTCTTCATTCTCTAAAGGTTCCATTTGAACTGGTTTTTTAGCAACTTCAACAGTTAATTCATCGCCTTTAGCTATATTAGAAGTTGCAGATTTACTTTGAGAAAGAATTGTTCCTTGAGTACTTTCTTCAGTTTCAACTTCTTTAACAGTTAAATGAATATCATAATCATCACAGAAACTTTGAATTTGATCAATAGTATATCCTTTCATAAAATCAGGATATTCAGTTTCTATATCAGGAATAAATAATTTTAGAATATCTCCAGTAACAAGTTTTTCTCCTGCAGCTGGTTCTTGTCCAATTATAATATTTGCTTTATCTAAATAATCAGCTTTCTTATCTACTTCTTTCTTTTCGATAATAACATTTAATCCTGCACCTTTAGTGTCTTCTAATAAAGTTTCTATTTTATCAGCTTCTTTACCAGTATAATCTTCTATTTCAGTCATATTACTACCTAAAGATCTATATAAAGTAATAGTAGCTCCTTTTTTAACCTTTGCTCCCTTTTGAGGTTTAGTTCTAGTTACTTTTCCTTTTTCTACATCATCAGTATAATCATCTTTAATTGTTCCAGCAACCTTAAGTTTTTCATTCTTTAAAACAGTTCTGGCTTCATTAACAGATAATCCAGATACATCTGGAACTTCTATTTCAGGACTCTTAAATATAGCAGGGAATATTATAAATACTGAAAGTAATGCTAAAACTAATACTGAAATAGCAATAATTAATATTTTAGTAAATCTACTCATTCTTTTATCCTCAATTGATTCTTCAATTTCTTTTACTTCAATCTTTTTCTTTTCTTCTTTTTCTTCTTCTTTATTCTTTATTTCATCTTTAAGACTATTAGTTACAACTGTATTTTCGTTATCATATTCATTTTCAGGATATTTAAATACAATTCTCTTTTCATCTTTTCTACTTTCATCTAAACAAGTCTTAAGATCTTCATATAATTCACGAACATTATTATATCTATTCTTTGGATTCTTAGCTGCTGCTTTTAGAATAATATTCTCTAAGCTTTGTGGAACATCATCTCTTACTTTTCTAATACTAGGCATTGGGGATTTTAAATGTTTCATAGCTATTTCTACAGCAGTTTCTCCTCTAAATGGCATAGTACCTGCAAGCATTTCATAAAGCATAATACCAAGTGAATAAATATCACTTTTAATAGTACTACCTTTACCAGATGCTTGTTCTGGTGGTAAATAATGAACTGATCCCATAACTGAATTAGTTTGAGTTAAATCAGATGCATTAACAGCCATTGCTATACCAAAGTCTGTTATTTTAACCATACCATCATCAAGTATCATTATGTTTTGAGGTTTTATATCTCTATGAATGATATATGAATCATGTGCAGATGAAAGTCCATCTGTTAATTGACACATAATATCTATTGTTTCGGAGATAGATAATCTTTTTCTTTTTTTAATAATTTGTTTTAAAGTTTGTCCTGGAATATATTCCATTACTATATAGAAGTTACCTTCATCTTCTCCTACATCATATATTTGAACTATATTAGGATGATTTAATAAAGATGCACTTTGAGCTTCTCTTCTAAATCTTCTAACAAATTTTTCATCATCTGCTAGGTCTCCTCTAAGTACTTTAATTGCAACATCTCTTTCTAAAATAGTGTCATAACCAAGATACACATTGGCCATACCACCTTCACCAATTAAAGTTTTTACTTCATATCTATCGTTAATCTTTTGCCCCTTAGCTATCACTATTTATCACTTCCCATCATTAAACAAGCGATTGAAATATTATCTAGTCCGCCCCTTATATTACTCTTTCTAATTAATCTAATTACTTTTTCAGATAGACTAAGTTCTTTATTTGCAAGAACTCTTTCTATTTGAGTTTTTGTAAGCATAGAAGTTAATCCATCTGATGATAATACTATTCCAGATACTTCTTCTTCTACTGAGAATATATCTACTTCTATTGGATTATTAGCACCAAGTGCTCTCATTAAAATATTCTTCTTTGGATGATTTTGTGCTTGGCTTTCAGTAAGTTCACCATTATTAACAAGCATATTAACTAAAGTATGATCTTTAGTTATTTTAAATAGTTCATCCTTTTTAATAACAAATCCTGATGAATCACCAATATTAGCAAATAATAAATAATCTTTAGTATAAATAGCCATAACTAAAGTAGAACCCATTCCTTTACTTTCAGGATGATTCTTAGTATATTCAAATATTTCATCATTTATATCATTAACGTTAGTTCTAATCCATTCTACGCAAGTCTTTTTATCTCCCATAGAATCTAATTTATTAAAACTTTCTGTTAAATGGTTAATAGCCATAGACGAAGCAACTTCTCCAGCCTTATGACCACCCATTCCATCTGCAACAGCAAGTAAATATTCTTTCTTTTTGTTTTTTAATATAGTAACACTATCTTCATTATGTTCTCTAACTTTTCCTGTATCAGTTAAAAAATAACTTTCCATTTAAATCTCTCCTTCTATATTATTAGCTCTAAGTTGTCCACAAGCTGCAGATACATTAGATCCAAATTCTTTTCTTATTGTTGATGTTACATTATTCTTCTTTAGTATATCATAAAATTCAGTAATTTGTGAAGTTTTTGAGCGTTTAAACTCAATATTTTCAGTTTCATTATATGGAATTAAATTAACATATGCATTTAATCCTTTAACTAATTTAACTAACTCTAATGCACATTCTTTAGTATCATTAACTCCATCAAGCATAATATACTCAAATGTAACTCTTCTATTTGTTTTATCTATATAATCTTTTACTGCTTTCATTACTTCTTCTAGTGGATAAGCATTATTAATTTTCATTATCTTTGATCTTAATTCATTATTAGGAGCATGTAAAGAAATAGCAAGGTTTATATCTAATTCTTCATCTGCTAATTTATATATTTTAGGAACTATTCCACAAGTAGAAACAGTAATATGTCTAACCCCTATTGCAAGTGAATATGGATCATTAATTATTCTTACAAAATCTATAACATTGTCATAGTTATCAAATGGTTCACCAATACCCATAACTACAACATGGCTTATTCTTTCTTTAATATCTTCTTCTACTTTTACTATTTGTAAAAACATTTCAGAAACAGTTAAATCTCTTATTTTTTTAAGTCTACCACTTTGACAAAAAGCACATCCCATATTACAACCAATTTGAGACGAAATACATATACTATTACCATAGTCATGTCTCATTAAAACTGCTTCTATTCTATGTTTATCATTTAATTCAAATAAATATTTAGAAGTTAATTCATCTTCCTCTTTTATAACTAGTTTTATATCATCAAAATAAAAGTCTTCTTTTAATTTTTCAATTAAATCTTTTTTAAGATTAGTCATTTCATCAAATGATTTAACTTTATTTCTATAAAGCCATTCAAAAACTTGGGTTGCTCTATATTTTTTATCACCCATTTCTTCAAAATATGACTCTAATTTTTTTCTAGTTATACCATATATACTTTGCATTTTTTCACTTCTTTTCCACTATAAATTATAACATTTATATGTCAATAATTAAAGGTTTTCACTTTATTTACGAACAATTTCCCATCTATTTACATTGATTTTTACATGTGATAAAATACTTACCAAGGAGAAATATTATGGTTAAAGTTGGAATAATATGTGAATATAATCCATTTCATAATGGACATAAATATCATATAGATAAAATTAAAGAAATGTTTCCGGATTCTATGATTATCTTAGCTATGAGTTCTTGTTTTACTCAAAGAGGAGATATTTCCATTATTAATAAATGGGATAAAACTAAAATAGCATTAGATAATAATGTAGATTTAGTAGTAGAAATACCTACTAAATTTGTAATACAATCTGCAGATACATTTGCTAAAGCAGTAGATATATTAAATTACTTAGATTGTGATTATTTAGTATTTGGCTCTGAGTTAAATGATATAGATAAACTAAATGAAATATGTAAAATACAATCTAATGATAGTTACATTAAAGATGTAAAAAAACATATGAAAAATGGTACTAGTTATAAAAACGCATTATTTAAAGCATTAAAACCATATGGTATAGATGATGTATTACCAAATGATACATTAGGTATTTCTTATATAAAAGAAATTAATAAGATTAAAAGTAAAATTATTCCAATAACTATAAAAAGAACTAATGATTATAATTCAGATGATATAGAGGGTTCTATAATAAGTGCTAATGCTATTAGAGATAATATTAATAAAATAGATATAAAGAAATATGTTCCTAAGAACGCTATAGTTAATTACTATACTCCATCATATTTTGAATTATTAAAATATAAAATAATATCAGATGATCATCTAGAAGAATATAACTTAGTTGATGAAGGTATAGAAAATAGACTTAAAAGATATATTAATGAATCAAATTCTATCGAGGAATTAATAGATAAAGTTAAATCTAAAAGATATACCGTTAATAAACTTAAAAGAATGTTTATATCAATACTTCTTTCATTTAAGAAAAAAGATAATGATAAAACTATTAAATATATAAGAGTACTTGGATTTAATACTATTGGTCAAAAACATTTAAATAGTATTAAAAAGAATATTAAAATTCCTATATATACTAAATTTAATAAAGACTTAGAGTTTGAACTTAAAACAACTAATATATATTCTATGATAGTTAATGATAAAGAATTAAATAAAAAAGAGTTATCTAGTTTAATTAGATAACTCTTTTTATTACCAGTTAATATTAACTTTTTTAAATAATTTAGTAATCTTATTTCTAATTTTACCTGATACTTTTAAATCATATATTACTTTAAATATAAATACTCTTAGGGCTTCTATTAAAGAACATATAATAACAAAGCTAATAGATAATCCAATAGCTATTAAAATATGTTTATAGTTATATGAATCAATAGCAAATCCAAGTGGTTTATAAATTCTAGTATATAATAAAGTATTTTGTGTTATTAAATAAGTACCAAGTACATATTTACCAAAGAAATTAACTACTTTACTACTAAATTTTAAAGCACTAAAGAATATAAAATATATAATAGATCCAAGTAATATAAATGGATTAGAATAAGCAGTAAAACCATTTACTATTGCATCTGCATAGAATCTAACTGATTCTTTTGATGATTCTTGTAAGATTAATCCTGCTCTATATAATAAAGCATTTAAAACTGCTAATAAAATAAATCCTATAACTGAAAATATAATTAATTTACTTCTTTTAGTTTCAATTGGATACTTATGTAAATAAGATCCTATAAAATATAAAACAATAAACATAAATAATGAATATCCACCATTAATATTATAAAATTCATTACCTGTTATATAAGTTAATAAAGTAATTATTAATAAACCTATAATAATCATTTTATGTTTAGTTTTATCTGATTCTCTAATAATCATATTTAATAATGGACTTATTAAATATAAAAGCATATATACTACTAAGAACCAATACTCATCAAATTTAGGTATTGGTAACATCATTCTAAATGTATAAAACTTAGAAAATGTAATTGAGAATCCAAACATTAAAATAAGTAAACAAACTACACTATAAAACCACATAGAGTTATTTGTTTTAATTACTTTAGATAACTTAAATTTCTTATCATAATTAAAATAACCTGTTAATAAAACAAATGAATTAACATGTACTAATGTAATTGCTTTTAATAAAATAATTACATTATGAGTTAAACCAAGTGTCCCTTCTTCCATTTTTCCAAATAATAGAAAATGCCATAATACTATAAAGAACATTGATATAATTCTCATAAGTTCAAAATTAGATAATCTTTTTTTCATATTAACCTCATTAATCATATATTTCTTCATGTTCTTTTAAAGCTATATTATATTTTTCTTTTAATATTTTATTAAACTTTTTAATATATTTACCCCATAGATTAAATGGAGTTAATAATCTATGTTTTTTCCATAAATATTTAATACCTTCACCAAAAGTAGGAAAAAATACTTTTAAGAAGATATAAATACTTGTAACAAGTAATTCTACTTTATGTTCCATTCTATTAAATACACTCATTTTACCTGAGAATATTAATAACCTTTTAGAACCATCTAATACATATACTTTAATATATTTAGAATCCATTCTAAGTTTAGCTTTTACATAAAATCCATTTTCATATTTAGATTTTGGTCTTTCAAATTCTATTTCTTCCCCATCTTCTATTACAACAAAATCTACATCTTTTTTAGTACATATTCCCTCTATATTTAAATATGGATTTTTAATACCAGCGATTACTTGATGCTTTATATCTATAAAATCATATATTTGCATACTAATCCTCCACTACTTTATGTATTAATTATAACAAAAAAAGAGTTTTATTAAAACTCTTATTTCATATATTTAGTTAATTTTTCTGTTATATGTTTATATCCTTCATCATTAGGATGTAGACCATCATCAGTATATTTAGAATCAAATATACCTTCTTCATTAGCAAGTTCATCATATATATCTATATAAGTATAATTATTATCTTTAGCATACTTTTTAAGTATTTTATTAGCTTCTACTACTTTAGGATTAACTTCTTCAGCAGATCTAGCATTATTATCATGTTCATTTTTCCATACATTAGAATATGGAGAAATAGATTCTATATAAATTTCTGTATATTTATTTCTATCTTTTATTTTTTCACATATTTCTTTAATATCATTAGTTACTTCTTCTGCTGATGCTCCATCATATACTAAGTTATTAATACCAAGCATAATAAATACTTTTGATGGATTATATCTATATACTCTTTCATACATATTATCTAGTATTTGATATGTTTTATCTCCACTATGACCACTTTGTACATGATAATAATCATCATAATATTTATCTAAGTCATAGAATTCAGTAATAGAGTCTCCTAAAAATACTATATTTTCACTAATAAGTTTTTTCTCTTCTACTACATTTTCATATACGATATTTCTACCTAAATAAATTCTACCTTTTTGAACTAACATAACAACCATTAATACTATAATAGCTACTAATAAAAAGAATACAGAAAATAAAATAATTTTATCTAATTTTTTCATCTTACAACCACCTTTATCATACATATACTATAATATCATATATCTAAGTAAATGGGTTAAGTTTTTTAAAATTTTACATTAATAATTAAAAATATTTATATCTACTCTTCCAGATATCCCAGGTATATTACCATTTGAGGAATATTGCCATCCAATATAATCTCCATCATATTGACACTTATTATAATACTGAGCTACCCATATAGTTTTACTTCTAATAAAGGGATCATTAAGTGATCCTTTAGTAAGCATATATAAATTGCCATATACACCCGTTTTAATGCCCTTAGATTCAAGATTTGAAGTAAATGCACTAATTACCTTAGTATATATACTTTTAGTGTAAGAAATGCCATTATATGTTCTTAATTCTGCATCATAGAATACTGGATAACTAAGATTAACATTATACTTATTTATCATATCATATACAAAGTTAGCTTCTATGTTAGCACTATATTCATTATTAGCATATCCATAGATATATATTCCATATGGAATACCTACTCTATTTAATTCTTTTATATTTCTTTCAAACTTATTATCTAAACCACATTTAGAATTTGTTGTTCCATAGCCTACTCTAACTATTACTGCATCTACTAAATTACTTTCTTTTAACTTATCAAAATCAATATCACCTTGCCAAGAAGATATGTCTATTACACTCTTAATAGATGATCTAACTAAATGCCCATCATTAAAATCAAAATAATATCTTATGCCATCTACTAAATGAAGTCCTTTATTATTACCATAATATACTTTACCATCTTTAACAGTAAATTCTTCTCTTAATTTATAATTATCATCATAATATTTATTATCTACTATACCTTTACATTTAGGTTCTTCTATAACTGGTTCCTCTTTTATTTCTTCCTCTACTATATCTTCTTCAACAATTTCTTCTTCAATAGTAGACTCTTCTTCACATACATAAACAGTTTCATATTTAATAGTTATATTATCTTTTAATAATTCATCTACATTAGAGTTCTTCTTATCTATTAAATAAACCATTTTTTCAATATTCTCTATTATTATAGGTTCTTCTTTTATTTCTACTACATCTTCTTTTTTATTATTATTAATAATAGTAAATCCTACTATAATACCTATTATTAAAGCAATTATTATATATTTAATTATTCTTTTTATATTATTACCCCCTTTAGTATTTTATTAACTATAAAAAGAATAATTCCACTAAAAAAACAATTTTATTCTTCATAAAATTGTTCCTTTTTTTTACCTTTTTTATTATTATTTAATCCCTTTTTCTTTTCCTTTGAAGGTTCAAATGTTACAGAAGGTAATTCTGTTAAAGGAAAAGGATTAATAGAATCATCAACATTATATACTTTTTTTAACATACCCCAAGTTTGATTTGTTTTATCAATACAATATAAAGTAACTGAATCTTCATTATTTCTCTTTTCATAATCTTTAAGATATCTTGGTGCTTTAGATTTAACACTATCTAATTGTCCTTTAGTATATTTTAATCCATTAGGATTAAAATTAATACTATAATTTGGATTACAAATAATACCTATCTTTTCACTATACATAAATGAAATTAATGCAGGAACTAAAACTGGATAGAAATCTACTATTCTTCTTTTTTGATCAAACATTTGTCTTTCAAAAAGTATTGGATATGGAAAGATTCTTAAATTATCTTTTACTATTACTTGCATATATTCTTCAGGCACTTTAATAACATATGCTGTTTCACTTGATTTTATACTTTGCAAGAATAATGGTAAATCATCTTCACTTACTAATTCAAAGTCCTTATCCATACTAAAATCTTGATTTAAAAAACATATACCTTCATTAAATACTTTCTTATAATCTTTTTCAGTTGTTACATATACATAAATTCTCTCGCTCATAATACCCTCCTGATTTTTATGTAAGACAAAACTAAACATGACAAAAAGTCATGTTTAGATTCTTTTCTTGTATATAACATTTTAACAAATATATTTAATAAAATAAAGTGTTTTATTTCTTATTTTTAATAAAATCATTTGAATTATAAGAAACTAAATATAATGTAGACATTATTAACGATATTGATGGATATATTAATACTGATCCAATAAATATAGATGTAATAACAAATACTAAATATGAGAAATAATATACTTTCTTAAGTTCAGTTCTTCTATGAATGAAACTAAACATAATAATAAATATTACTCCACCAAATAATCCAGTAGTAGCAAATATATCAAATATATCTATACCTGTATATTTAACTATACCTGTTTTACCAATACCATACATAATATTATTATAACCATGTTTTAAAAGTGGTCCCATAACATTATCTACTCTAGAAATACCACCAGAGAATACAAATCTATCAATTGTTCTTAGTTTATATACATCTTTAAAACTATGAATATTTAGTCCTATTATTTGAGTTTTAACATTAGTATAGAATGGTGAAAATCTAACTAGTAATGCAAATACTCCAATAAATGCTAAGAATATTAATAATACTTTTAATTTCTTTTTAAAACCATTATAAATAAATTCATATTTATATTTACCAAATAAAGTACATAGTGTTACTAAGAATACTCCAAGTACTATTAATTTAGTACTAATTAAATAAATACTAAGAGCTAATGCTAAACCAAATACTACTTTTAATATATAGTTCTTACTTTCTATAACATAGTTAAGTGTTATAGGAAGAAGACCTACTAATATAACACCAATAGTATTTAAATAATCTTTATTAACTTTAAATATATACATGATAATAAATGTAACTATATATAAGAAATAAGTATCTAATATAAATCTATCATTTATATATTCATTTCTATATTTAGCAAAGAATATCATCATTATAGGTAAATAGAATATCTTTAATATATTTACTAACTCTTCATATAGATTTAAACCTCTCATAAAATACGATGATATAGCTAGTAAGAAATATACTAAAAATACTATTAACATCTTTCTATTATCTTTCTTAGTAAATAAGTAGATAAATATTCCTAGGAAAAATAATCCTCTGATAATATAATTAATTGAAACAGGAATATTTAGATACTTATCTTGAAAACATCCAAATAAATCTATTAATGGATTTAATATTAAAAATACCATTACAATAATATCTAATATTTTCTTCTTTTTCATAAGAGTACCTCCTACTTTCATTATATCATGAAACAAATAAAAAAAGTTTTACAAATTGTAAAACTTTTTATTTATTATTCTTCAGTAGTTTCTTCTTCATCAAGAGACTCACCAGCAAGAACTTTTGCTATAGCATCTTTTGCTTCGTTAATAGTCTTTTGACTAGGATATACAACTGATAATGGTGTAGATCCTCCAGAGTAAGTTTGTTCTCTACCAGTTCCACCAGTTATGTTTTGAGATTTAAATGTCCAACCTCTCATATCATTTATTTGGAATTTAACAAGTGAAGTTATTTCTTCTGTTGACATAGATGTTTCAAATGTTCCATCTAATGATTTTAAAATACTACTATAATTAACAATTAATGTTGTAGATGAAGTCATTTTATCAACAATAGCTTTTAAAACTTTTTGTTGGTTTCTATTTCTTTGCATATCTCCATCCCAGTATTCATATCTTTCTCTAGCAAATGCTAAAGCACATTGTCCATTAAGATTATTTTCTCCTGGTTCAATCCAACATCTTCTATCTGTCCAACATGAGAATCTTCTATCTGTTGCATCTTCATAAACTGTTACTCCACCAACAGCATCAACTAAGTTCATAACTGCTTGGAAGTTTGCTCTAACATAGTAATCTGTCTTAATATCTAACATATCTTCTACTGTAGCTTTAGATAGTTCTACACCACCTAAACTTCCAGCATGTGTTAACTTATCTTTTCTACCAGTAGTTCCATGTAATTGTACATATGAATCTCTTGGAATACTAACAAGTAATATAGTTCTAGTATTTGGATTAACTACTATTACCATGTTAACATCTGATAAACTTCTTTTAACTAAAGAACCACCTCTAGTATCTATACCACTAAGGAATATAGTAAATGGTGTATTAGTAATATCAATATCAGGAGTCTTTGCTTTTTCTTTTTTAATTCTAAATTTAATAGTATCTACTATTTTTAAATATGATGCATATGTTTCATCATTAGTAGTTATAGATTGATATGTACCTGCATTTAATATAACTAAATTTTCAGGATAACTAAGTTTCATTAATGATTCATCTAATGTATCAGTTTTAGCTATTTTAGCAGTTGTTTTCTTCTTAAGTGTAGCTTTTAATTCATTATAGTGTTCTGTATCTACATAATAGAATATTTCTCCACCATCAGCTTCTTTTATATCTTTTATTTCAGATGATACATTAGCAATTACATAATATTCATCAAATTCATAATTCTTACCTAAATTTGTATCTAGGAATGTAATTGTTCTATATACATAATAGAAAGCTGCGGCTTCTACTAATATAAACAGTATTGCAAATACATTAAATATTTTAAGTATTACACCTGATCTTTTCTTATTAATACAAAGTAATGTATATATTATTTCTAATGCTATTAATGTAATAGCAGCTATTCTAAAATATTTAATAGGAAATAAATCAGATTTATACATATAGTATAGGAATACTCCTAATACTATAATAGATAATATATTTATAATTCTACTAACAACCTTTTTACTTCTCTTATTCTTATCCTTGGTTGGTTTTTTATTCTCTTTCTTTTTCATGTTAAACTCCTATTCTATTGTTGTATCTCTAGAAGCAACTTGTACTTCAATATATGTTCTTCCATCAGATACTTCTAGTTCTTCACCATCTAATTTAGTAAATTTAGTTTTTGCTTTTCTATCAGATTTGCTCCATTTAATTGGAATAGCATATCCATTAGTTATATAATAACCTTCACCAGAATCTACTGTATGTAAATTCCAATAATAACCATCATCTGCTCTATTATATTTAATTTTTTGAACTATTATATTTTTAGTAGTAAATGGTTCTTTAGTATTATGATCTACTGCTACTCTATCATTAACTATTCTAGTATACATACCAGTATCAGCATCATAATTAAAATCATTAGTTACTGATCCATAATCAATTGATACATGATTAGCAACCATTGCACCTTCTTTATCACTTAAATCTACATCTATTACATTATAGTTAAGTAATATTGTATCAGAAGCACTAGCACTTTCTAATGCGTATCCTTTACTATCTTTAGCATAATTTTTAACTGTTTCTGTTTGTAAATATACAGTATGTTCAGAGTCTAGGTTTTCTGGATTATCTCTCCACATACCACCTTCTCCTACAATACCTTGTACATAATCTATTAAATGACTTCCACTCATATCATCTTTAGCATAATGACTCCATCCAAAAGCAACAAATATTGCATCAGATTCATATGAGAAATCTAACATATTATGTCTAGCACTACGAATAGTACCTACTTTAGTATCTTCTACATCTTTAAATACTGCAATTAATCTAGCAGTACTTCCTTCAGTAGGTATTTCATAAATTAAAAATGCTTTATTTAATCCTTCCTGTACTTTAACTGCTACAGGAGTATTATTAATTGATATAGCAAATGGTCTAGATTTAGATTCTATATCTACTATATCTACTTTTTCTTCTAACTTAGCTGTTATCTTCTTACCTTTTGGAGCACTACCTTTATTTATAACAAATTTCCATAAACAAACACCAGCACCAACAAGTAATATGATTATCAAGATTAATAAAAATACTTTTTTCTTAGAGATTCTTCTCTTCCTTGATCTATTCATATAACACCTATCCTTTGTATATTTGATTATATCAAAAAATGATATATCATTCAACCTATCAAAGTATAGAAGTGTAAAATAAAAAGCCATCAATTTTGATGGTTTTTATTATTTCTTAAACGTTCAATTAATAAACTAATAATTATAGTTACTATAAACATATATAGTGCCATAAGTCTTTTATGTGCAGGATTTCTATTAATAAATAATACATATGTTACAACAACTTGATGAATTATAAACATAACCATAGATGCTGATCCCAATGTAACAAATGGTTTTAAACTAATAAACTTACTAATATATCCTTTTTGAAATCCAAAAATTCCTATAAAGAATATTAATGGAATAACCCATTTAGAAGACCAAATTGTTAAAAATGATGAATCAGAAACTAAAAAGCAAAAAGCACATACTATAATGATTGATAAAACTTCAAGTATAGTAAATATAGACTTTTCATTTTTATAATTATGATTCAACTTTACAACTAGATTTCCAAGAAGAATTCCAATTACATATTCAAATATTCTAGAAGGTGGAAATACATAAAGCCAATATCTTTGATCATGATTGTTTTTTACAATGAAATACGACCATAACATATGCATAATAAACATTACTATGATTAGTAAAATACAATATATATTTGAATGCTTCTTTTTATTAATATATGTCACTAACCTTAATATTGGAATTGTTAGAAAAGTTAAAAATAAATATGAGCTTAAAAACCATACAACTCCATTAAATGAGTAGTAATAATCCATATTATGTATCCAACTTTGTACTAGAAATAGATTTGTCAAAAACTTTTTTATAAAATCAAACAATGCTGGCATTGTTGATATATTAAAATAACCAAATAAACCTATTGATAAAATTAAAGTTAATACATGTAGTGGATAGAATTTTTTAAATCTTTTAAAAGTAAATTCAAACATTTCTTTAATTTTTATTTTATTGTATTTATTTATATAAAGATATCCACATAAGAATCCACTCATTATTAGAAAACCTGATACAGCCAAACCAGATTGGTCTATTATAGGTATTCTAACTAGTTTTGCAGTATGATGAATAAATATAAAAGCAAAAAACAAAAATCTAATTGCATAAAAACTATAAATAATTGTTTTTTCTTTATTACTACTAATATCTTTACCCATACGATTCACCTATATAAATTTTATAATATATTCAAATCTATGTAAAGATAGCAAACAAAAAAAAGCCCGGCTTAAGGGCTTTTTATTATTAAAGTTTTTCTACACAATCAAATGCTGATTTTATTACATCGTCCATATCATAATACTTGTATTCAGCAAGTCTTCCACCGAAGATTGTCTTTTCTTCTTTTGATGCAAGTTCTCTATATTGTTCTGCTAATGCATTATTCTTATCATCATTAATTGTATAATATTTTTCCATTCCTTCTTCATAGTCAGATGGATATTCGAATGTTACAACTGTCTTTGGACTAGTTGAATCAAATTCAAAGTGTTTATGTTCAATTACTCTTGTATATTCAACTTCATGACCAGTATAGTTAACTACTGCATTTCCTTGATAATTAACTTGATCTAAAATCTTAGTATCAAATTTAAGTGATCTATATTCAAGTTTACCAAGAGAATAATCAAAGTATTCATCAATTGGTCCTGTATAAATAACTTTATCTGCTAAAGACATAAGTTCTTCTTTATTATCAAAGAAGTTTGTGTTTAATCTTACTTCTATGCCTTCTAACATCTTTTCTACTAAAAGAGTATATCCTCCCATAGGAATACCTTGATATCTATCATTAAAGTAATTATTATCATAGATAAGTCTTACAGGTAATCTCTTAATAATAAACGCAGGAAGATCTTTACAATCTCTATTCCATTGTTTTTCAGTATAACCTTTAATTAGTTTTTCATAAATAGATCTACCTACTAAAGAAATAGCTTGTTCTTCAAGATTCTTTGGTTCACCAGTTATTTCTTTCTTTTCTTCATTTATATGTCTCATTGCATCTTCTGGAGTAAATACATCATCCCATATTTTAGAAAATGTATTCATATTAAATGGCATGTTATATACTTCATTACCAATTCTAGCAATTGGTGAATTAGTATATCTATTAAATTCTACAAATGAATTAACATAATCCCATACATCTTTATAATCAGTATGGAAAATATGTGCTCCATATTTATGAACATTAATACCTTCAACTTTTTCGGTATAAACATTACCAGCAATATGATTTCTTCTATCAATTACTAATACCTTTTTACCTTTTTTAGCAAGTAAATTAGCACAAGTAGCACCAAATAAACCAGCTCCTACTATTAAATAATCATACATAAAACTACCTCCTATTTTTTGATGATCTTTTTAAATCTATTAATTAAACTATTTAATGTATCCATTACGAATTGATTCTTAAAGAATAATAAACATATTCCATAAACAAATACACCAAAGCCTGCAATTAATACAATTGCTTTAGCAGATGTTCCAACTTGTCTTTTAAGTAAGAAACAACATACAGTCATTATAACTGTTGGAAGTACATAGTGAATTCCAATTTTAAATATATGAATAATCTTTAAATCTTTTCTTACAAATATCATTTGAACAAGTGTAACCATTGCTTCAGCAATAACAGTTCCTATTGCTGCTCCTACTGCTGCATATTTTCTAATAAGAATTAAATTAATAACAAAGTTAACACAAGCTCCTACTATAACTGATGTAGTAAATTCTTTTTGCCTTTTAGTTGGTAATAAATATTGCATACCTATTACATTACTCATACCAATAAATAATAATATTGGAGATATAACTTTCATTATAATAGCAACTCCATCATAACCTGGTCCAAAGAATTTTGGAACAAATATATCTGCTACTAATACTATTCCTGCTATCATTGGAAATGATAGTAAAAATACTAAATTAAATGCTTTATAAATATAATCTCTAATCTTATCATAATTCTTTTCTGCAAATGAACTTGCTATTCTTGGAAGCATTACTGTTCCAAGAGATGTAATAATAGTTAATAATAATTTAATAAGATTCTCACCTTGAGTATAATAACCAACTTGTGTCTTATCTTCTATTATTCTACCTATCATAGTTCTATCTAGTACAGTATATACCTGAATAGCTACTTGAGGTATAAACATAATAAATGTTGGTGGTAAATGTCTAAATATATTTTTAAACTCAACTTTAGTTTTGCAAACATATTTAGGGACAGATATCCATAATGTTAAGTTTCCTACTAATATAGAAAGTACATATATTAAGAAATATATTGGTAAATCTGTCTTTTCTTTAACAAATATAAATATACAAGCAACACTTACTATTTTTACTATTAAATTTCTAATAACGGTTTTCTTAAATTCTTCTAATCCTTGGAAGAACCAACTAACATCCAGTGCATTAGCAAGTAATTCTAATAAAAGAATTTTATAAAATAAATTATAATGATTATTACCCTTTACAAAGAATATAAAAAATACTAATGCTGATAAACTCATTACAATTAGTTTTAAGAAAAATACTTCAAAGAATACCTTACTATATTTTTCTTTATCTTTTTGTAAATAAGCTATTTCTCTTTGACCATATAAAGTCATACCAAGTGTACCTGCCAATACGAAATAAGCAGATATAGATAAAGTATAACCATATATACCAATATTTTTAGCACCTAGTACTTTAGATATATAAGGAGTAGAAATTATTGGAAGAATAATTGCTACTACTTGATATATCAAATTGTAAATGTAATTCTTTTTTACATTAGGTTTCTTCATTTCTACTCCTTTATAGATTTAATTTCTTTTAAAGATCTTTTTTAGATCTAAATGACAAAAAACTAGTGAACATGCAATCCAAGTAATTATCTTTTTAATAAATACTGGTGAGAATAATTCTTCATAAAATTTATTACTAAAGAATGATAGTATTAAACAACCGAAGAATACTCCATAAACTAGTACACTTAATTTTGGTTTATCTAGTTTTCTTATTCTTATAATATATTCATATAATGATGCACATATTGCTGCCATTATAAATACAAATATAAATAATCCAACATAACCAAAGTCATAAATATATGCATAAAATGTTGTATAAACATTACCTAAATCAATATTATCTACTTTTCTAAATGGAAGGTCTAATCTATATGCTTTTAAACCTTTTATATGTAGTTTTTCAGAAGCAAATTGTATAACATTATACATTGTTTGACTTCCATAAGTTTCATATTTATATAAATATCTTCTTTCTTGAAGATAAGTATCTAAATTTTTAACTTCAGCACCACAATATATTGATAAATAATCAAGTGGTTTTGAATCAGTTTTTCTTCCTAAAAGCTTAGCTGTTGGAAAGAAAAGTCCAATAGCAGCCACTCCAAGAATAAGCATATATATAAACATTTTTTTAGTAAATAAGTTCTTATAACTTTTCTTTTTAAATAATAGTATTAAATAATAACAAACACCTGCTATTGCCATCATAATAACTGGAGTTCTAGATCCAGATATTAATGCTGCACATAAAGCAGAAACAAATACTAATATTTGTACTAATCTAATCTTTTTATTGTAAAAGTAATTATTAATTATTACATATAAGAACCAATATCCAGAATATATAACTGCTAAATTTAAGTTCTTAATAATAAATGGAATATCATTATCAAATTCATCTGAGAATTTTAAATATATATCATAATCTGATATAGCTTGCATAATAGATTTTATGCTAGTAAATGTACCATTTACTGCTCTAACTAAGTAGTATAAATATACTAATGAAATTAATATTGATACACCTAAATATATCCATTCAAATACTTTATTAGTTTTAACTTCTTGCATTACAAATGGTTTAGTTTTATATTCTCTTGGTTTAATCTTGTTAGCAATAAACTTAACAAGCATAGTTACTAAGAAGAATTCTAATACACCTAAGAATAAAACTAAGAAAGTATTTAAATGTAAATCCAATCTCCATGCTTTATGATATAAAACTGCCCAAAAAGCTTGAAATGCAAATCCAAATGAGAATACAACTGCTGGTGCAGATATATCTTTTCTATTAGCAAATATACTTCCAACAAATATTAGTAATAATAATATCGCAAGTAAATAAATCATCATCTTACTCCTTTACTTTATTAATAGCATCTGTTAAGAATCCTCCATTTTTAGTTTTTGAAGATACTTTAGAAATATTCTTTAACATTTCATCATATTCTTTATCAGATAACTTCTCTATTTTTTCTTTTATTTCATTTAAACTTGATACTACAATACCTAGTTTATTCTTTGTTATGAAACTAGCTAAGGCTGATTCTTTCCATACAATAACAGGTATTCCTGCAGTTAGATATAATGACACTTTATGGGGGTTATTATATCTTAAATAATCGCCAAATCCTCCCCTGCATGTATCAATTGTTTCACCATCCCAAACAAGGCCAAAACCACCCTCTAAATGGTTTAATAACTCATCTGGTTTAAACTTACCTTTATAGTTAATTGTAGGTCCACCCATTTCATCAGTATAACCTACTCCAAATAAATTAAAGTTAACGCCAAGATCTTTTAAAGATGCTAAATATTTAGCTTTAAAAGGTGACAAATTTCCTGCTATAATTACAGGATCATTCTTTGTTCTTTTAAACTTCTTTGGTTCAAAATCTAAAATATAATCAAATAATTCAAGCGTAATAAGTTTATCTTCACTATTACCTAATTTAACTAATTCATTCTTCATTGATGAATTATGACAAATTACATAATTCATTGCATTAAGATAAACTTTATCTTCTTTAGTAACTCTTTTACAAAGCATATTACCTTGTACTTCAGGTTTATATCTTAAAGAATCCATATCATGAATTATAGCAACAAATATAACACCTTTTTCTTTATATTTATTAATTACTTTATCAAGATTAGTAGTAGTATTTGTTAATGGATATTGAATAAACACAATATCCCCTTTATTCATACTACTCAAATCTTTATCCCATATCTTAGTATTCTTTCTATAAGCAAAAAATTGTTTCCATTTCATTAACTTATTAGTTTGAATACCATTTATAGATGATATATATAATGGTTTTACACCATTTTTTGTAAGAATTGTTTCAACGTCTTCTCTTGCTTTATTAGTAGCATTATATTCACCATTAGGTGTTCCTTCTATAACAAAATATCTCATATATCCTCCTATAATAATTCTTGTATTTTTTTAACCTCTAATTTAATATCATATCCATTTTCTTGAAGTGATTTAGTATTATCTTCTTTCTTAGTATTTTTAAACTTTAATACTTCATCTCTCCATTTATCTAATGAGTCATTTAATGATACAAATGTAAAATTAGATGACATTTTAACTTCATGTGGAATATCATCTGAAGCTGCTACTATAGGTAATCCTATTGCTTCTGCTTCAACTAAAACTAATCCTAATCCTTCAAATACTGACGGAAATAAGAATACATCCATTGAACTCATTAATGCAGGCACATCATCTCTAGCACCAAGCATTTGAACTGAATCATTAAGACCTAGTTCATTTATCTTATTAGTAATCTTTTCTCTATCTTCGCCTTCACCAACTAATAATAGTTCTGCATTAGGTTCAACTTTTTTAATTTCATTAAATACATCTAGTAAAAACATTTGATTTTTTTGAAAATGTAATCTACCAACATTACCTATAACAAATTTATTTTCAGTATTTAATTCTTTTCTGTATTTTTTATCAGTATTAGAATCATATTTAAATCTATCTAAATCAATAGAGTTTTTAACTACTAAAACTTTATCTCTTATTTTTTTAGTATAGAACCAATCACTTGCATCATCAGAACATGACCAATAATCAGTAGCATAAGATGCAATAAATAGTTTATTGATCTTATGAAGTATTCCTTTTAATTTAGAACCCATATTTTGAGAATTATGCGCATGTATAATTCTCTTATTTATTCCATATTTTTTAGCTAATTTAAAATAATCTAAGTTTGTTATATTACAAAAGTTTACCCAAATAGAACTATATTCATTTGCATGTTCTTTAAAGAATTCTTTTAATTCTTTTTTATGCTTAAACATATTTGAATGTTTAGAACATATATGATATGTTTTACCGCCCATATCATTAATTTCTTTTTCAAATGCTATAGAATCTGTTGAATATAAGAAGTCTAATTGAACTTCTTTTCTATCAAAGTTTCTATAATAATTCATAACAACATTTTCTATTCCACCAGGATTCTCAGTAAATCCAACAACTAAAACTTTTTTCATAACAAACCTTCTTTTTTATACTAAACTTTTATATAAATCTAATAATTTTTCACTTTCTTTATCTATATCATAACCACTATCAGCTAATATAGTTTTTTGTTCTTTTCTATCATATTTAACATTCTTAAGTATTTCATTAGCCCATTCTTGTTCACTTGCTTTTAACTTAACAAATGATAATAGATCAGATATTTTAGCAATATCCGGAACTTTATCAGATACTATTGTCTTAAGTCCACAAGCTTGTGCTTCAATATTAACAATACCTAGCCCTTCATATAATGATGGAAGAACAAACATATCCATTGCTTGATAATAATCTTCAATATTATCAACAGGTGGATGCATAATAACTTTATCTTTAATACCTAATTCTTTAATATGTTCTTTTATTTCTTTTTCTAAATCACCTTCACCAATTAAGATTAATTTAGAATTTATTTTTTCACATACTAATGAGAAAACATCTACTAAGAATATTTGATTCTTTTGTGGAACTAATCTACCCACATTTCCTATTAAGAAACAATCATCTTCAATACCTAGTTCTTTTCTCATTTTATTTCTCATATTAGGATCATATTTAAATCTTTTTGCATCTATGGCATTATTGATTAAATAATATTTTTTTCTTTTGAATAAGAAATCACCAGCTAGTTTAGAACAAGCAAAATAAGTATTTGCATATCCTACTCCAACTTTAACAAGAGGAACATTTCTAATAGCATGTGATAATTTATCAGCATACTTATTTTGATGACTATGTATTATTCTAACTTTAATACCATATTTCTTAGCATACTTAAGATATAAAAATGCAGCATTAGCCATATGACAATGAACAATATCATAATCATGATGTTCACTAAAGAATTGATCAACTATCTTTTCAGATTTAAGTATATTTAATCCTATCTTAGGGAAAACATACACGTTATCACCATTCTTTTCAATCATATTTTTATATGTGTAATCAGAAATATCATGAGTAATGAAATCCATTTGAATATCATTATGTATTTTTTGATAATAATTCATTACATAACTTTCTATTCCACCACACACATTTAATCCTGGTGTAATTGTTAAAATTTTAATTTTTTTTGAATCTTTTTCCATTAAATTCACCTCTAAAATTTATATTTATACTTTTATAATTATTAATAGTCGCAATAATAATTATATACTTTTCAATATTACAAGTCAAACAATGATATATTCCTTTTACTATGATTTTAAAGAAAATAATCTTCTAAATATAGGTATTTTCTTTACTACAAGAATACATAGCGAAGCCCATATAATTTTTATTAAAAATAAAATAGAATATTTTAAATAATAATTACTTGTAATTAATCCTGCTAAATCTAAAAAAGGAATAGTTTTCATTTCTAATAAATGAAAACATAATACAATTAATGAATGTTTTCCAAAGAAAGATAATACTTTTAATATTATTTTTGATTTAGATAAATATTTTGAAATAGTTATTGTAAAGAAACTTCCTGATATAGCACCTAATATATTAAGTGGAATATTAGTAAAACTATTTGATACTAAACTCATACATCCCCATCTATACAGCTTGAAATTAACTAATATAACCAATACTGTTGTAAGAAAGAATACTAATAAATGCCATATCTTAAATATTCTAAATAAATCTAATCTTCTAGCTAAATAACCAATATATAAAAATAATAAGCATGTCATTCCTGGTTGGATACTAAATGGTAACCAAATTATTTTTTTACTAATAATACCAAGAATAAATATTAAAATTATATATATGTATTTATATTTTTTATCTATTAAAAAATTGAATATTATTTTTGACCAAAATAATGATAATAAAAACCAAATGGCTCCTATAGGCCATATGTGGAAATAATAACTTGTAAGACCACTACCATATAATGAAGCTAATATTTGATTATATATTTGGGAGAATAATAAACTATTGACCCCCCCCGATATCATTTTTCTACAAAACATAAATATTATTATTAGTAAGCAAGTTACCAAATAAGGAACAATTAATGTCTTAAATAATTTACTCAATAACTCTTTATAATTGTATTTTTTAGTAAAAAAGTATCCACTAATAATAAAGAATATTGGTACATGAAATGTAAATACAACTGAATTCACATGTTTAAGACTCATATGTCCCATAATTATTAGTAAAATTGCTATACCTTTTGCAATATCCAAATATTCTATTCTTTCTTTACTTTTCATTTATTAATACCTTTATTTTAGTTTTTTATCACCTAAATCATTCTTAATCATTGTTGTAGAAATACCCTCAGTACGTGGTAAATAAACAACATTACAAATATCTCTTAAACATTCAAAGTTTTCATTGCCTTCCCAATCTGAACCCATAACTACTGTATCGATTCCATATTTAATAACGTCATCTCTTTTTTGTTCCCATTTTTCCTCAGGAATAACTAAATCAACATATTTAATAGCTTCAAGAATTTTCTTTCTATCTTCATAACTATAATATGCTTTTTTACCTTTTATTGCATTAAACTCATCTGTAGAAACAGCTACAACTAAATAATCTCCTAGTTCTTTTGCTCTTCTCAATATTTCAATATGACCTATATGCAATAAATCAAATGTACCATATGTTAATATTTTCTTCATAAAACCTCCCTGCACTATTTCTTATTTCTATTCTTTACAATATAGAATATTCTTAATAATAGTATTAGTAGTTCTGTAGTAATTGTTAAAATACAAATACTATGTAGATTTAATACTCTTAATAAATATAGAATTCCTATACCAACAATTTGATATATTGATCCAATAATAACTGAATTATTTGCTTCTTTCTTTAATCCTAACGGAGTCATTGTTGGAAAACCTAAAATATAACTTGGTAATGTCATCCAAATAAGTGGAATCATATATCTTAATACAATAGCAGATCCAGCATATTCAGAACCAAATGCTATAATACATATTTTCTTAGCAAATATAAATCCTACAACACCAAATACAGTTATAATTGGCATTAATGTAATCAATATTTTTTTAATTAATTTAAAATCTTTATTCTTAACCATATATGGATATACACTATCTGATATTGGAGACATCATTGATCTTCCTGCCTGAAGTATTTTATCAGATGATGTATAATAACCAAGTGTATTACCTGTAGGATATATAATACCTAGAATAAATGTATTAGTAGCTCCATATATTGTTGTAGCTATTCTTGATAAAAAGAATATTTTACTACTATTAAATCTTTCTTTTACCTCTTCTTTTGTAACTTTTATAAAATTGATTTTCAATTTTTTTATAACATGTATATAAACTGCAATTAAAGAAAAGAATGAACCACATATATTAAATACAGGAATTAACATATATTGACTTTTATCTTTTAATAGAATGAATATTAATGCAGTAAAAAATGCTTTTATACAAACATTTCTTATTGTAATTATTTTCATTTCTTCTATACCACGATATACAAAATCTGGTTGGAAGCAATCTATAGCTACATATACAAAATATAGGAAATATAATAACTTATACTTTCTTAATGATGGAAAGAAAACTATCATTAAAACAAAAACTATTAAACCTACTACTATTAATAATATTTTTAAAATATTAACAGATGTAAGTATTTTTGAAATTCTTTTTTTATCTTCACGATTATTTGATACCTCTTCTGTAGCGGATAATATAAAGCCAAAATCAAATAATAATTTAAAATATGTTGAAATAGCTATTGCTAAACCAACTTTACCAAATAGAGATGGCCCTAATACTCTAGTTAAATATGGAACAGATATAAAATTAAAAAAATAAGAACTAAATGTCAAAATGTATAAAAAAATTGTGTTTTGTAATAATTTATTTTTTTTCATTTTTATCACAAATCTCCTTAATTCTATTTGCTATACTTTCAGATGAATGTCCTGTTTCAAAGATTCCAATCTTCTTATAAAATGTATCCAATTTTTTTTGATAATCTTTGCTATCAAATGAAGAAATATTCTTAACAAAGTCATCAATATTTTGAGATAAAGAAAAAGGTAGTTTTCTTATATCAAAATAAAAATGTCTTTCTTTTAAATAATCATCAACATCAGGAGCATATAAAAAGCATTTCTTATTAATCATTCCAAAATCAAACATTGAAGAAGAATAATCAGTGATTAATATATCAGAAGCAATTAATAACTCTTGCATATCAGGATAAATGGTTGCATTTAAAATGTTTCCACCATAATTATTCATTTTTTCAGCTTGATCAACAATATTTGGATGAAGTCTAACTAAGAAAACATAGTCTTCTTTAAACTTTTTACAAAAATTGTTCATAATCAAGTTGTAATCCCATTGATAAATATCAATCTCTCTACTATTTCTAAATGTTGGGGCATATAGAATAATCTTCTTGTTGTCAGGAATGTTAAAAAAAGAATGCACTTTTTTATTAATTTCTTTATATGAATCAGATTGAAATAAAATATCATTTCTTGGATTTCCACATTCCATTATTTTACCTGTATATCCAAATGCACTTCTACATTTTTCATTTGTCCATTTAGAACCTGATACCATATAATCTATATTTTTATTGTCAATTAATAATTTTTTAATATATATTTTTGTTAAAGTTTCCTGTGTATCTAACTCAATTGTTTTAAATGATATTGGCCCATGCCATATTTGAAAATAAAACTGATTTTTCCTTTTTAATGGAAATATAACTTTTCTTGCATTATCTATCCAGATTTTAGCAGTAGATAATTCAAAAAGCATTGCTAAAGAATTATACTTCACAGGTTTTACATTCTTAGGTAAATGATTATTTTTCATTAAATTCTTTTTTAATGCCCATACTATTGTATATTTATCATCATCTAATAATTCATCAATAATATATTTTGCTCCATCACCATAATCATTTCCAAAGTATGAACAAACAACTATTTTTTTTGGATTAATAGGGAAAATTCTAAAAATAATACTTAAAAAATATCTAAAGTAAATTTCAATACTTCTAACGATATATTTTAATGTTTTTATCATTTTCTCTCACCTCCATTTAATTATGTGTTTTTTTTTACTTCTATAAGGCTTATATTAATTATTAAAGCAATTATAAAATATAATCCTGCAAAATCCATTGTGTCAAATATAGATGTTGCTAGAATTGCTAATAATGATACTAATAATATTTTTGCGTACTTGTTTAAATAATTATCATATATACTTTTTAGTGAAGCATATATAATTCCAAGATAAATAAATACTGATAATAATCCACCTCTATATAATAAAGTCATAAGTGAATTATGAGCATGTATAACTCTACAACACTCTAAATGATATGCACCAGATGTATTAAAGAAAAATGTTTTATCATATTTAACAGATTGCATTCCTCTTCCGATTAAAGGATATTTTGGAAATTGTTTTATTATTCCATCCCATAAATAAGTTCTACCAGCAAAAGTTATATCTTTTCCAATTAAAACAATAAGTGGTTTAAAGATCTTTTGAATCTTAAATATTACTATTGCTATATTAGCTCCTAGATAACCTGCAAATATTAATTTATCAAGTCTTATCTTAAAATTATAATTAAACATCATAAGTGCATATATAAATAATACTAACATTGCACTTGCTGAGAAAGTATATATTAATGTTAATTCACATAAACAAAATACTATTCTCCATCTTATTCCGATAGTATCTTTTTTGTATAAACTAACTAACCCTTCAAATAAAATCCATGGAATAAATGTAAATATAAATCTATTATCTATACCTAAAAAATATACTTTTGTGTATGAACAAAAGAAAGTATAATCAATTAGATAAATTGATATAACATTCAAAATAAAGCAAATTAAGAAATAGTAATTAACTATTTCTAAAACTTGAAATAACAATTTCTTTTTTATTAATAGTTCTGCAATCATACACATTGTTACAGTAGTAATTGCAGGACCAGCAAATCTAGATATATCACCCTTATATAGAATTGTTGATAAAAGCATAATTGCTTGTAAAACACCAATTGCTAATAACAAATTAGATATTCTAAATTTATTTTCTTTTAGATATAGAACAGATACAAATCCAAACGATAATAGTTTTAGAACTTTATATACAAAATCTACTGTTTCTACTCCATCAAAAGCATTTTCTTTAAACATTTGTGGTTCAAAGTAAACCATTAGCATAAAAGTAAATAAAATAATCCATATCAAATTCTTTTTATTCTTCATATGCTTACCTCTTTAAATATAATTTGCATGTACTAACAAATAATCTATAATTTAAAAGTAATAATCTAAGAGTTATCTTTCTAGATGTTGGTATTGGTGACTTTAATAATCTTTTCTTGTTCTTTTTAAGTCTTTCAAGTAATTCTTTTTTATAATCACCATATTTTTCATTTATTTCTTTATTAGATAACTGAACAGCCATTCTCATTAATAAAGTATAATCTATTCTTTCTCTATTTAATGTAGCCATATCCTCATACTCAGTATCTTTACATAGATCTACTACTTTATCCCATATTTCTAATAAATGAAAGTCATTATTTGAAAACTTACTACCTGTAATACTCTTGTCATTCTTATAGTAAATGTAATATGGATAATTAACAGATACTATTTTATTACATTTAAAAAGTACTTTGCATGTTCCAACAACATCCTCAGAAGTTAATCCTACAGGATATAAGTTATCCTCTAACAATTCTCTTCTATATAGTTTAGTAACTGCATAATACACACATTGTTGAGTTCCAATCTTAAAAAATATTTTCATATATTCTTCTTGATTATATGTTTTAACTTTATTATCGTATTCTTTTAATTCTTTTTCAGTAGGATTACTAGAACCCTTATATAATTCACAACAAGATATATCAGCATCATATTTAACTATATTCTTATATAATACTTCATACATTTTTTTATCAATCCAGTCATCTGAGTCAATAAAACCAATATAGTCACCTTTAGCTACTCTAATACCAGCATTTCTAGCATCAGATAATCCACCATTCTTTTTGTGAATTACTCTTATTCTTTTATCTTTCTTAGCCCAATCATCACACATCTTTGGACAATTATCAGGAGATCCATCGTCCACGAGTATTATTTCTAGATGTTTGTATGTTTGTTTAGTAACACTCTTAACACATCTATCTAAAAATTCTTCTACTTTGTAAACAGGTATTATTATGGAGATTAGTGGGCTTTTTTTAGAAGCTTTTCCCATATTTCTTACCAAAAAATTTAGCTAATAAGAAACTAAATCCTTTCTTTATCCAATTTATATGTTCTATTTCTATAAATGGTATTTCTTTATATTTTATACCATTTGTATTTAAATATACATCAAGAAGTCTTTCTGAGATTCTTCCATAGAATCTAGCATGGAATGCATCATACTTAGAAGTATCTATTCTTTTCTCTAATTCAAATAAATTATCAAATAACCAAGTACAATATCCATCTAATATTTCTTTCTTCATAATAAACATATTAAATGCATGCATTGAAGTTCTCTTATGAAGTTTATCAAATTCAGGTAAATACTCTGGATATTTTTCTTCTAAAATCTTTCTTGTTTCATCTAAAGTTTCTACATGCATAGTACTTTTATAATGATGATATAAGTTTTCAATATAATACTTTCTTTTCTTTGGAAGTATTACATCACAATCTTTTAATAATTCTTTTGCTTCTTTTCTAGTTAATACATGATCTAATGTATCTTCTATTTTCTTATATTTCTTTTTCTTTAAACCAAAATGTCTTCTATAATGAGCAAGTCCTAAATAATCATAATCTAAATTTTTCCAAGCCCAATATAAACCAGTTAGTTCACAAAAAAAAGGATTCTTTGTAGATATATTATCTCCTGTATTGTCTCTTGTGTAACCTAAATCTTTCTTTCCTTCAGCACCTACTTGAACAGGTAAATACAAATTATCCTTTGGCATTTGATACTCTTTATGAGTAGCAATTATTACTGTAATTTTTTTCATTTTAATCCATCCTCCTGACATATTATGTATATATATAATTATATATTATATGGCTTTTTAAGTCAAACATATGGGAATAAAAAAAGGAATAAATTATATTTATTCCTTTGTATATTCTATTAAGTTATAAAGTATTAAATCATTTGATTCTTTAATAATACCTTCTGAGTATAATTTATGTTCTTCTACATAATCAGAACTTAATTGTGCATCAGGATCTAATATCTTATAATTATCTGATGTTGCATAATAATATACATCTTTTGTTAAGAAGTTTCCATTAGGGAACACTACTGTATTATCATCTTTTATTTCAAAGATATCTTTTCCTAAAGCATATTGATTATAAATACCAAGCATATTTCCAATAGTTGGGAATACATCTATCATACCCATAGGATAAGAATATGTATTTGGTTTAATAGATCCATCTTTAGTATATATTAAGAATGGAACTTTCTTAAATACTTCATTTGAATAATAATCATAGTTATTATAGTTTTCACTAGTTTTATCTAAGAACTCTCCTGTTTCTGGATCAAAGTTATTATATGCTGCAAACTCTGATTTACCTATTTGTGCTGCATGATCTCCATACATAACAAATACTGTCTTATTAAATTCATCATGGGTATTAACATATTCCATGAATTCTCCTAGTGCTTCATCAGCATAGTGAACACTTCTTATATATCTACCAATAGTTTTTACATTTTCATCTAATAAATAATCATAAATGATTTCATTACCTTCTTCATCATATTGTCCTGTATGATATCTAACATCAAAGGTATCTTCTCCTTCAAGATAATATGGATCTTCAAATGGTGTATGATTAGAAAGCATAAGTATAGTACCCATATAGTTATTATATTTATCTGATGAATCAACCATTTCTTTGATTTCTCCTAGTTTAACTTCAGATTGTCTAAAAAATGATTTATCAGATAAACCAAGTCCTATTACTTCATCTATTTCATAATCATCTTGACTATAGAATCTTTCATAACCAAGTGAATCATGTAAGTTAGCTCTATTCCACATACTAGCTTTATTACCATGCATAGAGAATGTATAATATCCTTTTTCATTTAATAGTTTTTCTAAAGAAACATAGTTTCTATTATAGTAAGAAACTGCTACTGTACCTGATTGAGCTGGTAATAAACTTGTATTTAAAGTAAACTCTGCATCTGATGAAGTACCTACACTTACTTGTGAATAGAAATTATCAAAATACATTGATTCTCTTGTTAACTTATTTAAGTTTGGTGTTACTTCTTGTCCATTTATTTCTAAACCTACTAAAAACTGCATCATACTTTCTAAGTGAATAATAATTACATTATAACCTTCAAGTTTATTAGTATATTCATTATTACTCTTTGGATTAGTATTGTTATTATAATAATTAATAAATTCTTCTGCTGCTTTATCTTTACCAAAAGTAGCATCTAATTTAGTTTTAATAGTTTGTGCTAAATCATTTCCTTGATATACAAGTACTCCATATCGTTCAACTATGTATTCTCTGTTCCATTGCTTTCTAAGTCTAGATAAATCTGTTTTATTAAGCATACAAACACTAATAACTAATATAGCAGCACCTGTTATTAATACAGCAGGTAATATTTTCTTTCTTTTCTCTACTTTTTCCACAGTGAAATAATATCTTTTCTTTCTAAGTATTTCTCTATGAACTATATAAATAATTAAAATAAATAAATATACAAATGTCTTATAAGATAATTTAGCTACTACAGAATCACTAACAGTAAATGTTTGTGCAAATGTTTCTAATAATGAGAATGATGCAAATGATGTAAAGAATAAATAATACATACCATTTACTGTATTTATAAATGTATATAGTATTAATAATAGTAACCAATATTTAAATTGATTCTTAGGTTTAAAGAAATAACCTAAACTACCAAGTAATAATATAATTGATAAATCAAATAAAAATGCTTTAATATTAATACCATCTTCTATAGTAAATAATCTTAGTAATTTACAACTAATTAAAGAAAGTATTACATACGATAAAAAAACTCTATTATATTTAATAAAGTGTAATATCTGATGTAATAATTTCTTAAAACTAAAATTCTTAATACTATCAATAATTTTATTTTTATTTTCAGAAAATTTCTTTTTCATTAACTCATTCCTCTTTATAATATTATAGTATTTTTATAATAAAAAGTAAAATACAAAAGATATGTCATAAGACATATCTTTTACATTTTATTCTTTTGATAATTCCATGAATCTCTACACATATCTTCTAAAGTCTTTTCTGCTTTCCAACCTAGTTCTTTTTCTGCTTTAGATGGATCTGCATAGAATTCTGGTAGATCTCCATCTCTTCTTGGGCCAAACTTATATGGTACATCTATACCATTAACACTTTTAAATGTATTAACCATTTCAAGTACACTCTTTGGATTACCTGTTCCAAGATTATGAATATATATACCAGATCCTTTTTTATTTAAATTTTCTAATGCTTTTAAATGTCCTTTAGCTAAATCTACTACATGTAAATAATCTCTTAAACAAGTACCATCAGGTGTTGGATAATCATTACCAAATATAGTTAATTCTGGTAATTTACCTGCTGCTACTCTTTGAATATATGGCATTAAATTATTTGGTATTCCTTCTGGATCTTCTCCTATTAACATACTAGGATGAGCTCCTACTGGATTAAAGTATCTAAGAACAGATATACTCCATTCATTATCTGCTTTATATAAATCTTCTAAGATTTGTTCTATCATAACTTTAGTCATACCATATGGACTAGATGGTATACCTCTATTCATAGTTTCTACATATTTTGGAACAGATTGTTCTCCATATATAGTAGCACTACTACTAAATACAAACTTTTTAACATTATACTTTTGCATAGTTTCTAAAAGTACTATTGCACCAGAAACATTATTTTCATAATATTCTAATGGTTTCTTAGTAGATTCTCCTACTGCTTTATATCCTGCAAAATTAATAACAGAATCTATTTCATTTTCCTCAAATACTTTTTCTAATTCTTTTCTATCTAAATAATTAATATTATAAAATTTAACTTCTTTACCAGTTATCTTCTTAATAGCATCTATTACCTCTATTTTACTATTAGATAAATTATCTACTATTATTACATTATCTCCATTTTCTAATAATTCAACTACTGTATGAGAACCAATATATCCAGTTCCACCAGTTACAAGTATATTCTTCATTTATCCTCCTATACTAATTTAATTATACTAAAGAAAAGAAAAATAGACAATTACTTGTCTATTAAAAAGTTCATTACCAAATCAATTAATATACTTTTTTCTTTAGGATTAGACTCTGCTATTAAAAGAGTTAAAGCTACTAAAGTATTATTATCTAATACTCTTTTTTCATTCTTGTAAAGAATATTATAATACTCTAAAAAGTAAATAAATAATGTAGCAGCTATTCTTTTATTACCATCTATAAATGTATGATTCTTAATAATTAGATATAAGAAATTAGCAGCCTTTTCTTCAATTGTCGGATAAACATCTTTACCACCAAATGTTTGATAAATATTAGCAATAATAGACTTTAATCCCTTATTTCTTTCTAATGCAAATATATCACTATCATTATTAAATCTAAGTAATCCTATTACATTTAAACAATTATCGTATGTAATCATATCATCTGATACTGTTCCTTTAGGTTTAGATAATGATCTATGATCATAATCATCTAATAGATTTAAAGCATTAGAATAATTATTAATCACTTTAATAATATCTTGTGCCTCAGTTCCATGAAGCTCTTCTTCTATTCTTCCTGCTATATCAATTAACTGAACTGTCTTCTCTAAATACTTTAGTCTTTGTTCATTAGCAGCATATCCCTTAAGCATATAGTCTTTTAATACACTAGTAGCCCATCTTCTAAATACTATACCTTCTTTAGATTTTACCCTATAACCAACAGATATAATCATATCTAAGTTATAATATTCAACTTGATATGTTTTACCATCTCCTGCAGTTGTTGCAAATTTTGCAATAACTGATTTATTAAGTTCCTCGTCTAATGCATTCTTAATATGCCTAGAAATAACAGACTTATCTCTTCCAAATAATTGTGACATTTGATCTAAAGATAACCACACAGTCTCATCCTTCATATTAACTTCTAATTTAATATTTTGATTTTCAAAAATAATTATTTCATTTTCCATATAAACCTCCTATAAATGAATAATATTTGTATTAATTATATTTGCTAACCTATGTATAAAATCACCTCCTAAAAAACAAAAAAAACGGGAAACACCTCCCGTATCTATTAATAGAAAGTGTTCCCCGCGGTCATGCAAATTTACTATCTAGCTTTAGTAAATAAACGGTACGCGCGCAAATTGTCATATTAACGCATGCTAGAATAATTAATACAATTTAATCGTAGCATACATTTGTTTATATCACAATATTTTTATATAAAAAAAAATAGACTATTTAAGTCTATTTTGCTCCACTTCTAAATATTACTGCTTTTATTGTTCTAAATATACATTTAATATCTAACCAGATACTACAATTTTTGCAATAATAGTTTTCTAGTTCTAGTCTTTCAACATAATCTGTTGCACTTCTTCCATTAGCAGCCCACCAACCAGATATACCTGGTCTAACAGATTCATATAATTTATGATCTCCATGATGAGCATCTAATTCTCCTTCTACTAAAGGTCTTGGTCCTATTAAAGACATATCTCCTATAAATACATTAATGAATTGTGGTAATTCATCTAAAGAAGTCTTTCTAAGGAATCCACCTATCTTAGTAATTCTCGGATCATCATTAATCTTTTGATTCTTATCCCATTCTTTTTTATATTTTGGATCTTTTAATAATTCTTTTAATACTTCATCAGCATTATAAACCATACTTCTAAACTTATAAATATATATAATTTTTCCATACTTACCAATTCTTTTTTGTTTATAAAAGATTGATTTAGTATCTTTAGTACATAAATAACAAATCTTAGTAACTAATGCTACTGGTAGTACTAATAACATTCCTAGTATAGAACAGAAAATATCAAATGATCTTTTAACAAATCTATAAAAATATTTCTTTCTATTTTTTTCAACATAATCTATTTTTTCTTTTTTATTTGTTGCCATAATAAAGCTCCTATTTCTATATAATTATTACTTTTTATTCTCTTATATCGTAAAATCATTATAACACTTTAGCATGTTAAAATCAACACATAAAAATGGCTGCCCCAGTAAGATTCGAACTTACGCGTGCCGGAGTCAGAGTCCGGAGCCTTACCACTTGGCTATGGGGCAACATTTAGATTATAACACTATTAAATTTTTTTGAAAATTGTTACGAATTTATCTCCATATTTCTTAGTTTTTAGTTCTTCTAAAGAATCATATTCATGATTAATATCTCTATCATATTCACATATAATTAATGCTTTAGGATTAAGCATATTATATTCTAATAATTTAGTAATTGCTTTATCAATATAATTATCTTTATATGGAGGATCTAAGAATACTATATCAAACTTAGTATTCTTTAAATTGTTAAGAGCATTCATATAATCATCTTTAATAATTATAGAATTTTCTTCTATATTAAATGTCTTAATATTTTTATTAATAGTATTAATAGCTACTCTATTATTATCTACAAAATAACATTTACTAGCACCATTACTAATTGCTTCTATACCAAGGTTACCAGAACCAGAAAATAAATCTAAAACTATAGAATCTCTAATACTAAACTGAATAGTTGAAAATATAGATTCTTTAACTCTATCCATTGTAGGTCTAGTTCCTTCTATATCAAAGCCTTCTATATTTCTTCCTTTTAATAATCCACTAATAACTCTCATTTAATTCACCTAAAATAATTATAGTAAAAAAAGCATACTTTAACAAGTATGCTTTTCTACTATACTAGATAATTCTTTACTAAGCCTCATAGAGAATAATCTTATTTGTTTCTCTAATTCAATATATTCTTTAATATCACCGTACTTAAATAACTCTTTTCTGATAGCAATTACATCGTTAATGTTATCAGTACTATTTAATTTATCTATTAAAGTCATATATTCTTTATTAGATTTAATAACTTTACTAAGTTCTTTAAATCTAATTACTTCATATGTATTATCTATTTCTTTTATTAATTTAGAGGTATTACCAGCTTGAGCCACCGCCGCCGCCTCCTCCTCCACCGGAGAAGCCACCGCCTCCGCCTCCACCGAAGCCACCAGATCCACCTGATGATTCGTATGGTCTACTAGACATTGTTGTTTTAGCAGATGCAGTAATAGAATCTAATCCTGAAGTTAAACTTTGAAGTCTAAATGCTCCAGTATGAATATCATAAATATTACCTTCATACCAAGTTGGAGGTTCTAATTTAATAGATTCAAACTTCTTAATCCATTTATTAGTTAAACCAAATACATATGCATATGGTAAAACATTATAGAATAATTGAGGATCTTCTTCTACTAAAGTATTAATCTTATTAACATCTACTTTATCTATAAATTCTCTATATCCTGCTACATCAGCATATAGCTTTTCTGCTTCATCAGTTCTTTTTCTAGTACATATACTTAATACTAATTGAAGTATTATATTTGTTGGTATTAATACCCAGAATATAGCATATAAAGGAGCATAAACAGTATGTACTTTATATGATAATGCATCAGATACAGGTATTAATATAAAACAGAATGATATGATAGCCATAAATATATTATAAGCTATAACTCTATCATGACTCTTAGCATAAATAATATATGTTTTACCTAGTTGTGATAATGCAGTATTAAGTGATGTATAGAATTTATTTGTTAAATCTTTCTTAGTTACTATACCATCTTCATCTGCTTTCTTAAATAATCCTTTAAATGTAGTTTTAATATAGTTTGGTTCACTTTCATCTAATGGTTTTAAGAATTGTAATTTAAATTTACTACCCTTATCATCAATTATCTTTAGATAACCTTTAGTAGCTAAATAAGTTATTAATGCAACTATATCATTTGATTCAGGAATACCTTTATATAAGAAACCTGCTAATGCTGGATCTACTCCATCAGGAGCAGTATATCTAACAACCATTGTTTTCTTCTTTCTAAGACCAAATTTCACAAATAATGCAAGTCCACCTAGCATCATAAGAATAAGTATTAGAATAGTTCCTACTAATATTACAGGAGTTAAATCATAATGTTTTCTAGCACCAACAAAGTAACCATTAGGAAGTTCAATTCTAACAGTTAAACCTTCTCTTTCATTAAGTGCTACCCCATCATATTTTTCTTCTATAAAACCAGTAATCATTTTTCCATCTACTTTATAATTAACACCTTTATTATAAGCATTTCCATAATAACCAGTAGAAAAGTTTATTAAAGAACCTTTTTCATTACTAGTCGCAAATTCTTTAGGCATAACTATAGTAAATGTTGCTTCTTCTATTTTAGCAGTCCATTCAGTACCAATAAGATTGAAGTATAAATCATCATACTCATCAATCATATCATCACCAGTATCATAAGTATACTTAATGATATATGTATATGGTTGATTAATATCTAATGTCTTATATGATTTACCAATCTTTAATGTTTTATATCCGTCACCAGTTTCTGTTGTATAGTCTTCATTAATAGATATATTTTTATATTTAACTTTTTGTTTAATATCTACTTCTCTACCATCAACTTTTCTTCTATAAGTAGAATGTGTAGGTAAAGCTCTTTTAATACCATGTTTTCCATATTGATCAAAAACTGCTGTAATAGTTTCTGTAACATCTAAGGTATTATTTTCATTTACTATTATTTTTACATCATATTTTGTAATGGTAAAACCATCAGTTGTAGCATTTACGCTAAATGGAAATACCAAAAGAAAAAATGATATAAAAACAAATATTAATTTCTTTTTCATATCATTTTCCTTTCTATTATTCTGAAAAATCTACAGTAACATTCTTTCTTTGTTCTTCAGAAGCTTCATACAATTTAATATCCTTATATCCTAAGATACCAGCAACAATATTACTTGGAATTGTATGAATTAGAATGTTATAAGCTTTAACAGTAGCATTGAAGTATCTTCTAGCTCCTACTAATTCAGTTTCAATTTCATTTAATGATTCTTGTAATTTAATAAAGCTTGTATCAGCTTTTAATTCAGGATAACTTTCTGAAATAGCTAATAATCTTCCTAAAGCAGAACTCATTTGTTCATCAGCTTCAACCTTTTCATTAATAGTTTGAGCTCCTAAACCTTTGTTTCTAGCTTCAACAACAGCTTCAAAAGTTTCCTTTTCATGTTTAGTATAACCCTTAATAGTGTTAACTAAATTTGGAATTAAATCAAATCTCTTAGTTAGATATACATCGATATCTGCAAAAGCATTATCAACTTCAGCTTTCTTTCTAACTAGCTTATTTGCTACTCCAATAAACCATAGTACTAATAGTACTACAACTGCAACGATTGCAATAATCCACCACATATTTTCTTTTCTCCTTTACTAAAAAATATTATAGCATATTTTTGACTTTTTTTCAAGATGTCTAAATCTTAAAGTCGTTAAGAAAATCGTCAATTGTTAAAATTTCATCATCTATTTCTTGAAGTGAAACTTCCTTCTTTGGAGCCTCTTTTTTAGGTTTTACTACTTCAACTTTAGGTGCTTCTTCTTCAGTAAATAATTCTAATTCTTCAATTGTATCTTCTTCTAATTCTTCTATTTCTTTTGGAATAGATTTTGTATCTTTTTCTATTTCAGCAATTCTAAATATATCTTGAATTCTTTGTTTTGAAATAGTTCCTGCAGCAGCATGTCTATCTGCAAGTTTTATTTCACTATTCTTAAGTTCAAATATTTCTTTAATATTTAGAACACCAAACTTATCTTTAGTATCTGTAATAAATGCTTTAATTACATTTTGAGGATTTGTCTTAATTAATCTTATTAGAAGAGATCCTCTCCTTGCCCTAGCACTTACTTCAAGTTCTTCTAGTTTAATCCTCTTAGCGGACGAGTCTGTAAACAGAGTTATGTATTCTGCATCATCATATATTTCTGCAGATACTACTTTATCTTTACCTAGTTTAATAGATTTAACACCAGAAGCTTTTAATCCTACTACAGGTATTTCATTTAAATGATAAATAAGTCCATAGTTATCAGATGTACATACAAATACATTGTTTTCATTTTTCTTGATAACACTAACAACTTTATCATCACCCTTTAATTTCATACATTGTACTGGTCTTCTACTTAGTACTTTGTAATCTATTAGGTTAGTTCTCTTAGTCATACCATTCTTAGAGAATAATGTAATATATTCTTTCTTTTCAAAATCATATATTGGCATAGATGTAATAACTTTTTCTTCATCTTTAATAGTAATAACATTACTAATATGTTTACCCATTTCTTTCCATTTTAAATCTGGAAGCATATGAACAGGTATTGATAAGAAATTACCAAGATCAGTAAATACAAGTAATGTATCTTTAGTATTCATTTCATACATACCAATTACATAATCATTTTCTTTTAATGCAAGGTCTTCGCCTTCAGAAGCAGAATAACTTCTTAAAGAAGTTCTCTTTACATAACCTTCTTTAGTTACTACAACCATTACATCTTCTTTAACAATTAATGCATCTTGGTCTATCTTAATTTCTGTTATTTCATCTACTATTTCGGTTTTTCTTTCAACAGCATATTCTTTCTTAACTTCAGTTAATTCCTTCTTAATTTGTTTCATTAACTTCTTTTCATCAGAAAGAAGTGCTTCTAATTCTTCTATAAATGCTTTTAATTTTTCTAGTTCTTCTTTTAATATAGCAACATCAGTATTAGTTAATCTATATAATTGTAATTTAACTATTGCATCAGCTTGTTCAAAAGTAAATCCATATTCTTTAACTAAGTTTTCAGTTGCTTCTAGTCTATTCTTAGATGCTCTAATTGTTTTAATTACATCATCTAAAATAGATATAGCTTTTATTAGACCTTCTACTATATGATATCTAGCTTTTGCGTGAGCTAGTTCAAATTTACTTCTTCGAGTTACTACCTCTTTTTGGTGTGCTATATAAGCATCTAATATATCTATAATACCAACTTCCATTGGTCTTCTATTTACTATAGCAACCATGTTATAACTGTAACCTACTTGCATATCAGTATTCTTAAGTAAATAATTTAATATTAGTTCTGTATTAGCATCTTTTTTAAGATCTATTGTGATAATTAATTCTCCTCTTGAAGAAGAGTCAATAACTTCAACAATACCATCTATTTTCTTTTCTATTCTTATATCATTAATTCTTTTAACTAAATTAGCTTTATTAACTTCATATGGTATTTCAGTAATAATAATTTGATTCTTACCTTTTTCTTTATTAATAGTATATTTAGATTTAACTATTATTCTTCCTTTACCACATTCTAAAGCTTTTCTAATTTCATCTTTACCTTCTACAGTACCACCTGTAGGGAAATCTGGTCCTTGAACAATTTCCATTATGTCATCTAATGTACATTTTGGTTTATCAATTCTAAGAATAGTAGCATCTATTATTTCACCTAAATTGTGAGGTGGAATATCAGTTGCATATCCAGCAGATATACCTGTTGTACCATTAACTAATAGATTTGGAAATTTACAAGGAAGTACTGTAGGTTCTAACTCAGTATCATCATAGTTAGGAGCCATTTCTACAGTATCTTTTTCTATGTCTTTTAATAATTCACCTGCTATTTTAGAAAGTCTAACTTCTGTATAACGCATAGCAGCAGGTCCATCACCATCCATAGATCCATTATTACCATGCATGTCAACATATGGAGTAAGCATTTTCCAATCTTGACTCATACGTACCATTGCATCATATATAGATGAATCACCATGTGGATGGTATTTACCCATGATTTCACCGACTGCTCTTGCAGACTTTCTATATTTATTATCGTATGTATTTTTACTCTTATACATACCATATAAAATTCTTCTTTGAACAGGTTTTAAACCATCTCTTACATCAGGGATAGCTCTATCTTGAATAATAGCTTTAGCATATCTACCAAATCTATCACCCATAATTTCTTCTAGAGCATAGTCATTAATCTTTTGTATTATTTCTTCTGTTTGTTTCTTCTTTGCCATATTAATCACCTACTCCCCATTTATCTTATAGTCATCTTCTAATGAGAATTCTACGTTTTCTTCAATCCATACTTTTCTTGGTTCTACTTTTTCACCCATTAATACAGACACTCTTTTTTCTGCTAAAACTGCATCAGTAAGATTTACTCTAATAAGAGTTCTAGTAGCAGGGTCCATAGTTGTTTCCCAAAGTTGAGAAGCATCCATTTCACCAAGTCCTTTATATCTTTGAAGATCTTCAGGTTTTCTACCATTAGTTACTTCTTTTAATTCTTCATCAGAATATACATATATTTCTTCGTTTTTACTAAATTTAACTTTATAAAGTGGTGGACAAGCAATATATAATTTACCTGCCTCAATAAGTGGTTTCATATATCTATAGAAGAAAGTAATTAATAATACTTGAATGTGACATCCATCATCATCAGCATCTGTCATGATAATTACTTTATCATAATTACAACTATCTACATTAAAGTCTCCACCTACACCAGCACCAATTGTATATATTAAAGTATTTATTTCAGCATTTTTATAAGCTTCATCTAATGATGCTTTTTCAGTATTTAATACTTTACCTCTTAAAGGAAGTATTGCTTGATATGTTCTATCTCTTCCTGATTTAGCAGATCCACCAGCAGAATCTCCCTCTACTATGAATAATTCATTCTTAGTATTATCATGTCTTGCTGCTGGAGCCAATTTATCAGAAATATTTTTTTCTTTTTTAGTTCCAGTACTCTTTCTAGCATCATCTCTTGCTTTTCTAGCAGCATCTCTAGCCATTTTACCTTTTAGAGCTTTATTAATTATATTAACTGCTCCATCTTTATTTTCCTCTAAGTAAAATCCTAGATTCTCAGATGTAATTTGTTCTACTACTGTTTTTGCTATTGGAGTTCCTAATTTTCCTTTAGTTTGTCCTTCAAATTGAAGTAGAGCTTCAGGAATCTTTAAAGATACAATAGCAGTTAAACCTTCTCTTACATCTGCACCTTCAAAGTTTTTATCTTTTGCTTTTAAGTAATTATTCTTTCTAGCATAATCATTAAATGCTTTTGTTAAAGCACTCTTAAATCCAACTTCATGAGAACCACCATCAATTGTTTTAACATTGTTAACAAATGAAATAATATTTTCATTATAAGAATCAGTATATTGCATAGCTATTTCTACTTCTATACCATCTTTAGATCCTTTAAAATGAAGTATATTATTTATTGGAGTCTTATCCTCATTTATGTATTCTACGAATGATTTAATACCATTATCATAATGATATTTATCATGTCTACCATTTCTATCATCAGTTACTTCTACTGTAAGTCCTTTAAGTAAGAATGCAGATTCTTGCATTCTTTCACATATAGTACTATATGAAAAATCTGTAGCAGTAAATAATTCTTTATTAGGTAAGAATGTTACAGTAGTTCCTGTTTTATTAGTTTTACCTACTTCTTTTAATTTAGAATCTACTTCTCCACCATTTTTAAATGTAATAGAGTACTCTTTACCATCTCTTCTAGAGTTAACTATCATGTAACTAGATAATGCATTAACAACAGATGCACCAACACCATGTAATCCTCCAGAAACTTTATAGTTACCTTCTTCAAATTTACCACCAGCATGAAGCATAGTATAAATAACTTCTACTGTAGATTTACCAGTTTCATGTTTACCTACTGGTACACCTCTACCATTATCTTCTACTGTAATTGATCCATCATTATTAATAGTAATCTTAATAGTATCTCCATAACCATTCATTACTTCGTCTATAGAGTTATCTACTATTTCCCATACTAAATGATGTAAACCTCTTTTATCAGTAGACCCAATATACATACCTGGTCTTTTTCTAACTGCTTCTAAACCTTCTAATACTTTTATTGAACTTTCATCATATTTTGCAGGCATATACATCCTCCTTTAGTTTCACACATTATGAATTATAGCAATAATTTGCTTTAATATCAAGCAAAAAGGAAAATGATATGTAAAAATTACACTTCATTTTCCTTTTTATTCTCATATACATTATATCACACTTTTAATGTAATATTCCCCAAATAATAATATCTAATATAAATAAAGTAAATAATACTATTGATGTAATACAAAATGCTTTTTTATTTACTTTCTTAGCTATTTTAATTAATGTTGGTACCATTGAATATATTACAAAGATACCTCCTAAAGTAAATAATAGAACTGATCTTAAACACACATATCCGTTTATATTACCAAAGTTTAATATTTCTATATTATAGTCCCATAGTCTTACACCAATTATCTTATGGAAAAACCATCCTGTTAAATATTCTACTGCGAATGTAATAATTGCACAGAATATTGATACAAACCATAGATTCTTTTTAAATCTATATAATAATAGTATTATTAGTAAAGTACCTACTGCATATACAGGTATCCATGGTCCATAAGTAGAACCTCTATTTATGAATTCACCCTTATCAAACTTATAGAATATTACTTCATAAATATATCCTATGATACCTGCTATTACAAAAGAAAGCATAAGAATACTAATAGTTAATTTAGTATCTATTTTTTTATCTTTAAAATCTATTATATATTTCATTATACCCTCTTAATTATTAAATACCTTTAATGTTGGTAATGTCTCACCAGGTTTAATTTCAAATGCATCATCACCATTAATTATACTTAAGATATCTGGAGCAGCTTCAGTAGTATATGTTCCTGCAGTTTCTGATTGCTCTAAAGAACAATCTGTCCATCCACTTAATCCATAGCATCCAAATGCCATTTTATTAGGATCAGTATTATACTTATTACCTGAAGATGAAAGATCACGTGTTGCTATAATTTGTCCTATAAGAATACTATGTTTATATGTATGACCATATTCAATGAATTCATCTTCACTAATTGGATGTTCTAAAGCAGAATCATTAATTTCAATAATACCTGAATTAAATGAATTGGTAGCTTTAGTCCAATCAGTAATACCACCAATATACATTGTTCTACTACTTGTATATGGACTATTTACAATAACAGTAATATTTCCAGCATTTACAGAGTTTACTACTTCATTATTATAAGATATTCCTGCTAATTGGAATCCTCTAGCATGATTTTCTCCATTTTGATATACAACAATATTTCCCAGATTATATGTATTAATTGATTTTCTATTATCAGCAATTCCAGAAATATATGTTTCAGATCCATCATTTCCACTTGGCTTTGGTTCATTTAAGAATGTAATAGTCCCAGAATTATAAGAATTACTAATAGTATTACCATTTGAATATTGTACAACAAGTCCACCAATATTAACTCCTGCATATTTTGATGTTATATTTCCTCTATTATATACATTCTTAATTTCACCACATTCTGATGAACAAATACCAGCTATTTGATTTGAACTCTCTCCTGTAGATAGAATATTTCCTTCATTATACGAATTATAAATCTTTGGCATACCACCATAACCTACAATTCCACCTACTCTTGCACCACCAAAGTTGATAATGTTTCCTTTATTATATACTTTATTAATTGTTCCACTAAAATATCCAACAACACCACCAGTATATGATGCACCTGTAATATTACCAACATTATAACAATTTTCAATTAATGAATTACTATTGAAATTATTAGCAATTAAACCAGAACCATATGCATATGGTGCAGACATATTACCTGTGTTATATGAGTTTGTTAAAGTAATTTTTTCCCAACCTGTATATCCAAAAAGACCCCCATTATACATAATACCTTGTGGACTACGAGGTAATCCTTCAGGATGAGAATCTACATGTGTAAAGTTACCTGAGTTAAACAAGTTATCTGCAATAATTTCTTGTGTATATGTTGAACCAAATAAACCACCTGATTGACCATCCCACTTATTGTTCCAATCACCTGTATTATAACTATCTTTAACAACAAGTTTTTGTGCAGAAACATATCCACTTATACCTGCTAATGATGATGAATTATTAAGTTCAAAATCTCCATTATTACCTACATTTTCATAATATATGTTTGCATTAGATGAACTAATATATCCAAGAATTCCACCCCATCCTGAACCGTTTGTAGAATTGATGTTACCATTATTAACTACATTTTTTGCTAATAGACTTGGTTCATCAGGAGAACTCTTTATAGATTCCATTCTGTGAACTATGCCTGAACAAGAACCATTACATATTAAATTAATATTATTAGTTGTATCTTCAATATACAAACCACCAACATCATTACCTTTATAATTAGATACTATACCTGCTCCATCCCATTTTGAGAAGTTTGCATTTCCATAAGTAGTAATATTATCTAAAATTAAATTTTCATAGCCAAATCCAAGTAAAGCTCCTGTAGGAATTGAAGTATTCATATATACATCAGATAATACCATGTTTTTAAATGTTGCATTTAATGAATATCCAAATAAGCCATTAAATCCTTTTAATTCATTACCCCAATCATCTTGAATAGGTGCCATTGCTGAACTATTATCTGTAAGATATAATCCACCTATTGTATAATTATTACCATCATATGTTCCTGAGAAATGAGGTTTATTTGTATTATCAACATTATGTCCATCAAAATATATACCAGCTGAAGTCCATACATTTGCATTGCTTAAATCACCAGATGTAACTTGAGCATTAAGATTATTATTTAATTTAATATTCTTTATTTGTTTTATAAACTTGCCTTCATATGTTTCGCCATTATTAACTGATTTAGCAAAACATGCTAATTGATTTGCAGTTTTAATTTTATATGGATTAGATTCAGTTCCTACTCCTCCTTCAAATATATTAGCAGGAGTTAAGTCTGCAACATCTAAATCACAATCTCCATCCCATACTTCTACTTTATCTATTTCTTCATTTACTGTTATAACTATTTCTTTATTCTTTTGAATAGGATTAATAACTGCTCCTAAGATTCCTTCTACTCCAAAGAATGTAATTAATACTAAAACAGAAGCACAAACTGTAATAACAGCAGTTACTATACCAAATGTCATTCTTGTTTTTTGAGTTTTAAATTTCTTGAATAAGAATGCATATAAAGCAAGTCCTGCTAGAACAAATAAAAGCATTATTAATAAAATATTATCTCCAGTTTTTGGTGAAACTGGTACTTCTTTCTTTTCACATATTTTCTTAGTAGAATTATAATACTCAGTTGGTGCACAAGTAATTTCTTTTTCAGGTGTAACACATCTACCTTGTTCATTTCTTTCTGTTCCAGAAGGACATAAACACTTAGTTTCATCATCTGTAAGTATTTCTCCCTCAGGACATGATCCTTCTTCATAATTATATGTTAATTTTATTTGTGAAGAACTTCTGCCTGTAGTAGCACCAGTTTTAACTTTACCAGTAATTAATACTACATTTGAATCATTACCATTAATAGCTAATCCATTTTCTGGTAAATCATTAGTATACTCAATCTTATCACTTGATGAATTTACTGTTATAGATTTTAAAGTACCTGCTCTATTACCAGTATTAGTAATAGTTAATTCAAAACTAACTTCTTCTCCTTCATCTTGAAATAATACATCTAAAGATTTGTTTTCTACATCTATATTTGTTATAGATCCTACTGATGTACTATTTGTTTTATCCTCAATATTTGTTAAATTAACATTAAATGTTAATGCCTTAACATTAGTCATAATTAATAATAAACTAATAAATAATAATATCTTCTTTTTCATATCTTCACCTACTATAAATGATTATATCATATATAGTTTTTAGTACAAAGTATATTATTGTAAATAAATGTTAAAAATGATATAATTTTGATAGTTGCTCAAGTGGCGAAATTGGTAGACGCGGCAGACTCAAAATCTGCTGATAGCAATATCTTAAGGGTTCGAGTCCCTTCTTGAGCACCAAAGAAAATAAAACTGACTAGTGACAGTCAGTTTTTTTGTGCTATAATGATTATAATCAGGGAGGTTAATTTATGGGGTGTGTGGATAAAAAATTAATTGATACTATTGTGGAAAATATAGATGAAGTATTAAAATATCCCGAAGTTAGAAATGCCATAGTAGATCATGATATAAAAGAAAAACAAAAAACAAAAAAAATAGATATTAAAACAGATAATATAAAAGAATTTAGTTTAAGATTTAATGATGGTATTACTTTTATATTGTTTTATGAAGACTTTATTGTTAACTATTTATTTACTTTAAAAACTTATGGTATTAACCCGAAAGTAATAACTCATGGAGAAATAATTCAATATGGTTGTTTATTATTAACTTCTCTAAAAGATAATGGTGTATATGCTGTAATGAACTTAGAGGAATTAAAAACTAATGAATTCTATAAAAAATATAGTGCATTCTTTAAAAGAATAGAAAATGATGATGTAGAAATAGTTGGAGATATAAGCACTGCAGATATTGGAAAACTATTTCAAGTATACCTTCCATTCCAAATTATGCCTTCCATAATAGATAATGATGTAAGAAATAAAACAAAAAATATATATGATAAAACTTGTAAAAGATATAAATATAAAAAGGAAGATTAATCTTCCTTTTTTATTTTGTTTCAAGTAGTAATGGACAATGATCTGAACCCATTACATCATCAAGTATTTTAATATCTTTGATATTTTTTAAATTAGATTTAGATGTTATAAAGTAGTCTATTCTCCATCCAATATTATTTTCTCTACAATGACCAATATAACTCCACCAAGAATATTGAACTTTATCTGGATATAATTCTCTAAATATATCTACGAAACCTGCACTTAATAAGTCTGTAAATTTACCTCTTTCTTCATAAGTAAATCCAGCATTACCAATATTTGCTTTAGCATTCTTAATATCTTGTTCTGTATGAGCTACATTAAAGTCGCCACATACTATTACTGGTTTATTCTCTTCAAGTTTCTTTAAATAATTTTTGAAATCATCTTCCCATGTCATTCTATAGTCTAATCTACTAAGATCTCTTTTAACATTTGGTACATAAACATTAACTAAATAATATTTATCAAATTCCATAGTAATTACTCTACCTTCGTGATCATGTTCATCTATACCAATACCAAATGTAACTGATAATGGTTTTAATTTTGTATAAACTAAAGTACCAGAATAACCTTTTTTTTCAGCAGGATTAAGAATCATTTCATATCCTTCTTTTTTATAATCAAATTGGTTTTCTAATACTTTTGATTCTTGAAGACAATATACATCCGCATTAACTGAATCAAAAAATTCATCAAAACCCTTTTTAAGAACTGCTCTAAAACCTGCTACATTCCAACTTACTATTTTCATTATTCTCCTCCTTTATATCTAGAAGCAAAACCTTCTGCTACTTTTAATGCATCCATCATAGAGGTAGTAATACCTCCACTATATCCTGCGCCTTCTCCTACTGGATAAATACCTTTAATATTAGATTCAAAGTTTTCATCTCTAAGTATTGTTACTGGTGAACTAGTTCTAGTTTCTACTCCGCATATTAATGCATCATCAATATTAAAACCAGTAATCTTTGAATCAAATGAATCTATGCCTTCAATTAAACTATCTACTATGAAACTTGGAAATATACTTCTTACATTTGATAATGAGTATTTTCCTTTAGTTTCAGGAGTAATACTACCTATTACTTCTGAAGGTTTATTATTTTTAAAATCTATATATCTTTGAAGAGGTATTCTTCCATTACATAAATTATACGCTTTATTTTCTAACTCTCTTTGAAAGTTAACTCCATCAAATAAATCATGGCCATAGTCATTAGGAGTTACACTAACTACTATTGCACTATTAGATGACTTAGAATCTCTTAAATAATTACTCATTCCATTAACTACTAGTTTTTCTTTTTCAGATGAAGCATTAACTACATATCCTCCAGGACACATACAAAATGAGTATACTGCTCTTTCATCATTATTATAAGTTAATTTATAAGTAGATGCTGGTAATTTGTCAAAATACTTACCATGATTTATTTTATCTATATATTCTCTATCATGCATTATTCTAATACCTACCGCAAATGGTTTAGATCTCATATCAAGACCATTTTTATAAAGCATTTTAAATGTATCTCTTGCACTATTACCTATGCATAAGAATAAGTAATTAGTTTCTATTTCACCTTTATTAGTAATTATTTTAGTCAATCTATTATTATCCACAGAAATATCTTCTAATGAAGTAGAATAAAGGAATTCTCCTCCATTATTAATAATCTCATTTCTTAGATTAATAACTACTTTTTCTAAATTATCTGTTCCTACATGTGGTTTACTATCATACACAATTTCTTTTGGAGCCCCTAACCTAACTAATAAATCAAATACATATTTATTTCTACCATATTTATCTTTAACAAGTGTATTTAATTTACCATCAGAGAAAGTACCTGCTCCGCCTTCTCCAAACTGTACATTTGATGTTTCATCTAATATATCTTCTTCCCAGAATCTATATACATCTTCTTTTCTTTCTTCTACTCTTTTACCTTTTTCAATAATAATTGGTTTATATCCATATTTAGATAATATATATCCTAGAGTTAATCCTGCTGGACCTGCTCCAACAATTACTGGTCTACTAGTAATAGTTTCTTCACCAGTTACTTTAAACTCGTATTTAGTTTCATTTACTTTTCTTACATTAATATCATCTATTCTAGATAATACTTTATCTTCATCTTTAACATTAACATCTACATTATAAACATAAAGTATATTATTCTTATCTCTAGAATCTATTGATCTTTTATCTATTTCATAAGAGATAATATCTTCTTTATTTACTCTTAATATTTTAGTTAGTTTATTAATTAACGATTCTTCTGAATCATTTAATATACTAACCTTTATCTGACAAACCCTAATCATTTTAAATCCTTTATCTTATCAGATGCCTTTAAGGCTGTTAAAAATGCAGAAGTAAGATTATATCCACCACAGTCACCATCAATATCTAACAGTTCTCCTATTACATATAAATTAGGTACTTTATTTACTTCAAAATAATCATTAACTTCATCAAGTGATAATCCACCTTGAGTTACCTGTGATGATTTAAAATCTTTATAATCTATTACATTAAGTTCAAATGCATAAAGGCCATGTCTTACATTATTCTTTTCTTCATTATTTAAATCATCATATTTTTTATCTTTTGGAATATGATACTTATTTAGAATAACATCTACTAATTTTTCATCTAATACTCTATCTAATGTTTCTTTAACAGTTAAATCATTATTAAATAAATCCTCTATTGAAAAGTCTTCCATAAAATTAATCTTAACTTTAGGAGTCTTACCATCATCTAATAGTTTAACAATATCCCTTGATATATTAAATACACATATACCAGAAATACCATAATCTGTTAAAAGGATTTCTCCCTCTTCTTCTTTTAATAAAGTATCATTATCAAATGAAGATACAATTGCTTTAGTTCTAATACCATTCCATTTATTAAAAAATGATCCTTCACAAATAAGTTTAGTAAGAGATGGAAGTGGTCTTATTATATCTAGATTAAAACTATCTAAGAAGTCATATCCATAGAATATATTATAATTAATACCTGAAGTTGATCCAGTAGATAATACTAATACATCACATCTTAAATCATTATTGATTATGAATTCATTACCCTCTTTAGTTATAGTATTAACTTCATAATCACAAATAATATTTATACCCTTTTTATAAGCTTCATTTATTAAAGCATTATTAAGAGTTTCACTCTTATTTGAATATGGATAATAATATCCATTCTTAGTAGTATATTTAATACCAATACTATTAAAATAATCTAGAACTCTACTAGTATCTATAAATATATTATTTATCTTATTACTATTAGAATGATATTTATTAATATCTTGATTATCGTTATAAAAATTACATCTACCATTACCAGTAGCTAATATCTTTTTGCCAGGAGTACTATTTCTTTCTAAGATAGTTACCTCGTTAAGGTTAGTTTTAGAATTAATAGCACACATTAATCCCGATGCACCTGCTCCTACTATAATTATTTTTTTCATAGAATCACCTTCAAACTAGATATATTATATCATATTTGTTATAATGAATTATAGGTGATAATATGAAAAAAAGAATAATAATGTTAACCTTTATATTTCTTCTTTGTGGATGTTCATATGATAAATATGAAATGCCTAAAGATGCTTATATAAATACAAATGAAATGGAATATAAAGTATATAGCAATGAAGGTAAATTATATGATTTAATTGGAGATAATAACGTAGAAATACTTAGTAAAAATAAAACATTAGATACTGAAGATATTGGTGAAAAAGAAGTAGAAGTTTCATATAAATACGGAAGAAGAAAATACTTATATAAGATTAAATATAATGTTATTGATGATGAGGCTCCAATAATGCTTGGATCTAAATCAAATGTTACTTACCTTGTTAATAGTGAATTTGATTTATGTGATAATACTAATTATATAGATAATTATTCTAGAACTCCAATATGCTCTATTGAAGGAGATTATGATTCAACTAAAACTGGTAAATATTATTTAAAGTATAAAATAAATGATCAAAGTGATAATTTTATAGAAGAAGATTTTACATTAAATATAGTTAATGAATTACCAAAATCATCTAGTTCATATAGTTATTATGAAGATGATTATGATTACTTTGAAGATGAAGTTAGAAAATATAAAAGCGAAAATACTATGATTGGTATAGATGTAAGTAGATGGCAGGAAACAATTGATTTTAAAAAAGTAAAAGAAGCTGGTTGTGAATTTGTTATTATGAGAATTGGTATACATTCAGACGTAGATGCTGAAATATCAAAAGATGTTTATTATGATAGATATTTAAAAGATGCTAAAGAAGCTGGTTTAAAAATTGGTGTATATGTTTATACCAGTGCAATAAATCCTGAAATGGCAAAAGAACATGCTAAAGAAACTATTAAATATTTAAATAAAGAAAAATTAGATTTTCCAGTAGCATATGACTTTGAAAATTGGGGAGAATTAAAACAATATAGTATTAATTTACATGATTTAGAATCAAGTATTAATGCATTTAGAGATGAACTTAAAAAAGAAGGATATGATACTATGTTATATTCATCTAAATGGTATTTAGAACATGTATGGCCTAATGAAGATGAGTATCCTGTATGGCTTGCTCATTATACATCTAATACTAATTATCAAGGTGATTATATATTATGGCAAAAAACTAATACCGGTAGAATAGATGGAATATCAGGAGACGTAGATATAGATATTTATTATATAAAATAAAAAAGACATTCATTGAATGTCTTTTATTTTTAGAAACTTAATCCATTATCAGGTTCTTGATTATCTGGTCCATTATCATCATCACCAAATGTAAAATTATTTGGATCATTAATATTATCTATTGATGCTGGTGCACTTGATTCTTCAAATGTTGGAACATTTTGTGAATCTACTCCCTGATTTAAAGTATCTACAGGTTCTCCAACAATTAAAGGTTCTGGTATATCAATAACATCACGAGTTCCAATATGTTCTTTTCCTGCTTTATTATCATCTTCAGCTTTTCTATCTGCTGCTTTACCAGCAATAAGAGAATCACTTAAAGCATCTTCTTTTGCTTGATTTAGATATTTTGTACTTTCATCATTGAATTCAAAATCACCTGATCCTAATTTGCTAGAAATATTTGTTTTACCACTTGGATCAAATGCATTACTTTCTATTTTTACACCAGTAGTATTACCATTTTCATCTTCCATAGTTACAATAGTTTCTTCTCTTTTAGATTCCTTTTCAGCCTCTTCGAAATGTCTATGTTGTAAATATTTAGAAATTTCTTCAAGTCTTTTTCCTGCTTCTTGAGCTTCATTTATCATACTTGTAAATTTTATAAAATCATCTTCTCTTTTAGAAGGATCAATTCCCTTACTTTGATAATATGTAAAAAATATTTCTTGTAACGAAAAACCATTACCTCTATTTAAATTGTATAGATAAGTATCATAAATTGCTGCTGCAGTTATATAATCCATTTTATATCACCTCTATTATTTGTATTATACCACATTATTGATTATTATTATGTTTTTTTAATTGTAATAACAATTTATGTGTCAAATCATTAAAATCTATTATTTCAGAATCTATATTATCATTTGACTCAGTTATAACAGTTTGATTAGATTTTCTCTTTTCCTCATTTAATTCATCAAACTCATCTTTTTCATTAACAGATACTAACATTAGTTTTACTAATCCATTAAAATAAAATTTATAAAATGTAGGTAGTAATGCATATTCTGTTGCAAAATCATCTTCTATTCTAACCTCTTCCATTTCATCACTTAAAGTAAAATAATGGAAAGCAAGATTTAAATAAATAATATCATCTCTTTCTAATTTACTAGGATCTTTACCCATTTTTTCTATATATAAATATGCATTAAATAATCTTAAAACTATCTTTCTTAATTCTAAATAATATTCATAAAGAAAATATTCTACATCATCATTTGCACTAACATTTAAATCTTCTTCAAACATATTTGGTGGTACTTGTCCTGCAAGTATATAAGCATATTCCTCAATTATATCTGATTGTGCTTCATCTGATAAATCACCAATATCTGGATTATAAGTAGAAAAAGTAACACTATGATTTTTTAATCTTTCTATTAATATACTATTTAAATAATCAGTTGGATATAATATCTCATTATGTATTTTTACATTACCTAATATAGTTATTATTCCTAAATTAATAGCAGCCATAAAATCATCATAAGATTCAAGTGCATTAGATAATATTTCTTTACTATCATAATTATCATTACTTTTAATTACTACTCTCCAAGTAAAATTATTAACTTTAAATACTTCTTCTGAAAAGATTCTTTCTACTAATTCTAATCTTTCCATTTTATCTAATAATCTAGATCTTTCAAATAATTTAGTATTAATCTTTTTAATTCCCTTATATACTTTATCTAGAAAAGTTAATTTTTCACTATCTCTTTTTATTAATCTTCTTTCTCTTTGATATTTATCTGATAAATCATAAAAAACCGCAGTTGTAGTAAGGTTATTTATATTTGATACGTAATTACATAATATCTTATAAAGCATATTATTAGTATTACCCGGAATCATACTTTTCTTTGCCATAACCTCACACCCTTATATAACTATATTCTATATTATTAATTAGTTATTTTCAAGAGAAGTAATTACATTCTCTTTAGAAGCTTTTTTAGATGGTATATAGGCTCCTATCATACCAAGTAACATACTTAATATTATTAAGAGTAAATCATCTCCTAATCTCATTGTATATATATTAGAGGACTCTAATAATTCTTTAGTAATTATATTAATGGGACCAGATAATATAATAGAAATAAATATACCTGTAATACCTGATATAAAACCAAGTATCATATTTTCACATATAAACAAATATTTAATATTTCTTTTACTAACTCCCATACTCCTAAGAATACCTATTTCTTTTTTTCTTTCTAAAACTGAAATATAAGTAATAATTCCAATCATAATAGATGATACAAATAAAGATATAGATGAAAAAAATACAAGTACTGTAGTAATAATATCTATTATTTTAATAGACATATCATATAGTGTTTTAGATTCATCAATTACACTTACTTTATTATTTATATAATCATTATTATATTTATCTATATAATTAATAATATTATCTTTTGATTCAAATGATTTTGGATATATTAAAATACTATTAATACATTTATCAGATCCTAGGTAACAAAGTAATTCATTCTTTTCTTTTTCATTTAATGACTCTTTAGTAATTAAATTAATATTCTTACTTTTTTGACTATTAACTATATCAGATGATTTATTAGTGCTTATTACTTGATTAACTAAAGAGTCCATATAATAAATCATATTAGATGAATTAACTTCATCTATTTTATCTTTTTTTACTTTTATAATTCCTACTACTTTTAAAGTTATATTATTCTTATTCTCATACATATCTTTATTAATAGATTTAACTATATAACTATCATCTTGTTTACTATAATAATCATTATTTAAAACAAGTTTTAATTCTTTACTATTAATGTCTTCAAGAGAATTATTATTCTTAATATTAAGTGCTTTTGATATTGAAGAAGAAATACTATTATCAGGGTTTATTTCTACTAATAACTCATTATATTTAGATGGTAATCTACCTTCTACTAAATCATAATTATCTTTAATATTATTTGGAATAGTACTAAATAAACTATTATCTATTTCAAAGTAATTATTATCTTTTCCAATTATATTTAATTTAATTAAATAATTATATTTAGTAGACTCTATATCATCTTTATTAATATCATTAAAGTAATTAATAAATGTTTTATTTATATAATTACTGGATTCACTATTACTAATATTTATTATTTTAGAATCACTATATTTCTTGTTACTTTTCTCTTCTTTATATGATGATATTATTATAGGAACTCTACTAGAAATATATTTTTCATAATCATCTAAACTATCATTAAATACATTAGAAATAGATAAAATAATAGATATTCCCACTATACCAATCGAAGATGTTAAAGCAAGTAATATATTTCTTTTTTTCTTAAGTTTAAGATTACTATAAGCTAATTTAATTATAGTTTTTATATTTAATTTATTCTTAGTAATCTTAAACTCTTCTATATCATCTTTTATATCTTTACCTACATCACTAATTATTTCTCCATCTTCCATAGTAATAATTCTATTTGAATACTTCTTAGCAAGTTCTAAATTATGAGTAACCATAATTACTAATTTCTCTTTAGATAATTCTTTTAAAATATTTAGTATTTCTATTCCTGTTTTATGATCTAGGGCTCCTGTTGGTTCATCACATAAAATAATCTTTGAATCAGATGAAATAGCCCTTGCTATAGCTACTCTTTGTCTTTCTCCACCAGATAAATATATAGGTAATTTATTCTTATATTTATATAAACCCACTTTCTTTAATGCTTCTTCAGAATCATATATAACTACATTTTCATCATCATTAGATATAGTCCTTTTAAGTTTAATATTATCTAACACTGACATATGATCTATTAAGTTATAGTTTTGAAATATAAAACTAATATATTTATTTCTGTAACTATCAAGTTCTTCATCATTAAAATCTCTAATATTCTTATTATCAACAATAAGTTCTCCAAAATCACTATTATCTAGAGCTCCTATTATATTTAGAAGTGTGGTTTTACCGGACCCAGATTTACCTACTACTGATATAAGACCTGTTTGAGGTAATTTTAAATTAATATTTTTTAAAGCAATTTCATATATACCATTAGAATGGTAACTCTTACATATATTTTTTAATTCTAACATAATAACACCTATATATTATATTGATTAAAAAATAAAAAGTTCCACTATTTTTTTAATAGTGAAACTATAATTAATTCAGGTCTATTATTTATTCTTATAAATGCTTGCATTGAATTACCAAGACCTCTGCTTACTATCATTTTTGTACCTTTATCTATATGCATACCCATTGCATATTTAGGAAGTAATCCTTGATCTGGTGAGAATATTGAACCAAATAAAGGAAGTCTAAATTGTCCTCCATGAGCATGTCCAGTAAATACTAAATCAACATTATAATCAGTATACATATCAAAGTATTCAGGTCTATGTGATAAAAGAATATCATATTTATCATCAGTAAATTTTAAACTATTTAAGTTTTCTTTCATAACATCATCTTCATCATTAGGCATACCTGATATTGGATCTTTTATACCATGAATAATAATATTATTATCTAATTTAATAGAGTTATTTTCTAATACATTAACATTATTATCTATTAATATTTTCCTTAAATCTTCATAGCCTCCAAATAAATATTCATGATTACCAGGAGCATAGTATATAGGAGCTAAATTATGTATTTCTTCAATAAATACTTTAGCATACTTAATATCATCTATATCTATTAAATCACCTGTAATAACTATAATATTTGGTTTTTCTTTTTTTATTATTTCTATTATTTGTTTATGAAGCCATTTATTCTTTTCATTATGAAAATCTGATATTTGAATTATCTTATAATCTTTTTTTATTTCTTTGGCTTCTATTTCAAAATAATTCTTTTGTACTTTAAAATCTTCATAATAACAATATATTATAAATAGTATTAAAACTATTACTATACTAGTAATTATATATATCATTTTATTATCACCTATATAATTATAACATAAAAAAAGAGCTTATTCGCTCTTTTGTTTTTTATTTCTACTTGCTTTACTAGAGAATACCATAGACTTATCTGATTTTTTATTACAAACATCACTAACAAATGAAACCATTTCTTCTACTCTTCTTTCATCCATAGCTTTCTTTCTATAGTATATATTTCTTTTAATTCTTTCTTCTCTTTCTTTTGCTTCAAGGACTTCTTTTTCAACTACATTTTTTAATACTGTATCAAATGATTCATTATCAACTTTAACTCTTCTAATTTCATTTTTTAATTCAAAAAATAAATCACTAACAATATTACCATTCATATCTAGTAATACAAATACAGGGGTTTTAATCCATGCTGATGGATTACCTGTTTTATGTTTTTCATAATATGGTGTATGTAACATTACTTCTCCATATAATAAATTATTTTCTTTTAATTGTGCTTTTAATGTTTCAGATAATTTTTCTAATAATCCTTTATGTGGACCATTATTATCATATGAATATGGTCCTATATATTTATATGAATCATATGCACATACTTTATTAAATTGAAGATCATTAAGATATCTTTTTTCATTAATGTTATATAGTTTTCCACTATATGCTACTACACCATTTTCAAGCATTGATGGTGTACATACAAAACTATCATTGTAAATAGCATTATCTGCTTTAGAAAATACATGAACTAATTTATATTTACCATTTTCACGTCTATATAAATGATATGATATTAAATTATAATCTTCTGTATTATCACGCTTAATTAAGATTAAATCATCACTAATTAAAGAATGTCCTGGTTCTACATATTTATACTCTGCTTTTCCAGTATCTTTTGCATATGACATTCCTTTTTCACCAACTATACGGTCAATTAATACATTACCATTTACATCATATACAATAGTACCCGAAATACTTTCAAACTCTTTTCTTTTTATAGTATCTACAACAGGTTTAATATAACAATGATAATATGATAAACATATTGTATCTTCTTTCTTTTCGACCCAAAAAACTAGTGTATCTTCAGGAGAATTAATTTCTAAATCAATACCTTTTGTTTTTAAATAAGGTTTAATTATTTCTACTGCTGTTTTTACAAGTTCAGTTTTTAAATTTGCAATTGTCTTTCTTTGCTCATCAATAACACCTGTTAATCTTAATACTTCTAGTTTAGCCCTAGTCTTACTATTAATAGTTGCACATGGATCATTTATAATATCTTTTGCAAGTTGTAATGCAACTTCATTTTCTAATAAACTATTTGAAATATCTAATAGTTGTTTTTCAATTGTTTCCATCTATGTTCTCCTTCAAATATTCTTATCCCATTAAATAAGAAAGTATTTTTTATTATACTTTAATAAAAATAATAAGTAAATAAAAACTCTAACAATAGTTAGAGTTTATTAACAAATGGTAGCGACGGAGGGGAACTACCATTAACTACTTGTCATCCTGAGATTTCACATAAAATAAAGGAAATTAGTGATATTTTACTTCCTTATTATTAGTATTTTTTAGTCGTTTTTAGTGTGAATTTAGTGTGAAATTAGAGGAATTATGAAAAAGGAATCTAATAAACTTGCTAATTTAGAGTTTTTAAAGTATTCTTTTTGATTTTCTGTTAATTGTCTACCTTGTGAATCTTTACTCAAAGAAAAAGAAGTATTACCTACTTCTTCTTGTCCTCTATTGTTCCCTCTGGATCTGTATTCATCCATAGATATATCTTGTGAAATATTTTTCTTTTTAGTTTCTTGATTAGATTTACCAATTTTTTCATTTATTTTTCTACCTTGTCTTTAATTTTATCAAGTAAATCCCTATTTTGCAAGTATAAATTCAAATCAGTTAGAGTTAAATAAAACTTTAGCAAGAATGTTATTAAGTGTAAAACTAAGTGTGCAAAATAAAAACTCTTATAAAATAAGAGTTAATAAGCATTTGGTAGCGACGGAGGGGGTCGAACCCACGACCTTCCGGGTATGAACCGGACGCTCTAGCCAACTGAGCTACATCGCCAAAAAAGGTTACAAAGAGATTATAGCAAAAATAAAAAAGATATACAAGTATTTGCATATCTTTTTTTCTTATTTTCTTTTCTTTAAAATATCTCTGATTTCTTCTAATAAAATAGTTTCATCAGTTTTAATTGGTTCAGCTGGAGCATCTTCTTTTTTCTTTTTACCAGCTTCCATTAATTTATTAACTCCTTTAAGCATTAAGAATAAAATTAATGCCATAATTAAGAAATTAATAACTGCTGTACAAAAATGTCCCCAATTTAAGAATTGTCCTCCCCAAATCTTAATTTGTCCTTTTACTTCAGCTCCTCCGACTGAATTAATTAATGGATTAATAAAGTCATCAGTTAAAGCAGTAACTATAGTAGCAAAAGCACCACCAATAATTACACCAATAGCCATATCCATTACATTTCCTCTTAAGACAAATGTTTTAAATTCTGCTATGAAGCCTTTACCTTTTCCAGCAGCATTCTTTAGTTTTTCGTTTTTCATACTAAACTCCTTTCAATTATATAATACCACAAATAGATTATATTGTTTCATTATTATATAAACTCTTATATATTTTATTACTCTTTAATAATTCTTCATGTGTACCAGATCCTACTATTTTACCTTCATGAACTACATAAATAACATCTGCGTCTTTTATAGTAGACAATCTATGAGCTACTATTACTACAGTATGATCTTTAACTAAATTATTAATAGTTTTCTTAATATATTCTTGAGAATTATTATCTAAAGCAGATGTTGCTTCATCAAATAGAATAATCTTAGTATCTTTTGATAATGTTCTAGCTATTGCAAGTCTTTGCTTTTGTCCACCAGATAAATTTACTCCACCTTCCCCTAAAAGAGTATCATACTTTTTAGGAAGTGAATTAACATATTCATCTAAATAAGCTTTCTTAATATTTTTCTCTATTTCAGCCATACTAATTTTTTTATTAACAATTCTCATATTATTTTTTATAGTTCTATTAAATATATATGGTTCTTGTCTAATAATAGAAATAGTTTTTCTAAGTGTTTGTTCATCAAGATCTTTTATATTAATACCATCTATTAATATTTTTCCTTCAGTAGCATCAAATACTCTAGTAAGAAGATTAAATAAAGTAGATTTACCTTGTCCTGATTTACCTACTATAGCAATTTTTTTATTAGGTTCTAATGTTAAATTAAAATGATTTAATACATTTGCTTCATTAGGATAAGCAAAAGATACATCTTTAAATTCAATATATCCTTTAGCATCCTTTAATTTAGTTTCACCATATTCTTCATCTTTATACTTTTTATTTAATAGTATTTCATTTATTCTTCCAAGAGAAACTAATACTTGTTGATATAATCTATTTAAATCAGATAGATTTCCAATTAAATACATATATCTATATACATAATATGTCATAGCTATAAAGAATGTCATAGAAACTTTACCGTTATATAATAGTATTGCACATAAAATGAAAACTCCTACTTCCATTATTACTCTTAGAACACCTGTTGATAAAGAAAACTTAACATATAGATCCATTTCATCAGCAGACTTCTTATATAAATTATCAACAATAGATTTCATTTCAGTTATTAAATTATCTTTAATACCAAGTGTTTTAATTTCTCTAACACCTCTAATAGATTCAGATGTTTGAGAAGTAAATTCATCTTGAACTTTTTTTCTTTCAGAATGAGCTTTTTTCATTCTTGGATTAAAGAATTTCATAATTAAGAATAGTATTCCCATAAGTATCATAATAACTATACCTACTATATATGAATTATAAAAAATATAGAATAGTAATACTACAGAAGAAACAATATCTGCAAAAGCTTCTACTAATTTTCTTATAGTAAATGATAAAGAATCTGCATCTGAAGTAATTCTATTAATTATTTCTCCAGAAGACATTTCTTCATATGCATATGCAGGCATATTTAAGGCTTTACAATAAGCTTCGTATCCTATTAATCTAGATAGTTTACTTTCTAATTTAACTACTCCATTAGAGGATAATTCTTGAATTAAACGAACTACTACTTCATAAGCAAAATATATTAATAAATAGATAATAGATGCTCTTAAATGCATCTTAGTTATTTCTTCTATAGCAGCACCATTTAAATAACCTACAACTATATATGAAAACTCACATATAAATAGTAATATAGAACATATAATTAATTTTTTCTTTTCTTTGTTTAATAATTTTAATAAAGGTTTAAACTCTTTTATAAATTTCATAATATCACCTATTATGATTATATCATTAAATATTAATTATTTATAGAAAAGAAAATAATAAAGTGTTATAATTTTATTGGAGGATGAATATGAAACTGTTTAAGAAAAAAGATGAAGAAATAAAAGAAGAAAAAGTAGTTAAGAAAAAGAAACATTTATCTAAAGCTAAAAAAGAAAAAATTAGATTAAGAAAAAAAGAAGAAAAAAGATTAGAAAAAGAAAATAAAGTAACTAAAGAAAAGTTATTTGATTTAAGCCCACTATTTGGAGGTATAGCAGTTGGTATAGCAAATATAATACCTGGTGTATCTGGTGGAACTATGCTTGTTATATTTAACTTATTTGATAAACTAATGTACTCAATTAGTGATATATTTAAGAAAAAAACAGAAACTAGAAAAAGTAGTCTATTATTCATATTAGAAGTTTTAATAGGAGCTGCTATTGGTATAGTAGCATTTGCTAAATTACTTGGTATTACTTTAACTTATTTAGAAGCAGAAACTATATTCTGGTTTATGGGATTAATATTATTTAGTATTCCTGTTGTTATTAAAACTGAAATGGAAGATGAAAAATTTAGTATAGTATTCTTCTTAATAGGATTATTATTAATCGCAGTATTAGAATTCTTTAATTTAAAGAATCCAGTAAATCAAGTAGATACTGTTATTAATTTAAAGAACTCATTAATTCTATGTGGTCTTGGAGTAATTGGAGGTATATCAATGATATTCCCTGGATTATCTGGATCAATGGTTATGCTTGTACTTGGTAAATATGAAACAATAAGAAGTTTAATAGATAACTTAACTACATTTAAAATGAATATAATAATTCAATTAACTATATTTGGTATAGGAGCAATAATTGGTATTATAATATGTGCTAAACTATTAAATAAATTAATTAATAAATATAAAGGTAAAGTTGTTAGTTTAATCTTAGGATTTATTACAGCATCTGCTTTAATACTTCCACTTAACTTAAAAAATAAACTAGTATTTACTACTGAAAAAACTTGCTCAATAATAGTAGCATTCATACTTGGTGGATGCATAATATTCTTTATAAATAAATTAAAAAATAGAAATCAATAATGATTTCTATTTTTTTATTCTATTAAACTATTAAAATAATTTTCAAGTTCTTTACATGTATCACTTATTAAAATATTTAATCTATTAGATTTTTCTATATAATCATTATATTCTGAATAAGAATATAATTCTTCATAAAGTTTATCTAGTTCATCTTCTAAAGAGATATCCCCTTTTCCACTAACTAACTTCTTTTGAGTAGTAGTTATTCTTTTTACAATGTCCTTTATCTTCTTGTTATTATCTAATACCTCTTTTGAGGATATATATTCTTTATACTCTTTTGAGTTTAAAATTTCATCTTTTAATTCTTTAATACTAGAATCTATATTACTTAACTTTTTTTCCATCTAAACTCCATGTTTTGGCTTCAGTTATTTCTACATTTATAATAGTTCCTATATCAGATGGTTCACATTCTACATTTACTAGTTTCATAGTATCTGTATATCCTGAATATAAATTACTATTTTTATCAGATGGACCTTCGATTAATACAGGAACTACTTTACCAAGTAGTTTTTCATTATTTTCTTTATAGTATTTATTAACTAATTTATTTAATTCTTGAAGTCTATCTTCTTTTTCCTCTAAAGATATATTATCTTCCATTTTAGCAGCAGGTGTATTTTCTCTTGGAGAATATATAAAAGTAAATGCTCCATCATATTTACAAGTATTAACTATATCTAGAGTTTCCTCAAATTCTTCTTTTGTTTCTGTTGGAAAACCTACAATTATATCAGTAGTAATAGATGCATTAGGAATCTTAGTTTTAATCTTATTAAATAATTCTAAGTAAGATTCTTTAGTATATCTTCTTCCCATTAGTTTAAGAATTCTATTAGATCCCGCTTGTACTGGTAAATGAAAATAAGGCATTATATTATCATATTTAGCTATAACATCTATCATTTCATCTGTAAAGTCCCAAGGATGAGATGTTACGAATCTAATTCTTTCTATACCAGTTTTAGCTACCTCTTCAAGTAGATTAGCCATAGTAGGATAATTTTCCATATCTTTACCATAAGCATTAACATTTTGGCCTAATAAAGTTACTTCTTTATAACCATCTTGAACTAAATCATTAACCTCTTTTAGAATATCTTCAATTCTTCTACTTCTTTGTTTTCCTCTTGTATATGGAACTATACAATAAGTACAGAACTTATCACAACCATACATAATATTAACAAATGCTTTATATTTATTATCTCTTCTTACAGGTAGATTTTCTACTATATCTCCTTCTTTAGAAAAGACCTCTACTACTTGTTCATTCTTATCGATAGCTTCACTAAGAAGTTTTGGTAAATTATGAATATTATGAGTACCAAGTATTACATCAACCCATTTATATTTTTCAGTTAACATTTTAATAACAGATTCTTCTTGTGCCATACATCCACAAAAAATAGTTAATATATTCTTCTTTTCTTTTAGGTTTTTAATAATACCTAAATTACCAAATACTTTATTATGAGCATTTTCTCTAATAGCACATGTATTAAATATAACTACATCTGCATCTTTCATGTCTTCTACTCTAGTAAAAGACATATCTTCCATAATCGCACTAATAGTTTCACTATCTCTTACATTTGCTTGGCATCCATATGTAACAGTACAATATGTTTTACCAGTTCCAAGTTTACTTAATTCATTATCAATTATATAAGCATCAGTTATAACTTTTACTTCTTCTTTTGTTCTTCTTCTAGCTTCTTTATAATCAGGTAAACTTTTTTCCATTTATATCACATCCAAACGTTTATATATTATATCATATTATTTAAATTCATCATCATAATTTTTAGGCATAACAAATTTATTATCTAATAGTCTTTTTATAACTACTTCTTTTGGTACCCAAAAACTATAAGATAGAATATCTCTTTGTTTACTTGTAAAAAATACTTTTAATGGTAAATAATTAGAGGCTTTTTCATTTATACCCTTTTTTCTAAGAGCAGAACAAGTAAATAATTTACATGCCATACAAGATTTCATAGTACAGTTTCCATTAATTAAAAACTTGCATTTACCTCTTCCAATGCATTCACAGCATCCATTTTTATGATCATTATTCTTTAATCTATCCCTATAACAAGTATCATTTTTAAATTCACAATAATTAGTATTTACTTTTTCATCTAATATATTACATATTTCATCATATACATAAGAATATCTTTTCTTTCTATCTTTAATATTTATTCCTTTTTCTATTATATGTAATTCTCTATTTAGATTATTATCTAAATAAGAATTAATAGTAATAGTATAGTTATGTCTATCACAATACTTAACTAAAGATTTAAGTCTTCTAAACATTTTATTTTTATTATTTTCAGTAATAAATATTTCAAGGTTATTATCTATTACATCATATATATTTTTATTCTCATATAGTTTCATTAATGTTTCTTCTTTGGTTTTAAAGAAAGATTGTTTTATGTAATACTTTTGTCTTAAATTAAAATTATATTTTAATAGAGGTATATCATTAATTTTAAAATATAATTTTTCATCTCTAAGCATAGGACAAGCATATAATTTACACGATATAGATTTAATCTTACATGTACCTTTTTCTAGATTAGGACAAAGACCTCCTCTATGATCTGCATAACAACAACCCATCTTATGAGATGGATCTTTTTTTCTAAAGTATTTACATACATCATCTTTAAAATCACAATAATTACATCCAATATATTTACTATCTAGAAAATCACATACAGTATCATAAATATAATCATATCTTTTTACTATAGATTTATAAGAAGATGCTTTATCTAATAATTTTTGTTCTTCTTTTGTTAGTTTCATAATTTAACCTCTAATATAATTATAACAAAAAAAGAGAAGTTTTACTTCTCTTTTGGTATTAATTTGTCTTTTCCACCCATATATGGTCTTAGAACTTCTGGAATAAGTACTGTTCCATCTTCTTGTAAATTATTTTCTAAGAATGCTATTAACATTCTTGGTGGAGCAATAACAGTATTATTTAAAGTATGAGCAAATTCTTTTGAACCATCTTCTTTTTTATATCTAATACCAAGTCTTCTAGCTTGAGCATCAGTTAAGTTAGAACATGAACATACTTCAAAATATTTCTGTTGTCTTGGAGACCATGCTTCAATATCACAAGATCTATATTTAAGATCTGCAAGATCACCTGAACAACATACTAGTTTTCTAACAGGAATATCTAATGTTCTAAATAATTCAACACTAAAGTTCCACATCTTATCATACCATTCTTCTGAATCTTCAGGTTTACAAATAACAATCATTTCTTGTTTCTCAAATTGATGTATTCTATAAACTCCTCTTTCTTCAATACCATGTGCACCCACTTCTTTTCTAAAGCATGGCGAATATGAAGTCATAGTTATAGGTAATTCTTTTTCATTTAATATTTGGTCTTTAAACTTAGCAATCATTGAGTGTTCTGAAGTACCAATTAAATATAAATCTTCACCTTCAATTTTATACATCATATTTTCTTTTTCTGCAAAGGACATAACACCATCTACTGCATCTGAATGAATCATAAATGGTGGAATACAATATGTAAATCCTTTATCTATCATAAAGTCTCTTGCATAAGCTAGTACTGCTGAATGAAGTCTTGCTATATCACCCATCAAATAATAGAAACCATTACCAGATACTCTTCCTGCAGCATCTTTATCTAGTCCATCAAATGTAGCCATAATATCTGAATGATATGGTATTTCAAATGATGGTACTTTAGCTTCTCCAAATGTTTTTTCTTCTACATTTTCAGAATCATCTTTTCCAATAGGAACATCATCTGCAATAATATTTGGAATAGTCATCATTATTTCTTTTATTTGTTTAGTTAATTTTTCTTGTTCTTCTTCTAAAGCAGATATTTCAGCACCACTATTAGCAATTTCTGCTTTAATCTTTTCTGCTTCTTCTTTTAATCCTTGTGACATTAATTTACCAATTTCACCACTAAGTTTATTCTTTTCTGCTTTTAAATTATCAGCTTTAGTTTGAACTTCTCTAACTTTAATATCTAGTTCATAAACTTCATCTACTAATGGTAATTTTTGATTTTGGAATTTCTTTTTAATATTTTCTTTTACTAATTCTTTATTTTCTCTTATCAATTTAATATCTATCATATTAATCCTCCTCTATTAATTCAAATCTGTATTTTTGTTTTACATCTGGGTATTTCTCATGATCTACTTCCGACAAGAACATATCTAGTGGTCTAGCATATATTCCATCTTTATGAGAACTATTACTCTTTACATTACTACTATTGCATACATAAATAACCATTTTTTCACCAGTTTCAGTATTAGTAGCTATAGTAATAACATAAGCTATAAAACCTTTAAAATGTCTATACATAGTATTTGCTTTTACTTCTCTATCCATATTGCCTCCTAACAAACAAAAAAAGAATGGTATAAGGAGTCATAAAGACGGTACCATCCTTTGTTTAACTTAATTAATATAACGGTATTCCCGGTTGTTATTACAACACTCTTAAGTAGATTCATATAATTAACTGTTTCTTTTTCACCAACCAAGAACTCTCTATTTAGTATCATTATATTACTAGTCTTATTTCATCGCTTTAAAGGTATATTATACCTTTTCTAATATAATGTCAATTACTTAAATAAAATATAACAAGCAAATAAAACAATAACAGCTAATAAAAAGAATGCTAAAATGAATGTTGAAATTGTAGATTCACTCCATTTTTTAGAAGTTGTAGTTGTTGCTTTCTTTGTAGTAGTTGTTTTTTTAGCTGCAGGTTTTTTAGCAGTAGTTTTCTTTGTAGTTTTTTTAGTAGTTGCCATATACTTCGCCCCTTTCTTTCCTATCCTTTATTTAATTTTAACATATTTTTATAATAAAAAAAAGTGTAAAATTCTATTTTACACTTCTTTATAATCACAACCAGAGCATTTAATAATGTTATCTTTTTCAACAAGCATTGAATTACATTCAGGGCAACTTCTTCCAACAGGTTTATCCCAGTATGCTTCTTTACATTTAGGGAAATTAGAACATCCATAGAATGTAGTTCCTTTTTTAGTTTTTCTTTCTACTATTTTATGACCACATTTAATACACTCACATACTTCTGTAGCAGGTGCTTTTTGTTCTTTTTTAATATATTTACATTCTGGATAACCAGCACATGAAACAAATTCACCAAATTTACCTTTTCTAATAACTAGATCATTTCCACATTCAGGACATTTTTCTCCAGTCTTTTCAGGTTCTTTCTTTTCCATTTTATCAAATGCTTCTTCTACCATAGGTTCAAACTCCTTATAAAATTCTTTTAATAATTCATTCCAAATAATTTTTCCATCTGCTATTTCATCTAAATCTGTTTCCATTTTAGCAGTATATTTAACATTAATTAAATTACTAAAGAATTCTTGCAATTTATTATTAGTTTCAATACCAATTTCAGTTGGATGAAATTTCTTTTCTATTAATTTAGCATATCCTCTTTGAGTTAAAGTACTCATAGTTTGAGCATATGTAGATGGTCTACCAATTCCAAGGTCTTCCATTTCTTTAATTAATTTTGCTTCAGTATATCTTGCTGGAGGTTCAGTAAAGTGTTGTTTTAAATCTAATTTATCTGTAACTAATACACTTGATTTATAAGATTTAAAATCAGGTAACTTTTCTTCCTTTTCTTCATCATTATATACTTTCATATAACCATCAAATATAGTTACTGTGCCACTAGCTTTAAACTTATAATCATTATTATTAAGTATTAAAGTAGTTACTTTTTGTTTAGCTTCTTTCATTAAAGATGCTAAAGCTCTTGTATATATTAAATTATATAATTTATATTCATCAGTAGATAAATATTCTTTTAAACTATCTGGAGTTCTATAAATACTTGTTGGTCTAATTGCTTCGTGAGCATCTTGTACATTATCTGTTTTCTTACTTACTTTTACTGAACCAACATATTCTTTACCAAAGTTTTCTTCAATATATTTATATGTTGAAGATATAAATTCATTAGATAATCTAATTGAATCAGTTCTCATGTATGAGATTAAACCGACAGTTTCTGATCCAATATTAACACCTTCATATAACTTTTGTGCTATTTGCATAGTCTTCTTAGATGAAAAATTAAGTTTATTAATTGCATCTTGTTGAAGTGTACTAGTTATATATGGAGGTTTACTTTGTTTCTTTTTATCTTTTTCTTCAATATCTTCAATTTCATATGTTTTACTTAAAGCATCTTTTATTTTATTAGCTTCAAGTTCATCTTTTATTTCAATTTTCTTATCTTTATATTTAAATAACGATGCTTTAAAGTCTGGGAATATTGCATCAATAGTCCAATATTCTTCTTTAATAAAATTCTTTATTTCTTCTTCTCTATCACATATAAGTTTAAGAGCAACTGATTGTACTCTACCTGCTGATTTACCACCAGTTTTTGATTGCATTAATTTACTTAATCTAAAACCAATAATTCTATCTAAAATTCTTCTAGTTTCTTGGCTTCTTACCATTAAGTCATCTATTTTTCTAGCTTTAGAAAATGAGTTTAAAATAGCATCTTTAGTAATTTCATTAAATACTATTCTTTCATATTTATCTTCATCAATATCTAAAGCATCTTTTAAATGCCAAGAGATAGCTTCTCCTTCACGGTCAGGGTCGGTTGCTAGATATACTTTAGAAGATTCTTTTATTTCTTTTTTAAGCATAGATATATCTTTTGCTTTACCCTTAATAGGTATATATGTAGGAGTAAAATCATTATCTACATCTACTCCTAAACCAAATTTACCTTTAGTAGCTAAATCTCTAATATGTCCTTTAGAAGATACTACTTTAAAGTCACTACCTAAATATTTTTCTATAGTTTTACTTTTTGCTGGTGATTCAACTATTACTAAATTCATAATTAAATTTCCTTTCTTATATATTATTCTCTAGGATCTTTAATAGTTCCCTTATCAATAATATTTTTTACAGGCTTATATGTCCTTCTGTACTCGTTAAGTATACCATACTTTTCTATAATTTCAAGATGTTTCTTAGTAGGATACCCTTTATGTTTAGCAAATTCATACTCTGGATATTTCTTATCTAGTTCAAGTAAAATGCGATCTCTTGTTACTTTAGCAACTATAGAAGCTGCTGCTATAGTAATACTTTTTGCATCTCCTTTTATTATATCAATAACAGGAATATCTAAAGGAATTTTCATAGCATCTGTTAATAAAACATCTACTTTAATCTTTTTATTTACTTTTTCATAAGCAGTCTTCATAGCTTTACGTGATGCTTCTAAAATATTTATTTCATCTATTTCTTGAGCACTTATTTCACATACTTCAACTGCTAAAGCATCCTTCATAATTACATCAAATAACTTTTCTCTTTTTTTTTCTGTTAATTTTTTTGAATCATTTATTTCAGGATTAGTGTATCCTTTTGGAAGAACTACACATGCTGCTACAACAGGTCCTACTAGAGGCCCTCTTCCAGCTTCATCTGTACCTGCAATTACTTTATACCCTTGTTTATAGTATTTATTTTCATACTCATTCATCAAATGTTACCTTACCTAAATAACCTTCCTGTAAATCTTTAACAATTAAATTAGATACTTTATCATAATCTACTTCATTACCTCTTAATAAGCATCCTCTTTTTCTACCTATAATATCATATACATCAGAATAATCATCTATATTAGTTATTCCATATCTATCTTCTAAATTAGATTTATAGTTTTCAAACATATACTCTAATATAAAACATGCAACTTCATCTTTTGGAAGTATTTCATCTTTAATAGCAGAAAAACTAGCAAGTTTATATCCTACTCCCTTATCATCAATTTTAGGCCATAATATACCTGGAGTATCTAATAATTCAAGTTTATCATTAATACGAATCCAACTAATAGTTTTAGTAACACCTGGTTTATTACCTACACCAGCTGCTCTTTTACCAGTTAGTTTATTTATTAATGTAGATTTACCTACATTTGGAATACCCATTACTAATGCTCTATATTTTCTTTCTTTAAGTCCTTTTTCTAATCTCTTTTCATTAAGGCCTTCTAATACTTCATCAGTAGCAGTATATAACTTATTAATATTATCTTTCATAAGATCAAACATTAATACTTTATATCCTTTTTCTTCGTAGTACTTAATCCATTTAGATGTTCTATTTTCGTCACATAAATCTTTCTTGGACATAATGATTACTTTAGGTTTATCCTTGATTAAATCATCTATATCTTTTATTTTAGATGAGAATGGTATTCTAGCATCTACTACTTCATATACTACATCTATTAAGTCTAATTTTTCTTTTATTTCTCTTCTAGTTTTGGCCATATGACCAGGAAACCAATTTATTTTATTTTCATTCATCGGAATCAACTCCCTTCATTTTATTATACTATTCCTTAGCTAAATCTTCTAATATTTCAATGTTCTTAAGTTTTAATAATAATTTGCTTGGAAATGATATCTTTGATTTTTGTAATCCACTTCCACAAATTATTGTTTCTGACTCTAATATTTTAGGATCAATATATATTTTCCAATCCTCAGGTAATCCTATAGGATTAATACTTCCATATTCCATTTTAGTTTTTTCTAAAACATAATCAAGCGGTGCCACAGAAACCATTCGAGAATTAGTATGCTTTCTCACAGTTGATGACATATTGTACTTACACCCAGTTGGAACCAGTAATGCTGCATAGCTTTTGTTATCTCCTCGTTTGCATTCACATATTAAACAGTTAACTCCCGTTTTTATATCAATATTATAATGCTCGCACAACTTAATGCCATCCATATATTCAGGATTTATTTCAGCAACATAGAATTGGTTTTGCTCGTCTTCATTATATAAATTCTTAATACAATTATAAGTTGATTCAGCAACTAAGTTTTTATTTTGCATAACTACTTTAAAATCTAAATTAGAATTCATTAGTTCACCTCATTTATCAAAAGTTTAACCGTCAATACCAAGTATCAAATACTATGCTATTTTTGGCTATTTTTTATCTATTTTTAATATTTTTTAGCAATTATTTATTAAAAAATGTAATTACTAAAACTTGATTTTTCCTTATTTTATAGGAGTTTCATGGATGGCTAGACTAAATCAATATCAACCAATTTATATTAGTTTTATTTTCATTCATTAGAGATCATCTCCTTTTATTTATAAAATCTTTTTTAGTCTATTATCATCAGAATATGAATAACCAACAACACCTTCATTTAACCAATATTGATTTTCTTCTGAATCACCATCAGTTTCAATAATATATGTTGGTTGTAAAATATGCATAGCATTAGCTAATTTATAGAAAGTACCAAATACTTCTAATTCATAATCTGTTAATCTATTATATTTATTATACTCACTTAAAAGTAATGCAATATTATCATATGTCTTGTCTTTAGAGTTTTCATCCAAACACATATTACAAGAAGTTACAGCTAAATCAATTATTCTTGGTAAATAATTAGATACTGCAAAATCAAGAATCCAAATTTTTGAATTGTTATCTATCATAACATTAGTACTAATTATATCACCATGAACAAATCCTTTAGGTAATTTATCAAAATCTATATTCTTTAATTCAATTAATAAACGATCAAATTCTTCTTTGTATTTATCAGAAAGATATTCTCTTTTTTGTGAATACTCTTTCTCAAAATTAATTATTGCCCATGTATCATATATAAATTCAGGAGTTATGTCTAAATTATTAATCAATGCTGTTTGTCTAGCTAATTCTTTTATAACCTCACTAGTTGGATTCTCACCTATTTCAAAATAGTTTTTACCATTTACATATTCAAATACACAAATATCATAATGATTATTTTCATAATCTAATGATAAATGAATATCATTATTTGCTAATAAAGGTTTTGGTGAACTTACTTCACTATTTGCTACAGTTCTTATTCTTTCTAAATAATTTTTAATATCTTCAGTACTTCTAGCCTTACTAAAGATTTTAACACAATACTTTCCTTTTGATGTTGTTAAATAATAATTATAATCTTCATAACCTATTTCTATTAATTCATTAGAGACAAAATCACCTAAATCATAATAATTACATATTTGTACTGAAATATTTTTTAAATCAGTGTTTAACTCTATTCTTTTATTAAAATCTTGTAGTTCAAATTTATCCATATTATTCTCCTCTTTTTTTATTAGTCTTAACTAAATTGTTATCAACCAGTTTATACTTGTTCTATTATAATACATTAACTCTTTTAATTTTTTGTTATTGGATCACGGTAGTCTCTCATTTTACCTACTAATTGATTATATTCATCAAGTGCTACCGATGACTGTCTTAAATATTTTTGTTCACTATATCCAAATGCTGCATATGAAGCATTTTTTATAATTCCAAGCCTTTTTAACATATAATGTAAATTATCAATTTGACCATCTTGAGTGTACTCATCAATTATTCTACTCGAAAAATCTTCACTCAAAGATCTTTTATTAAACTCTTGCATTACTAATTCATCATCTAATAGCTTTCCAATACCTCTAAAAGTTCTAGCAAACGCTATAACAGGTACTTGAAATTCTCCATAATAATCAAAATTAGTTTCAAATGGTCTACCATCAAACAACCTAGTTGAGTATCTAAACTTTTGTGGTCTTGTTTTATTACTAAAATAATAAGCTATATTTTCTGCTCTATCTTGCGTTGTAGTTTCATCTAATAAACTAAAACCATCATACATTAATTGTCTATCTTCGTTAGAACATTTTAAACTATTTAATATTGGTACTATTTTTTCCATCCACTTTGAATTTATAATATGTCCTAATTCATGACATATATGTAATCTTGTTCTCTCGTCAGATGTTAAATATGAACCTGCTCTTAGCTGTGGATTTATATATACTGCTTTTTCAGAACTAACATATTGTCCAAATATACCTCTTTTTTCTGGAGGAAGAACAGTAATATATTGTAAATCATCAATTAAGGTAGTAAATATTGAAACAAATGATTCATTATTAAATTGATAATAGTAATATAAATAATCTTCTAAGTATCCTAATGATTCTTCAATTTTTTCTATATCAATTTTGTGTGTACCAGTTGGATTATTTTTATAATATCTAATAATATATAGTTCTAAACTGCTACCATATATTTTATTTAAATACTCATTTACTAAATCTGTATAATCCCCAAATTGATTTACAGTATTATATTTTCCATTAGCAATTCTACTCATATTACTTTACCTCATTTTTAATATTTCTACGGCCTTATCACGATGAAGTTCCTTTATTATTTCTATTTTATTATTAGCATATTTTGCTAATTCATCTATATCTGTGATCATTTCAGGGCAATAATTATCATTACTATCTTGAAGTGTAGCAGCATAAACTATTTTAGAAAACTCTTCATATAGGATAGCTCCCATACACATCATACATGGTTCACATGATACATATAAAGTTGCTCCTTTTAAATCACCATATAAGTTTTTATTTTTAGATGCACTTTCTATTGCTTCAAGTTCAGCATGTGAATACATACTTGTTTCCATTAATGTTTTATCATCACTTCTACCAATTATTTCTCCATCTTTAACAATAATTGCTCCATATGGATACTTAGCATTTTTACTAATCTCAATTGCTATATCAATAAATTGTTCATCTGTCATAAATATCACCTCATCTATTCAAAATCATTTTCATCCAATAAAGGAATAATATCAATAGCTGGTTCTTCATATGGATGAACCTCCCTTAATACTTTTACTACCTTTTTAACATTAGATACATCACATATTACTTCTAATTTATCTTCTTCAACAAATTCAAGTTTATTATTTTCACCAATATATGGATTAGCATCATCATTGGGTTTAAATGTTCCTGTGCATTTTGTAGACATTGTACAATAACTATAATTACCTATAATACCTGAACCTGCTTCACATATAGCATTTCTAACTTCTTCAGTATTTTCAGGTGGAATAGTAGTTATTATTTTTACTCTATTAACTTTTATATTCATATTATTCACCTATCATTAGTTTACATTCATTAAGTATTTCATCAAGTTCATATACATCATCTTCTTCACTTATATGACCTTTATTACTTACTACTACTGTTTTAGCATTTAAAACTGCTTTAAATATATCTTTTTGAGATAATGAAACAAAATAATCATCATCTGAAAATATACAAGTAATCTTATTAGTAAACTTTTTAACTTTTTCAAAATCAATCGGATTATTTAACCAAGGTTTAGCTGTTTCATAAGACTCTGGATCACTAATAGCCTCAGGTAATAAATCTAACCATGGTGCTACCAAAAGTATACCTCCAATATTAGTTATATCTTTTGATTGTAAGAATCTTAGTATAGTTTGACAACCAATACTATGACCTACAAAATATGTATTACTGTCTAAATTTTTAACCATTGAATCTAAGAATGGTACCCATTCTTCTATTTTAGGATTCTCAGTATTTGGCATATTAAATCTATAAACAATTGTATTTTCATTAGATAATTCTTTATCTAACCAAGGATACCAACCATCATCTTTAGATCCATCCCAACAATGTACTATATAAACTTTATTCATAATATCTCACCTAAATAAATTATAACATAAAAAAAGTAGGAATACTCCTACTTTATTATTCAGTTTTAGGTTCTATTTTAATAGAATTAATAATAGCTAATGTTTCTTCATCAAATTCTTTTATTTCAGTTGGTTTATCATCTGTTTTATAGTTTACAGTTATATATGCTTTAGAACCATTATAAATATCATCTACTCCTACCATATAGAAATAACCATAATATTTATAATTACCACTACTACCATTTCTATTATAGTATCTTAGTGCTTTTCTTCCATTTAAATCAAATTGTTCTAAACCTGGAAGTAACATCTTTTTATTAAATAATTCTTCATCATCAATGAATTTTAGATATCCATCAAAAGAAGCTTTTGTTTCTCCATATTTTTCTTTATATGCTTTTGAAGTATTATAAGATAAACCACTTGTAGAGAATCCAAATACTGCTGTATCAGTTACTAGATAAAAACTAGATGATATAGATATTTCACTAGGTTTTTCTTTAGTAAATGAATACTTCGGATTTCCTTCTGCATCCTTTGGTACTGATACTTTAAATACTCCCTTTCCTAATTCCTCTGTAATTTCAATTGTGTTTGTTTTCTTTTCACAACCAGTAGAAATTAATAAAGAACCAACTAAAACTAAAACTGCTATTAATGAACTTAATATTTTTTTCATAATATCCTCCTACATTTTTTATTATAAAAAAAAGAGTATTAGTTTTCAATACTGTTTTACAGTTCATGAAAACTAATTAACTCTATTTTCTCATTTCTTTTATTTTAATAAACTTTGGTCTTCTATTATGATATACTGCAAATTCATCAAATCCAGATTCTTCTAATATATCATATGCATCATCAAAATTACTTGCTAAATCTTTAAAGCTATGAGCATCAGATCCCATAGTAATTATTTTTCCACCAAGTTCTTTATATCTTTTTATTATTTCTATATTTGGATGAGGAGTACCTAATCCATATCTTATACCTGATGTGTTTATTTCTATTCCTTTATCTTTTTTTATTAAAGCATTTAATATTGTATCTAAACATTCTTTAAACTCATTATAGGATATTCTATCCATAGAATTACCATAATTCTTTATTACATATCTAATAACATAATCTAAATGACCATATACATCAAATTCATCATTATAAGTTAGTATATTAGTTAATACTTCATTAAAATACTTTATAATGGCCTCTTTAGGAGTTATTCCCTCAAAGAAAGATTTATCATATGCCATATCTTTTCCACATGTAATATGTGAAGATCCTATTATAAAATCAAATGAATGTTTTTTACACATAGTAGTTATTAAATCATATGATTCAGGTCTAAGTCCTATTTCTATACCAAAATTAGTTTTAACTAAACTATCATCTTTAAATCTAAGATATTCTTTCTTATAGTTATCTACATCTAATGTAGATAACATAGAATCTGTTCCTGTATAATCATCAAAATGCTCTGTAAATGTTAATTCCTCTATGTGTTTTATTCTGGCTTCTACCATATGTTCAATAAAATGTGATTTACCATCATGACTTATTTTAGAATGAACATGAGAATCTATATATTTACTCATAAAACCCCCATATATTTGTTATTTTTTTCTAGATTGTTTAACTGCTGAAGCTGCTTTAGTAGCTTTAGTAGTTAATTCCTCTAAATCTTTTGCATCCATTTTATTATTTATACCATTTTTAAGTTCATCTTCTTTTTTACTTACAAAAGTAATTAAGAATGTTAATAAACCTGTAATAGATGCTAATGCTGCTTCATCTAATGCAAATATAGCATCTGGAACAAATATATCTACTATAGTTATTACTCCAAAAATAATAGTAGCTATTATTAAAATAATTCTAAGTATTTTATATGTTTTAATTTGTTTTTCCATTTTTATCTCCTATTTTAAATACTCTTTAGCTTCTTTTAATAAATCATCTAAAGTATATATATTTAAAGAGTATAATTTATCATTTGTTTTAATAATTAATTTATCATTATCAACAGTATATAATTTATTAACTCTACCTACTTTATTATAGTTTTTATCAATAATATATACATAAGATATGTCTCCTACATATATTCTTCCATATTTATCTTTTCCATAATAAGCATCTACATCATGTATATCTTTAATTGTATTTAATAATGTTTTATCTTTAGTATTATAAATAGATAACTCATAATTAGTATAATAAACAAATAATAATTCTTTCTTAGTATCATAGAACATTTTAGATACTAAACTCTTATTTTGAACATTATATTTTTCTTTTAAATCTTTTACTTCTGAAGAATTTAATAATTTAGTTTGAACTTCATCATAGTTTTTATCAATTTCTTTTAATCTTTCATTATTATTTTGTTCATAACAAATAACTCTATTATCATTATATGGAACCATTAAGAAACCTTTTTCTGTTTGAGCAACTTTACTATATTTATCAACATTAAATCTAAATCTATAAGAATATTCCATATTAGTTTTCTTTTCAAAATCCATATAATTAACTGTACCATCAGTATTAAATGTTAAATAGATTTCTGAATCACTAAATCCATATACATCCATTATCTCATTTTTTGTATCAAATGAATGAATTATATTACCTGTATTTTCATCTAATACATCTAATTTATTAGAATGTACTACAAGTATATGATTAGAACCTTCTGGAATAGATCTATAAATATATTTACCCCATACATCATTTACTTCAGTTTCCCAATTAACTTTATTATTCTTATAATTAAAAGATATAGCTTTTAAAGTATAGTCTAATCCTGTTGAATCATTAAATAACATAAATACATTATCATCTTTAACAACCATTCCTGATAAGTATCCTGCATTAACAATAGTATTACCTACTTCTTTTTGATTAGTTAAATCTATTACTCTCATAGTAACTTTATCATTATTTAAATCATAATAACTCTCTTCAGTAGTAGTAAATGCATATTTATAATCATTTGAGAAATATATTTGATCATTAAAGAATTCTTTACATGTATAAGATCCTATTTCTTTATTTTCATTTACATCATATACAAATAATTTATTCTTATTTAAATATACTAAATATTTACCATCAAATGTACCTTTTATAGATATAAAACCTTCTTCATCTTTTTTTATTTCTTTGATTAATTTACCATCTTTAGTACTTAATATTTTTATATTACTATCTTTAGTTATATAAGCAAATACATCATCACCTGCAAAAGTAAAAGTAAATTCATCCATTATTGTACCTGGTATATCAGTATATTCACTTACCTTTTTAAGATTCTTAGTATCCCATAAAGATATCTTTTCTGATTCATCATAAATAAGGGCATATTTAGATGTTTTAGAGTCCTTAACATAATCAACTACTCCATCAGTTTTTATTTCAAAAATAGCCTTATATGAGTTACTAGAATCATATACACCAAGAGCTTCAGTTAAAGCATATTCTGCTTCTGAAGTATATGGCATTTTAACACCATTAAACTTTGTTAATGATTCATATGCTTGTTTAACAGCATCATATCTACTATCAATATTTAGTGATTTAATTGAATCTTCACTAAGAGATAATGCTTGATGCAATTTTAATGTTTTTTGTTGAGTACTAATCTTAATAAGCATTATAGATGTATATAAAGAGAATAATATAAAGAAAGCTGCTATAGAAGATGCTATAATCATTTTTCTTTTATGTTCTCTTTGTTTATGTCTTTGCTTTAAATCATCATAATCAAGTTTATACATAGGAGCTACTAATCTAAGTACTTCTTCTTTAATTTTCTTTAATACTTCTTTTTTAGTAGTACCTCTTACATCAGCTGCTAAAGGTTCTATTATTCTACCTTTGTCTACTAATAACTCTTCAGGAAATGAATCTGATGGTTCTCCTTCAATTAATACACAAAAAATATTTTCTCTTCCTCTAATCTTTTTAAATGTCTCTATTTCTTTTTTACACCATAAAGAATCCTTTAATCTAGGTGAACAAATAACTATTAAATATTTAGAATTATTTAAAGCTTCAATAATTGGATCCTCTAAATTACTTGAAAGTGGTAATTCATCTTGATCTCTAAATACTCTTTTAATAGATCTACCTGTAATACCTAATTTCTCTTTTACATTTTTAGGTAAATCATAGTTTTCTAATGTTTTATGTAGATTTTCTGCTACAAACTTATCTAAATCACAATGTCTATAACTAATAAACGCATCATATTTATATTTCTTTTCTTCCATTTAAATCACCTATATATATAATACCATAATAAAAAGATTAAGATAAATCTTAATCTTTATTTTTGTAAAATTATTGCTAATACTTTTAATACAAACCAAAGTGTCATAAATACACTTGAAAGAATTATACCTGTAATAGCTGCTTTCTTACCAGCATCATCATGTTTTTTAGCATATACTAGTCCTCCTATTGAAAGACCAAGTCCTATAAATGGAACCATAAATGATAATACTACACCAGTAATAGCTAATCTATTAATCTCAATGTCATCATCATTAATATGAATTCCTGATTTATATTCACCCTTATTTGCATTTCCACATTCTATGCAAAATGTAGCATCTGAATCCATAGGTTTTCCACATATTGTACAAAATTTTTTCATAATATCACCTGTAATAATTATAACATAAAAAAAGATTAAGAATAACTTAATCTTTTTCTATCTTAATAATAATATCCAGAAGATATTCCTGCAGCTGCAGCAATAATAACTACATAATAAATTATAATAGCAATTACTTCTAATACCATCCAAATAATTGATAGTATTAAACCAGCTTTAGCAAGTCCTTTACCAGCACCATTTAAATATTTTGCTTTATTAAGACCAATAATTGAGAATATTAACCCTAATACTGGTACAAAAAATGATAAAACAAAACCTGCAGTAGCCATTCCATTTGATACTTGACCACCATTATTATCTGTTGTTTCAACTTTAGTAACTGCTTCATTTGATGAACCACAGTTAGCACAAAATGTTGCATCTTTTTCCATTGCGCTTCCACATTTAGCACAAAATTTACCCCTATACTTTACCTCCTATATGATAAATTAATTATATCATGCATATGTTTTATATACAAACTTTATTGTTAAAATAGTAAAAAAGTTGTATAATTATCGAAGAGGGAGAGATTACGTTGAGAATAGCAATTATATCAGACATACATGCAAATAAACACGCGTTAGATCTTGTATTAAAAGACATAGAAAGAAGAGGCGTTGATAAAATAATATGCCTTGGTGACATAGTTACCAAGTATTTTTATCCTGACTATTGTGTTGACGCCGTTAGTAAAAACTGTGAAATAGTTATCCGTGGTAACTGTGATAACATAATGGTTAAAAATCCTAACTTCGCTTGGGCAAGAGGAAAACTAAAAAATACTGAAATTACAGATCTTAAGACAACAAATTTAATTAGTTCTGTTCCAAAAAGCAAAATGATAGATGGTTTAAATTATTTAGAGAATTTACCTGAACATGGACAAATAGAACTTGGAAAAGCTATTATAAATTTATATCACTCTAATCCAAAAGATTTAGAAAGTGTATTTAATCCAGTAGTAGATGTTAAGATATCTACTAATAGAACTAATAATGTTAAAGAACAAATTTTAGATTATAAAGAAATGTTTAGTGATGATAAACCTAGTACATCAGTTGTAGGACATACTCATATGGATTATATTGGTACTGAACAAAATGGTGAGTTAGTAATAGAACCTAGAGAATCTGAAGGAAAAATAATTTTACCTACTGATAGAGCTATTATTAACACTGGTTCTGCTGGTGAAAATATTGAATTCTTAGGAATAGATAAAACTGCAGAAGTTATTAGACCAGAACTTACCTATGCAATATTAGATGATAGAGGTTTAGATCAAGGATTTACTGCTCAAATAATTAAAGTTCCTTATAAAGAAACATTTAAAATAGTATTTGATGATTCTGTTGATAAACAAATAATTGGAAAAGATAACGGGGGTTTCCCTTACTCACCTTCTGATACAATTTATAGAGGTAATAATGTTGTTACACATAATCCAGAATTAAGAAATTATGTAAGTACACGTATTGCTGAAATGAATGATGCTGAATCTAAGAGAAAAGCTATAAAAGCAGATTTAGAAGCTAAAAAAAAAGTTTTAGAAGAAATGACTCCAGCAGCAGAACCAAAAACTAAATAAGAAGGAATAAAATATGGTTAATCTAAAAAGTTATAATCAAGAACAAATATTAAGATATTATGATGAATTAGATGATAATGAAAAAAAAGAATTAGAAAAACAAATAGATTCTATAGATTATGAACTAATTAATAGAATTTATAAGAATTCTTATACAAATGATGTAACAGATTTATCTAAAATATCTAGTTTAAAAATAATAAAAAAAGAAGATACAACTGAAGAAGACAATATTACTGGAGAAAATATTATTAAAAATAATGAATATGCTGTAGTAATTATGGCTGGTGGTTTTGGATCTAGACTAGGTCTTAATAAACCTAAAGGTTGTTTAGAATTAAATATTAATGGTAATAATATTTCTTTATTTGAATTATATATTAATGAGTTAAAAGAAGCTAATAAGAAATATAATTCAAATATAAATTTATATATAATGACTAGTACATCTAATAATGAAGATACTATTAAATTCTTTGAAGATAATAATTATTTTGATTATAAAGATAATATTAAAATATTTACTCAAGGTAATTTACCTATATTAGATGTTAATGGAAAAATAGTATTAAAAAGTAAATCAGAAATATTATTTGGACCTAATGGTAATGGTGATGTATATAGAGCCTTAAAAGTTAATGGTTTAATTGATGATATGAAGAATAAAGGTATAAAATATGCCCTATTCACTAATGTAGATAATGTACTTACAAACTTTGTAGATACAAAGTTTATTGGGGCTACAATTAATAACAATTATTCATTAGCTACTAAGACATTAACTAAAACAGATGAAAATAGTAAAACATGGGTATTCTGTAAATATAATAATAGACCATATATATTACAAGGTCATGAAATTACAAAAGAATTTACAAATACTAAAGAGAATAATGAATATGTTTATAGAGAAACAAATATTACATATCATTTAATATCAATAGAAAATATAGAACTATTTTCTAATATAGATATGAAATATCATAGAGCATATAAAAATAATAAATTCTTAGATGAAAATGGTAATCTAATAGAAACTGAAGATAAGAATTCATTTAAGTTTGAAAAATTTATATTTGATGCATTCTTCTATGCAGATGATATGCTTCTATATAGAATAGATGAAAGTGAATTTTGTCCTATAAAAGAACAAAGTGATATAGAAAAAGCAATTAATGCATTAGAAAATAAAACATCCTAAAAGGATGTTTTTTTATATATAAAAAGAGATATTAGTTAACTTTAATATCTCCTACTTTTGCTTCAATATTTAATACTATATCACTTTTTCTATCTACGCCTTTAATATGTGTATCACCAATTTTAGAAGTACCACTAACATAGAATCCATTAGCATGTTTTACTTTAATATCACCTGTTGTTACTTTAATATTTGAATTTTCTTTAATAGTTACAGTATCAATATCAATATCTCCTGTTGTAGCTTCAAGTGTTAAATATTCATTAACTTTATAAATATCAATATCACCTGTTGTTACTTTAACTTTTAATCTATCAACTTCTTTAACATCAATATCTCCTGTAGTACCAGTTATATCTAAGAATCTAACAGTTCCAACTTCAACATCTCCTGTTGTTACTTTTATATTTAATAATGAAGCAGATCCTACTTCTATATCTCCTGTTGTAGCTTCTATTTCAGCCATATTTAATTCTTTAATTTTAATATCACCTGTTTTAATAGTTACTTTAGCTGTTGCTTCTGAGTAATCAGCAATATTAACATCACCAGTAACACCATTAATAGCAAATGAACTAGCATAATTCATTGGTACATATACTTTTATTTTATTTATTTTTCTACCAAATAGGAATCTAACACCATTTGTTTCTTTATCTTTTAGTACTACTTTAATTGAATCTAATGATTCAGTAATACTATATTCTTCTGGATCATCAGCATATAATTCAACTTTAATTGAATCAGTTTCACTTGTAATAACATCTACATCAGCAACATTAAAATCAACATCTATTTTTTTCATTTCAGTAAATTCTTTTGAATCTACTAATTTAGTACTTGTTCCAGATGCTATATTAAATGAACCAAGACTAAAATTAATATTATTAGCACCACTTCTAAATAGGAAAATCATTATACCTACTACAAATGCTAATAATACAGATAATAATACTATTAATACTATCGATAATTTCTTATTCATTTTCTTCTTCCTCTTCTTCCTTTTCTTC
>JAFZKH010000008.1 GCA_017553685.1 Bacilli bacterium | reverse complement strand
TGGATCTTCTTCATAGATTTTCTTTTCATAATATGCAGGTAAGAATTTACCAGCATCATCACTACTAAATCCAAATGTCATTTGAGTTAAGTCATTAGTACCAAATGAGAAGAATTCGGCTTCTTTAGCTATTTCATCAGCAGTTAAAGCAGCTCTTGGAATTTCAATCATAGTACCAACTTGATACTTCATATCTACTCCAGCATTCTTTATTTCTTCATCTGCTGTAGCAACAACTATATCTTTAACATATTTTAATTCTTTTACTTCACCAGTTAATGGAATCATAATTTCTGGAGTAATATTCCAGTCAGCATGTTTCTTTTGAACGTTAATAGCAGCTCTAATAACAGCCTTAGTTTGCATCTTAGCTATTTCTGGATAAGTAACAGCAAGTCTACAACCTCTATGACCCATCATTGGGTTAAATTCATGTAATGAAGCAATTATTTCTTTAATTCTTTCAACTGATTTACCTTGAGCTTTAGCAAGCTTTTCAATATCAGCTTCTTCTGTAGGAACGAATTCATGTAGTGGAGGATCTAAGTATCTAACTACCACAGAATCACCTTCTAATGCTTCATATAATTCTTCAAAGTCACCTTGTTGATATGGAAGAATCTTTTCTAGAGCAGCTTCTCTTTCTTCTACTGTATCAGAACAAATCATTTCTCTAAATGCTGCTATTCTGTCTTCTTCGAAGAACATGTGCTCAGTTCTACATAGTCCAATACCTTCAGCTCCTAATTCATGTGCTTTTTTAGCATCTCTTGGAGTATCAGCATTAGTTCTAACTTTTAATGTTCTAAATTTATCAGCCCATTCCATAACTCTACCAAATTCACCTGAAATAGTAGCGTCTACTGTAGGAACAATACCATCATAGATAGCACCAGTAGTACCATCAATAGATATTTCATCTCCTTCATGGAATGTTTTACCTGCTAATGTGAATTGTTTATTTTCTTCATCCATAGCGATATCACCACATCCAGATACGCAGCAAGTTCCCATACCTCTAGCAACTACTGCAGCATGTGAAGTCATACCACCTCTAACTGTAAGAATACCTTGAGCAGCTTTCATACCAGTTATATCTTCTGGAGAAGTTTCTAGTCTAACTAGAACTACTTTCTTACCATTTTCTTTCCACTTAACAGCGTCTTCAGCAGTAAATACTATTTGACCACAAGCAGCTCCTGGAGAAGCTCCAAGACCTTTACCTAATTGTTTAGCATCTTTTAATTTAACTGCATCAAATTGTGGATGTAATAATGTATCTAAGTTTCTTGGATCAATCATTTCAACTGCTTCCTCTTCTGTTCTCATTCCTTCATCAACTAAATCACAAGCTATTTTTAAAGCAGCTTTAGCAGTTCTTTTACCATTTCTAGTTTGTAACATATAAAGTTTACCATGTTCAACAGTAAATTCCATATCTTGCATATCTCTATAATGTTCTTCTAGAGTTTTACATACATCTTTAAATTGTTTAAATGCTTCTGGGAATTTTTCTTCCATTTCAGTTATATGCATTGGAGTTCTAACACCAGCAACAACGTCTTCACCTTGTGCATTAGTTAAGAATTCACCAAATAAACCTTTTTCACCAGTAGCTGGGTCTCTTGTGAATGCAACACCTGTACCACAATCATCGCCCATATTACCAAATGCCATAGATTGAACATTAACAGCAGTTCCCCATGAATAAGGAATATCGTTATCTCTTCTATAAACATTGGCTCTTGGATTATCCCAAGATCTAAATACAGCTTTAATAGCTCCCATTAATTGTTCTTTTGGATCATTAGGGAAATCTGTACCTATTTTAGATTTATATTCAGCTTTAAATTGATTAGCTAATTCTTTTAAATCATCAGCAGATAATTCTACATCTTGTTTAACTCCCTTAGCTTCTTTCATCTTATCAATTAATTCTTCAAAGTATTTTTTTCCAACTTCCATAACAACGTCAGAATACATTTGAATGAATCTTCTATAACAATCCCAAGCCCATCTTGGATTATTTGATTTTTCAGCTAATACATTAACTACTTCTTCATTTAATCCTAGGTTAAGAATTGTATCCATCATACCTGGCATAGATGCTCTAGCACCAGATCTAACTGATACTAATAATGGATTTTCTTTATCTCCAAATTTCTTACCAGTAATTTCTTCCATCTTGATGATATATTCATCAATTTGAGATTTAATTTCATCATTAATTTCTCTACCATCTTCATAATACTTAGTACAAGCTTCTGTAGTAATAGTAAATCCTTGAGGAACTGGTAAACCAATGTTAGTCATTTCTGCTAAATTAGCACCTTTACCACCAAGAAGATTTCTCATACTAGCATTACCTTCGGTAAATAAGTATACGTATTTCATACTTTTCATCCTCCTAATACAAAGTATATTATATAAAATATATAAATATCTATCAATAGAAAAATAATAAAAAAAAGTAGTTTTACATAAAACTACTTACATGCATTGTTGTATATCCTGAATTATCCATAATATAATTTAATACATGGTCTACATTATCATCTACCATAATAATGTGTTCATCATCTACATCAGGATTTAATTTCTTAATTAGATTTAATGCTTCTAATTTATCTTTATATGTTTCAGTATATAATATATTACCTTTAATAACATTATAGTTTCTAAGAAGAAAATCATCTTTTTGATCTTGTTCTTCTTTTGTAAAACATCTAGATAATACATATATCTTTTTATTATCTCTTTTAGCCATAAAACTTTGTAAAGTTTTATTTAATAAATCATCTGTATAGAAATTATGTCCTCTAAGAATTGCTCTTGAGAATTCTATATCACTATCTACATTAGGATCAGTTTTAAAATAGTGATTATTACCTTCTCCAAATTCCATCTTAGCAAGTACACCATCTACATCAAATACAAATATACTTTTTTCATCATTTAATAATTCATTTAATCTAGTCATTATTATCTCCTTTCATAGTTAAAGATACCTTTTCTTTATCTTTAAATATTTCTTTTACATATACTTTTACTATATCTCCTACTGATAAAACATCAGATGGATGTTTAATATAACTATCAGATATTTCTGATATATGAACTAATCCATCATTATGAAGACCTATATCTATGAATGCTCCAAAAGGAGCTACATTTCTAACAGTTCCTTCAAGTTCCATACCTTCTTTTAAATCATCTATAGTAAGAACATCACTCTTTAAAATAGGTCTAGGAAGTTCATCTCTTGGATCCCTATTTGGTTTTTCTAGAGATTCAATTATACCCTCTAAAGTATATATATCTATATTTAATTCTTTTACTAAATTATCTTTATTAATACTTTCTAATTTGTTAATTAGTTTATCTGTTCCAATATCATCCAAAGTTAAATCTAAACTATCAAGTAACTTCTTAGTAACATCATAACTCTCTGGATGGATAGATGTTTTATCTAGAGGATTAGTTCCATCAACTATTCTAATAAAACCTATAGCTTGTTCATAAGTTTTATCTGTTAATAATTTAGAGATTTCTTCTCTAGATTTTATTTTACCTTTATCTTCTCTATATTTAATTAATTTATCTATACTTCTTTTAGTTAATCCTGAAATATACTTTAATATAGAACCTGATGCAGTATTAATATTAACACCTACTTGGTTAACTGTTTTTTCTACTACAAAGTCTAATCTATCTTTTAGTTTACTATCAGGTACATCATGTTGATATAGACCTACTCCTATTCCATCTGGTGGAATCTTAACTAATTCTGCTAAAGGATCTTGAAGTCTTCTTCCAATAGATACTGCACTTCTTTCATTTGGAGTTAAATTAGGAAACTCTTCTTGTGCTATTGGTTCAGTAGAATATATAGATGCTCCAGCTTCATTAGTTATTATATATTTACAATCTAAATTATATTCTTTAATAAGCTCTGAAACTAATTTTTCAGACTCTCTAGAGGCTGTTCCATTACCAATAGATATAATATCTATCTTATAGTCTTTTATTAATTTAACTAGTGTATTCTTTGATGTAATTAATTGGTTATTTGAAGATGCAAATGGATTAATTACGCATGAGTATAAATACTTACCAGTTTCATCTAAAACTGCTAATTTACATCCATTAGAGTATCCTGGATCAAAACCTAATACTCTTTGATTTTTAATTGGAGGTTGCATTAATAAACTCTCTAAATTCTTACCAAAGTTTTCTATTGCTTCATCCCCTGCTACTTCAGAAAGTTCACTTCTTATTTCTCTTTCTATACTAGGTTCTATTAATCTAGTATAAGAGTCCTCTATAGCATCTCTAACGTATTCACTGCATTTATTTTCTTTCTTAATCATTTTAGATTCTAAAAACTTTATAATATATTCTTTAGAAGACTTAACTGAAACAGTTAAAACATTTTCTTTTTCTCCTCTATTTAAAGCTAATACTCTATGAGGTTTAATCTTTTTTATTTCCTCTTCAAAGTCATAATACATTTCATATGTCTTTTTAGGATCCTCTGCATTCTTTTTTAATTTAGAAGTAATAGTTCCATGATTAAATGTATTATCTCTAATATACTTTCTATAATATGCATTATCAGAAATATATTCTGCAATTATATATTTAGCTCCCTGAATAGCCTCTTCTTCAGTTTTAACTTTATCATTTAAAAACTTATCTACATATAAAGTGTCTGGAAAAGAAAGTATTATTTTAGCTAAAGGTTCTAGTCCATTATTAATAGCATCCGTAGCTTTAGTTTTCTTCTTTTCTTTATATGGTCTATAGATGTCTTCTACATCTACTAGTTTTTTACATTTTAAAATACTATCTCTTAATTCATCAGTAAGAAGACCTTTTTCATCTATTAATCTAATTACATCTTCTTTCCTCTTTAATAGATTACATTCATATTCATATACTAAAGAAATAGATTTTATCTTATCTTCATCTAATCCTCCAGTAAACTCTTTTCTATATCTTGCTATAAAAGGAATAGTATTTCCTTCTTCTAATAAAGATAATGTTTTACTTACTTGATCTGTTGTTATATTTTGCTCTAATGCAATACTGTTGATTATTTCATCATTCATTTTATTCACCCTAATATAATTATACCATAAAGCAAATAAAAAAGGTGACTATTTGCCACCTTTTTTTAAACCTGGATTACCATTATTTAATTCAAAATCATAAACAGTAGCAAGATTATCTGATAAACCTGTTACCGAATTAATTTCATCACCAATTCTTTTTAATTGTTCATCATATTCTGCTAAAAATCTTCTAGCATTTCTACTAATTGCTTCTTTTTCTTCTTCACTTAATGAAACTCTTTCTCTTTCTGTATTCATTTCAGGTTTATGTAATAATTCAACAACAGAAAGAATAATACAATATCCTCCATCTAAGTTTTGAGCAGGATAAGCATCTACTTTATATCTTTTAAGTGAGCCTACTGCAGCTTGAAGTTCTTGAAGTGCCTCATATATTCTACCATTAGGTAAAAGCATTTTTGAAAATGCCTCTTGAGCTTCTTCTATAGTTTTAAAATTACCATAGTAATCTTTACAACCACCAGACTCTATTAATTGTTCTGATAAACTAGCATATTTTTTACCATGTATTGCACTCATAATATCACCTATTTAGATTTTTTCTTAGTTACTTTTTTTACATCTATTAATGTATTATATAAAGATATTAGTGCTGTAGAAACTAATACACCACCAAGTATATCAGTAGCCCAATGTACACCAGATATAATTCTACCTGCTATAACTAATGTAAGTAATATAAGAACAACTACTTTTAAGAATTTAGATGCTTTTCCAAAATACTTATCTGCTACCATAACAAAAGTTGTTGCTACACACATAGCAAGCATAGTATGGCTTGATGGATAAGAAGCTTCTAATACTTTATCTATAAGTATAGGTCTATAGTTAATAATTACTTTTTCAAATAAAGCATATATTCCTATCATAAGAACATATAATATACCCATAGAAATTACTTCTCTATCTACTTTTAATAAACTCTTTCTTTTAATTAATTGAATAAACCCTATAACAGCAAATACTACTACTATTAAAAGTAATGCATATCCAAGATATTCAGTAACCTTATATATTTTCATATTTGATCCAATTACTTTACTAAACCATCCATTAAAAGTAGCAAGTCCTACCTTAGAATCTTTTGGTCCAATTGCCTTAACATTAATAGTTTTTACTATATAAGTATATATTCCAAATAATACAAATAAAATACTTGTTAGTATAATATTTTTCTTTTTCATAAATACACCTCTCTATCATAAATAATTATAGCATACTTATAACAAAATAAAAAGTGCCTAAGCACTTTTATTTTTCTCTTCTTTTTTACCAATACCTGGTTTAAAAACATATGTTATAGCTTCGGCAGGTCTATTATTATTAACCCATGGATATTCTTCTTCAATATATCTTTCTTTAACTTTAGATAATTCATCTTCAGTTAAACCTTCCATACCAATTGTTAAATCATAATGAAGTATATTGCCATTTTCATCTATAAACTCATTCCATTCATGTGGATAACCACTAACTAATTGACCACTAACAGGAACACAGTTTAAACCAAATGTACTATTATTAGTAAGTAAAGTTAATAAATGAACAAGTCCATCAGAAGTTCCTTTTTTTGTTTTATATATTTGAACTGGATCATCAGCACCAGGACAATCTGGTCTAGCAAAATTACCAGTAAAATAATCTATAGCTTGACTTCTATCTATATAGAATCTTCTTTGCATTAATCTAAATATTTGTCTAAAAAGAATTTTAGAATCTATTTCATTTATACTTTTACCTTCATTTTCTTCATGATATTCTTTATTAAATTCTTTATAAAAATCATTAATAACTTCTTCTTGCCCTTCAAATAGATTTCTATCAGAATCTTCTAAATGTTTAACTAATTCCTCCTTAAATGAATTACCTAGATTATGTGCCCAAGTAGAAAATGAATTTTGTTCATTATTTTGTATAAATCCTCTTATTTTTATATATGATGGAATATTAAATAAATCTAAGAATTCTTGTTTTTCTAAATCATCCATATTATTTTCACTATCTCTTAGATTAAATGTTACTGTACCATCATATTCTTCTCTTGAAAATAAAGCTACTAATAGATTAAACACTTTATATGAATAAATATTATAAATAGTTATATTACATCCAGGATTATCTTTTAGAATCTTTAATAATTCAAGAAAACTATTTGTTCCTTCCTTTATTTCAATTGTTATAGAATTTGTATCATTAATTTTTGTTAATACAAAACTATCTGTTTCTATAGTCGTAATTTTATTACTCATAGTTGTTCCCTCCCCCTATTGTTAATGATATAACAAGGAATAATAACGGTCAATAGAAAAACAAAAAAAAGACGATTAAATCGTCTTATTTTTTTAATGGTCGGGAAGACAGGTTGACCTGGGACATATCTAGTTTAATTGATTTTTGTTGAATTCCTTGTATTTACAAGGAGTTCTTTTTTGCCTAATTTAGTCAAATTTACACTTTTTTAGAAAAATCTTCTCCCAATCTTCTCCCAAAAAGAAAAGAACTTCATTGCTTAGTTCTTTGATATTTCTATTGCTTTGTTTGTTATTTGTTCTTCTGTTAAGTTCTTGTTTTGTGATAAGTAATTCATCATTTGTTGGTATTGCTCTTGAGTTTTTATTCTTCCCATCACTAAAAGGCAAGTTGCTTTATCTCTTATATTGATTTTCAATAATTGCTGCATTAAATTGCTCCACATTTCCTTATTTTCCATAATTATCACCTAAAACAATTATAACATAAATAATCAACAATTATTCATTGTTGATTATTTTTTCTAGTTCATTCCCAATTCTTTCAATTATTCCAACGACAAGAGCATTTCCCATCATGAAGTTTCTCTTTTTATCAGTCATTCCTGTATTAGTCCAATTATCTGGAAATCCATTTATTCTTTCACATTCGATTGGAGTTAATAATCTAATCTTTTTTGTTTTATAATCTTCTACAATATGAGTTGATCTACTAACTCCACCCTCACTAGTTAACATTGTTCTAGCAGGTGCCTCTAAATTATCAGGGCATGGCATAGCACCCTCAGTATAGAAATATTCCTCTCCATTAGGTTTAACTCTTGGAATTCTTTTACTACCTTTTAAATATTCAAATTTTTTATAAGCTTCATCACTTAAGAAATATTTTTGATCAACTTCTTCATATTGAATTATTTTCTTTAATGGATAAATATCATTACAATCTGATACTACTTTCGATGTATATATTTTTCCATTCATCATAACACCAGCATTATAAAATTGAGTTTTAAATTTATTACTTACTTCCACTAAATCTTTAAATGAATCTTTTGATAAATTAGCAGTATTGAATTCTAATTCAATATCTTTAATTGGGAATTGCTTAACAAACATTCCATCTTTAAAAATTATATCTTTAGGATTACTTTTTGAAAGTGATTTATAATATTCTGTAGACTTATGATATGCATATATAAACACTCTTCTTCTTTTTTGTGGTAAACCATATTCTCCAGCATTTATAACTCTCCATTGCACTGCATAACCATTATCTAAAAAACTTCTTAAGATTATACCAAAATCTCTTCCTCTTTGTTTAGCAGGAGATAATAATAATCTATCTACATTTTCTAATAATACAAATGGTGGTTTCTTAGCTTTTAATATATCATTGATAGCCCACCATAAAACTCCCTTTTTACCTTCAATACCTTTGCTATTTGAAAGTGTTTGAGCTACTGAATAATCTTGACAAGGAAATCCACCAACTAAAAGTGTATGATTTGGAATCTTCTTTTTATCAACTTGGAATATATCAATATTACTTGCATCTTTATCTCCAAACCTTTTTACATAGCAATCAAATGCTTCTTGAGTTTTAGTTGCAGGTTCCCATTGATTAGCCCATACAAATTTCCAATTACCATTTTCTTTGACTTTATCTTTAACTAGTTCAACTTTATTTAAACCACATCTAAAACCACCAACACCAGCAAATAACTCAACAACTGTTTTTTCCATGATTTTTCTACCTCCTGACATTGTTTAAATCCTTTAAATATATTATAATATATTTAATTAAAAAGATCAACTACTGACCTATATTATTATATAATATTAAGTATAAAAGATCAACCTTATACTTATATTTTAAACTAATTTTAAAATTAAGACAAGATCAAAAGGAGAATTTTATGAAAAAAGGCAGATTATATAACAGACAAGAAATAGAACTAATTTCTAAATCAGCAATTGGCAAATCAATCAATGATATTATGAACGAAGAAGTAATTACTATAGAAGATAAAAACTACCCTAATAAAGGTGGTTTAGGACAAATGGTAGAACAATTTTTATTTGGTATTCAAACAAATAGTGATTCAGAACCAGATTTTATGCCAGCTGGTATCGAATTAAAAGTTACACCTTATAAGAAATTAAAAGATGGTAAATTATCAGCAAAAGAAAGATTAGTTTTAAACATAATAGATTATATGAATGAATATAAAAACGAATTCAGATCAAGTCATTTTTGGTTTAAAAATAATACCATTCAATTATTATGGTATTTATGGGAACCAAATAAAGATACAAAAGACCTAAAAATAACTCATGAAAAACTTTTAGAATTAGTTAAAAATGAAGATTTAAAACAAATAGAAGAAGACTGGGAATGTATTATTAAGAAAATTAAAGATGGTAAAGCACACGAAATATCAGAAGCTGATACAATGTATCTTGGAGCTTGTTCTAAAGGTGCTAATGCTAGTTCAGTTCGTGAACAACCATTTAGTGATATACCAGCAATGCAAAGAGCATTTTGTTTTAAAAACTCTTATATGACTCAATTAGTTAGAAAATATATTGGAGATTACTCTGATGTAGAAAAAGTCCTTAAAGAAACAACTGATTCATTTAATGAATTTGTTAATAATATAATTAATAAATTTAAAGGTAAATCTCAAAAAGAATTAATGAAAGAATTTAAAATTGATTCAACAGCAAAGAATGTTAATAGAATGCTTGTTAGTAGAATGTTTAATGTAAAAGGTAAACTTGGAGAAACTGAAGAATTTCAAAAAGCAAATATTATACCTAAAACAATCAGAATTGAAGAAAATGGAAGAATTAAAGAATCTATATCATTCCCTTCATTTAAATTTACTGATATAGTAAATCAGGATTGGGAAACTTGTGATTTAAGAGAAGAATTAGAAACAACTAAATATATGTTCTTTGTATTCAAAAAAGAAAAAGATGATTATATATTTAAGGGAATTAAATTATGGAATATGCCAGAGATGGATATAGAAACATCAGTTATGGAAATGTGGAAGAAAACATATAACACTATTAAAAGTGGAAATATTGTTAGATACATTAAAAACGGTAAAAGGAAAACTAACTTTGTTGGAATGAGTGAAAATGAAGTATGCCATGTAAGACCTCATGGAAGAAATTCAAGAGATACAATTGAATTACCAGTAGCAGATAAGTTAACTGGTGCAACAGAATATACTAAACAATGTTTCTGGATTAATAATAGTTATATAAAAGAAATATTTAAAGAGTTTATTTAAAATCGACTATACCAAATGGTATAGTTTTTTATTTACATTAATTAATTTTATTATTTCTAACACATTTTCCACACATAGATAACACATAACTTCTACAAAATAAACCTTGTTATTCACACTTTTTATGTTAGAATGTAGTAAAATCAGGTAATCATGAAATTAAATAATTATCTGTTTTTTGTCCCTAATTTTTGCCGATTTTCAGGGTCAGGGACTTAAGAAAGCCTTATTTTATAAGGCTTTTTTCATTGTTAGGGACCAATTTTGCATGTGCAGAATAAGTTTGCCACCACCCTTTTTGTTGTAAAATAAGGGCAAAACGGGGTAGTTGGTGGCACCTTCTTATGCTCATAAAAAAAATAGGCATTTTTTAAGCAATTTTTAGTCCCTAGTAAAAAATTAAAAAAGGAGGTATTTTTATGAAAAGATTTATTATCATTCCTAACAAGTTAATAACTGAAGGAACTCTATCTTATGGAGCTATTCTTTTACTTGGATTTTTAAATTCTAATTCTAAAAAGTTAGGTTATTCATATGCTACTAATAATTATTATGCAAATATGATTAAATGCTCAGCTAGAAAAATAACTTATCTAATTAAAGAATTAAATGATCAAAATTATATTAGAATTGAGAATCCAAAAAGTTATAAAAGAAAAATATATGTTAGTTATAAGTTTCCTAGTAAGTAGAATTATTCTTCTAACTAATGGGAAATATATTTCTAACAAAATAAATAAATTAAAAAAATAAATAGAATAAATAATACAAAGGCCTTAGTAAAGGTAAAGGGAGGTTTAAATGATTGACTCAGTTGATTATATAAAATATCATGGTTATATTTCTGAAATAAGAGATAATGTAGATGATAATTATATATGGTTTGATATAGGACAAAAAGAACAATATAAAGATAAAAATGGTGTGGATAGGATTAACCTATCTTTTTTTAGTGCAAGAATATATAAAGAGTATATGTATAAGATCAATTTAGAAGTTGGAAAAGATATTTATGTTAAAGGTATTCCAAAAGGATACATAGATAAAAAAGGATATAGGCAAAACTATATCCATGTTTTAGAAATAAATGGTATTGATATTAATAAAGAACCAACTCTAAACGAAGATGGTTATTGGAATGGTATTAAAATACCTACTGAAAAAGAACCTATATCTAAAGAAGAACAAGAAGAAATTGATAAATTAATTAAAGAATGTATAGGAGATGATTAATATGATGATTTGTGTTTTTAAGTCTATTATGATATATATTAATCAACCTATCGATATAAGTCGAGGTGAATTTTATGAGTAAGGAGATATCTTGGAAAGAAAAATTTGAATTAGTACTTAAAGAGGAATTAACGATTAAAGAAATAATGATGTTATGCTCAGTAGGTCAACCCAGAGCATCTATCATTAGAAAGAAAGCAATTGAATTATGTATGAATGATAATATTGATTTATATTCTATGCAAGTTCCAACAGAAGCAGTACTAAAAGTAATTAATAAAGATATAAATTACTATAGAGATAAAATGAACCTTGAATTCGAAATAAGTAGGTTGAGGAGGTAAAAGAATTGTCTGTTCATAAAGATAGTAGAACAGGTTTATATTATGTTAAGCATCTAAATAAAACTTATAGAGGTTTTGAAAAAAAGAGTGATGCTAAAAACTATGAATCTAAACTACAACTAAATGAAATAGACCAAATATCAAATTTATCAATTTCTAATCTTGCTAATGATTTTTTAGAAGACTATAAATTAAATCGTACTATTACAACTTATATCAGTACTAAGGCAATTATTAATAATTATATTCTTAAGTTCTTTGATAATAAGCGAGTACAGAAAATAACTGAATTAGACTGCCGTAATTTTAAAAATTACTTAGCTAAGACCAATTTATCGTCTAAAACTAAAAATCACATTATAAGTGTGTTAAAAATGGTATTTCACCATGCAAAAGTCTATTACAAACTAAATGATGATCCAACTTATGTAATTGAACCCTTTAATAAGACATTTGAAGAAAAGATAGCACAAAGAGAAAGAGGAAAGAATATCTGGACTAATGAAGAGTTTAATAAGTTTATTGAATGTGTTGAAAGACCAGATTATAAAATGTTCTTCATTGTAATGTACTATACTGGTCTTCGTATTGGTGAAATGCAAGCCTTAAAATGGGAAGACTATGAAAATGGTTATATAACTGTTAATAAAGAATTTAATGAAAGAACTGAAGTTCATCATGGAGAATTAAAAGAACCTAAGACTGCAAACTCTTATAGAGATGTCGCCTTAGGTCATAATATTGATAAGTTATTAAGTGATTATAAAGAATCACAAAGGAAGAAATATGGATATATTGATAATAATTGGTTTATATTCGGTCGAGTTGATGTTTTTCATAGAACTACTATAAACCGAATAAAAGAACAGTCAATTAAACAAGCTGGAGTTAAATATATTACAAATCATCAATTTAGACATTCTCATGCATCAAACCTTATTTGTAATAGTGATACTAACATTGTAGCAGTTTCTCAAAGACTAGGTCATTCTGATACAAGTATAACTTTAAGTACTTATACTCATTTACTTCCAAAAATGGAAGAAAAAGTATCAAGTTATATTGATGAAGTATCATCAGATTTACTCCAAAAAGTATGCTTTTAAAAAAAAGATTTTTAAAAAAATCTTCTCCCAATCTTCTCCCAAAAAAATAAACCCTTATAAAATAAGGGTTAATTAACTAATGGTCGGGAAGACAGGATTTGAACCTGCAACCTCTTGGTCCCAAACCAAGCGCACTGCCAAGTTGTGCTACTTCCCGATATGATTTTAAAAATGGTGCGCTCTAAGGGATTCGAACCCCTGACCTTTTGGTTCGTAGCCAAACGCTCTATCCAGCTGAGCTAAGAGCGCATACGCACTTCAAAGAACATATAAATAATATCATTTTTATTATTTAAAGTCAATAAATTATAGAAAAAAGTAAAGAAATATTATTTCTCTACTTTTTTCCTTTTTTTTGCTTTTTTAATTCTCTTCTGTAACCTATACTTCTTTTTAAAAACTCTATTTCAGTTTTTAATCTAGCATCATTATATTCTCCAGCATAACTATTAATATAATCTGTTTCTCTTGGAAGCATATAACATTCTTCTACTACAGGAATAATAGCCATAGCAGCTTCTTTATCAAGCTTATAACTATCTGGGTTTTCATCTTTTAAATGTTTTAAACATTCTTTTAAATTACCTTTAAGTAATTCTCCTATTTCTAAAGGCTTCTCAAGTTCTATAAACATGTTAAAATCCATTGCAAGTTGTAAATTAGTATCATATACCCATGCAGATCCATCCTTTTCAATTACAATTAATACACCATGTTGAGCATATTCAGGATTATTTTCATCATAATAATCTGGTCTTAACTTTAAACCTCTAACAATAAAACTAAAGTATCCTACTCTCTGTCCTCTATCAATAAATACTCTTGCAAGTTCTAAAGCTAATTCATTACATCTTCCACGACACATAGAATTACATAATAAAGATATAGAAAGAGGAATACCATTATAGTAGTGTTCTCTCATATCCTCAATTAATTCAGGATCATAAGGTCTAATCTTTCCATTATTCTTTCCTTCTTCAAAAGTTTTATCTACTTCTTTTTTATATTCATAGTATTCTTCCCAAGTTGGTTTACGCATAAAAACCCCTCACTTTTTAAGTGGGATTATATTAACATACAACTATTTCTTTGTCAAAAAAAATAAAGAGTATTAAACTCTTTATTTTCCTATATTCTTTAAAGCCTTTTCTAAAGCATTTAACCCTTTAGTGATTAATCTACCTTCTACTCTAGAAGCTACTCTTCTTCCTACTTTTCTTGGAACAGAGTTCTTTTTCTTTCTTTCTAATTCTCTAGCTTCTTTTTCTTTTTGTTTTTGTTCTTTTTCTGCTAGTTTTTCAGCTTCTTTTTTAGCTTTTTCTTCTTCTTTAATTCTTTGTTCTTCTATTTTTTGTTCTTCTTTTATTTTTCTATCTCTTTCTAGTTCTTCATAAGCTGAATCATCATCTTCAGTTTCATCATATTTTCCAGCTAAAGGACTATTGTTTATTAATCTAAGTCTAGTGCTATCATCAATAGTTCCAATCTGACTTTGTGGTGGAAGAATAGTTACTCTTTCGCATACTTCAGGTTCACCTTTTTCATTTTGGAAACTAACAACAGCCTCACCAGTACCAAGTTCAAGAATTGTATCATAAGTTTTAAACTTAGGATTAGTTCTAAATGAATCTGCTGCTGCTTTAGCAATCTTTTGATCAGCTGGTGTATATGCTCTTAAATTATGTTGAACTCTATTACCAAGTTGATCTAATATTCCTGCAGGTATATCCACAGTATAGTGTGATATAAAGTATAGTCCAATTCCTTTAGATCTAATTAATCTAACTATCTTTTCTACTTGTTTTAATCTATACGAAGGCATTTCTCTAAATAAGAAATATGCTTCGTCAAAGAAGAATACTATTTTAGGCTTATCTAAGTCTCCTACCTCAGGCATATGATCATATAACTTAGTTAATAAACAAAGCATAACAGCAGAATATAAATCAGGATTCTTATATAATTCTACTGCATCAAGTATATTAATAATACCTTTACCTTCATTATTAACAGATACAAAGTCTGAAATATTTAAATCTGGTTTACCAAAGAAATTATTTAAACCTTGATTTTCTAATACACTAAGACTTCTAAGGATTACTCCAACACTTTGAGTAGTTACATTACCATAGTCTAAAGTATAATCTGATCTATTTTCTCCTACATGGTTAAGCATAGATTTTAAATCTTTTAAATCATCTAATTTACGATGTTCATCTTCTGCTACCTTAAATACTATATTAAGTACACCTTCTTGTGCTTCAGAAAGTCCAAGCATCATTGAAAGTATATTAGGACCTACATCAGATACTTTGAATCTAATTGGATGTCCTTTTTGACCATATACATCCCAGAATCTAACTGGAAATTCTTTTACATCAAAATCTTTAAGTTTTAGCTTTTCAACTCTTTTTTGAATATTTTCATTGTATTCACCGCATATAGCAGTTCCTGCTAAATCACCTTTAACATCTGCCATAAATACTGGTACACCAAGATCAGATAAACTTTCTGCCATTACTTTAGATGTAATAGTTTTACCAGTTCCTGAGGCTCCTGTTATTAAACCATGTCTATTAGCCATTTTAGGAAGTAAATATACTTCCTTTTTATCATTTTTACCTATTAATAAACCTTCACTTCTATACATAATATCCTCCTAATTATTATTAAGTATATCTTCTATTATATTAACACCAAGTGTAGCACATGTTTTTCTAGATTCTTGTTTCCATATTTCATCAAATGCAAGTAAATCTTCTAGAATACTTTCATCATATTCTTCTTCATTAACCATTTTTTTATAGTTATCTATAATATTTAAAACTTCTTCTTTAGATTTACCTATAAATCTATGAATTGCAATTGATAAAGAAGATGTTGCTATAGCACATGCTTCACCATCAAATCTAATGTCTTTTACTAATCCATCTTCTAATTTTAATTCTATATCAAAATGATCTATACAAGACGGATTCTTATTACTCTTTTTAATATAACTAGGATCATTAATTAATCCTTTATTATTAGGATAATTAAAATTATCTAATATTAATTCTCTTTTTATATTACTATCCATATTATATACCTAAACTTTCTTCTAATATATTTGGATTATTTAATGCTTCTACTAATTTATCACATTCTTCTATAGTATTATAGAAGTATAAACTAACTCTAACAGTATTTTTCACTCCTGTTACTTCATGAAGCATCTTATCACAATGATCTCCAGATCTAACACATATATTTTTCTTATCTAAATATAAAGATGTATCTTGAGCAAATACTCCTTTTACATTAAATACTATTGTTGATCCTTCTACATTAGAATTATATATTTCTAAATTATCTAATTTAGATAATTTTGTTATTAAATACTTTCTTAAATCAGATACATATTCTTCAATATTTTTAACTCCAATAGAATTAATATAATCTATAGTGTCTCCTAAAGCTATTACACCAGGAACATTTCTAGTACCTGCTTCTAAATTAAATGGGTAGTCTTTATAAACTATTTCTTCTTCACTAAATGAAGTAGTTACTCCACCACCAGTATAAACAGGTTTAATATCTTTCATTAATTCTTCTTTAGCATATAGGATACCTACTCCCATAGGTCCACACATTTTATGAGCAGAACCTGCTAAGAAATCTACATCCATATCTTGTACATCTACTAAAGTATGTCCTAAACTTTGAGCAGCATCTACTACTACTAAAATATTATTTTTATGAGCAAACTCTATAATAGATTTAATATCTCTTTTGTCACCTATTACATTAGATATATGAGATAATCCAATTACTTTTGTATTTGGTGTTACTTGCTTCGAAATACTATCAAGTGTTAGTTTATAGTCCTCATCAAGGTTAGCATATTTTATTTTTACTCCTAATTCCATAAATGGAAGTATTAAAGAAGCATGTTCACTTTTAGATAGTATTACTTCATCATTAGATGATAACTTATCTTTAAAGTAACCATTAATAATCATATTTAAACTTTCAGTAGAACCACTAGTAAATACTATTTCATTTGATGAATTAGCATTAATAAACTCTTTTACTTTTTCTCTAGTTCTTTCATAAAGATTACTAGTTAACATACTAAGTTTATAATCTCCCCTATGAGCATTCATAGGATACTCTTCATAATACTTAGTTATAGAATCTAAAACACATTTTGGTTTTAAACTAGTAGCACCGTTATCAAAATAAATAATATCTGTACTTAAAATATTAAAATCTTCTCTATGCATAAAAGCACCTCTTTTTATACTGGTATTATATCACATTTGTGATAAAATATATATGGGAGATGAAATAAATGGACAATTGTATTTTTTGTAAAATAATAGATGGTAGTATACCATCAAAAACTATTTATGAAGATGAAATAGTTAAAGTATTTTTAGATATTAATCCACTTAAACCTGGACATACTTTAATAATACCTAAAAAACATTATAAAGACTTTGATGATATTGATTTAGAAACACTAAATCATATAATGAAAGTAGCTAAAGATATTAAATTAAGAATAGAAGAAAGATTAAATCCTGATGGAATTAGATTACTTCAAAATAATGGAGTACTACAAGAAGTAAAACATTTTCACTTACATTTAATACCTTGCTATAATACTAATAAAGACTTAAATGTAGATAAAGTGTTTGAATTATTAAAGTAATTTTGTTATTATATATGTATACGTTTATAGGAGGATAAAGATGAAAAACAAAATATTATTAAGCGTAGGAATAACTATGGGTGCAGTATTATTACTTACTGGTTGTGGTAAAGCAAAACTAAAAGATGGATCTGAAGTTGCTTTTAAAGTTAATGGTGAAAAAGTATCTGCAGAAAAAGTATATGAAACTTTAAAAGAAAAATATGCTAAAGAAATACTAGCAGATGAAATTGATAAGATCATTTTTGATACAGTATATAAAAACGATGAAGAAATTGAAAAGAAAGTAGAAGAACAAATAGATTATCTTAAAACTTCTTATGGTGATAGTTGGGAAACTACTTTAAAAAGTGCTGGATATGAATCAGAAGATGTTTTAAAAGATGCATTTAGATTATCATATCAAAGAGATAAAGCTGTTAAAGATTATATAAAAGAAAATATTACTGATTCAGAAATAAATGCTTATTATAATGATGAATATGAAGGGAAAATATCTGCTAAACATATTTTAATATCTACTAGTGATAGATCTGATGAAGATGCAGAAAAAGAAGCTAAAGAAATTATAAAGAGATTAAATAATGGTGAAGATTTTTCAGAAATAGCTAAAGAAAAATCAGATGATACTGGTTCTAAATCTAGTGGTGGAGATTTAGGTTACTTTGGTAAAGGTGAAATGGTTTCTGAATTTGAAGAAGCAGCATATAAATTAAATGTTAATGAATATACAAAAGAACCTGTTAAAACTAGTTATGGATATCATATTATATTAAAAACTGGTCAAAAAGATAAAGCAGAATTAAAAGATGTTAAAGATGAAATAATTGAAAAACTAGTTGAAAGAAAAACTGAAGAAGATAAGACTATTGCTATTACAACATTAGATAAAATTAGAAAAGATTATGGATTAAAGATTAGTGATTCTACTTTAAAAAGAGAATATAATAAATATATCCAAGAACAAAAAGATTATTATAATGAACAATAATAAAAAAGGAATATCAATCGATATTCCTTTTTATTTCATCTAAATCAAATCCTTTAGCATATAACTTAGATCTTATATAGGCTTCTAATTTATAATCATCATATTTATCTTTATACTTATTTAATAATTTATTATATTCTTTTATACCCTCTTCTATATTAGTTAAGTTCTTAGTATTTAATATCTCATTAATCATATCTATATCATATCCTAAGTTAATAAAATAACTTATTAGTCTTTGTTTTAATATATTTCCAGAGTATCTTTTAGAAGTCTTTATCTTTTTATCTACTAGTTTAGTTAATTTATTATATACGTCTTCTTTATTAACATTTATTAATTCTTTTATATCTTCTTCTTTAATACCTTGTTTAACTAAATAATCTATTATTTTATTAGGGCCATCATTAGATAAATTCATCTTATCTTTATAATATGCATATACATAAATAGAGTCATTTATTAAGCCATTTTTAACTAATTTATTTAGAGTACTATTAACAATATCATCTTCATAGTATTTGCTTAAATATGTCTTTATTTCCTTTTTAGAACGCATTTTAACACTTAAATACTTAATAGCTATATCATATGCTTCATAATTATAGTTTTCATTTAATATTGTAGATAAATCTTCTATTTGATGACTAAGTATTAAATTATTATTTAATATAACATCTTCATATAAAGTAACAGTATCTTCATTATCTAAATATACTTTATATTTACCATTTTTTAATCTTTCATATTTATTTACTTTCATATATCACCTTATAAAAAAACTTAATACATTAATTAACATGTATTAAGCCATTTTGAACTTCTTCTAAAGCCTTATCTAAACTCTTTTTAGACTTATATTCTTTTTCTTTCATTTGATAATGTTTTGTTTCATCCATTTGAGTAGCTCTTTTAGCAGCTATATAAACAAGTTGATATTTAGAATTAACAATATTTAATATTTTATCAATAGAATAATTCATACAAACCCTCCCTATCTAACTAATTTATTTGCATCAATAGCAGGTGTTTCCCCTGTTAAAGATTTAATTCTTAATTCATCCTCTTTAGCAAAATCTTTAAGAAGTTGTGGAGTTTCTTTTATTGCAGATCTATATGGGGATAGTCTACTAAATATTTCATTTGGTTTAAATGAACCATCTTCAAGCTTCTTTAAAAATTCAGAATCAGCAAATAATCTAGTAAATTCTTCACCTCTACCAGTAAAGAATAAATAATATAATAATTCTGGTTCTCTTAATAAAGAAGAAACATAACAATCTAAATAATCACTGGTATCTGGTAACTGTAATCTATCTGTACCAACATCTTCACTATCAACAATTTTTTCATAAGTATCAAGTGATGCATTTTCTAATAATGCTCTGCATAATATCATTTTAGATAAATGCATATTAATTCTTCCATTAGGTAGTTCACCACTAGTTCTTATTCCAAAAGTACTTATATCGTTAACATCTTCTACTCCAACAGGGCATGATAAATACATCATTAAATTTTCAGGTGTAATATCATAGTTATCTCCTGTAAGTTTATTCAATTGCTTAACTTTATATTCACTAATAGAAGAATAATCGACATCTTTTGCATTAATATCTTTACAAAAATAAGTTAATACACAACAAGCAACGCTATTAAGATCTTCTTTTGATTCAAATCTATAATCTCTTAACTTCATATCACTACTCTCCTATTACATAATTCATTATAACATATTTTTAAAAAATATTTAATATTTTTTAAAAAGGTAATTTCATATTTCCATTACTCATCATTTTCATCATCTTTTTAGATTCTTCAAATTGATTAAGTAATCTATTTACTTCTTGTACAGAAGTTCCAGATCCTTTTGCTATTCTTTCTTTTCTAGATGCTTTAATAATATCAGGATTTCTTCTTTCATTTGGTGTCATAGAAAGAACTATAGCCTCAATATGAGACATTTGTTTTGGATCTATTTGTACATTATTTAGGCCCATCTTTTTAGCACCTGGAATCATTTTTAAAAGGCTTTCTATAGAACCCATTTTCTTAATTTGATTCATTTGTTTTAAGAAATCTTCTAGGTCATATTTACCTTTTTTCATTTTCTTGTAAGTATCCATTGCTTCATCTTCATTCATAACAGATTCAGCTTTTTCAATAAGAGACATCATATCTCCCATACCTAGAATTCTACTTACCATTCTTTCTGGATCAAAGTCTTCAAGTCCATCTAATTTTTCAGATGTACCTATAAACTTGATTGGTATACCAGTTAAGTATTTAGCAGATAATGCTACACCACCTCTAGTATCTCCATCTAATTTGGTAAGAATAGTACCTGTTAAAGGTAATTTATCATTAAAACCAGTAATAACATTTATTGCATCTTGACCCATCATACTATCTATTACAAGCATTACTTCATTAGGTTTAACTTCTTCATTAATGTTCTTTAATTCATCCATTAGTTTTTCATCTATTTGAAGACGACCTGCTGTATCTATTAATACATAATCAAGATTATTCTCTTTTGCATAAACTATAGAATCTTTAGCTATTTGAACAGGATCTTTTGTACCCTCTTCAAATACTGGTATATTTAAACTTTTACCTAATGTTTGTAATTGATTAATAGCAGCTGGTCTATAAATATCTGCTGCAACTAATAAAGGTTTCTTATTATATTTTTTTCTAAGTAAATTAGCTAGTTTACCTATAGTAGTAGTTTTACCAGAACCTTGAAGACCTACTAACATAAGCACGCTAGGATTACCCTTAGTATAAATATCCGCTTTATCACTACCAAGAAGTTCTAATAATTCATCTTTTAATATCTTTAAGAATACTTCATCAGGTTTTAAACTTTTTCTAATTTCTTCTCCTAAAGCTTTTTCTTTTACTTTATTAGTAAACTCTTTAACTACAGTATAGTTTACATCTGCTTCAAGTAATGCAAGTCTTACTTCTCTTAAAACATCTTGTATATTTTCTTCAGTAATAGATCCATATCCTCTAATTTTACCTATAGCACTATCTAATCTATCTGATAAACTTTCAAACATTGCTGCCTCCTATAAATCTAGTATATTATTTATTTTTTTTAATAATTCCTCATTGTTTTCTTCTTTGATTACTTTAATAATCTTTTTATCTTTATCTATTAATTTTAATTTAGAATCAAAGTCTTCTAATTTAGAACATGCAAGTTTTAAATCTTTAGAAACTGCATTCTTACTAACACTATTATTTTCTGCTATTTCACTTAAAGTTAAATTATGAAAATAATAATCTATAAAATAGTTCTTTTGAGAATCAGTAAGTAATTCTCCATAATAATCAAATAATATTATTAATCTATCTTGTAATTCCATTTACATCATTTCCTTAAATAATCCATATATATATTTTTCTATATCAAATGTTCTTAAATCTTCTTCTTTTTCACCCATACCTACATATTTAACAGGTATATTAACTTCTTCTTTAATAGCTAAAACTATTCCACCTTTAGCAGATCCATCTAACTTAGTTAGTACTATTCCTGTAACATCAGTTATTTCTTTAAAAGCTTTTGCTTGAGAAATACCATTTTGTCCAGTAGTAGCATCTATAACAAGTAATGTTTCTTCAGGAGATCCTTCTTGATGATTATTAATTACTTTCTTAATCTTTTCTAACTCATTCATTAGATTAACTTTATTTTGAAGTCTCCCTGCAGTATCTATAAGTACTAAATCATAATCTTTAGACTTTTCCATACCAGTATAAACTACAGATGCAGGATCTACTCCTTCTTCACCATTAACTATATCTACATTAAGTCTTTTAGCCCATTCAGATAATTGTTCTACTGCACCTGCTCTAAATGTATCGGCAGCTACTAATAATACTTTCTTACCTTGGTCTTTTTCCTTCTTAGCAATCTTAGCTATAGTAGTAGTTTTACCTACTCCATTTACTCCAACAAATAAAATTACTGTAGGTCCATTATCTCTATAATTAATCTTATTTACTAATACTTCATCATTAACATAAATAATAAATAATTCATCTACAATTAATTCTTTTAGAAGTTCTGGATCATCAATCTTTTCTTTCTTGACTCTATCTACTAATCTATCCATAAATTTAATAACAGTATTAACACCAATATCTGCCATTATAAGTATTTCTTCTAATTCTTCAAAATATTCCTGATTAACCTTAGAATACTTCTTATTTAATTTATTTAATTTATCAGAAAAATCTTTTCTAGTTTTTTCAAGACCTTTTTCATATATTTCAGTTTCTTTTTTTTCTACTTTATTAACTTCTTTTTTACTAGTAAATTTTTCTTTTATTTTGCTAAATAATCCCATGTTATCACCTAATAAATATTATATCATATAATAAAAAAAACTACATCAATATGATGTAGTTTTTATATTACTTAGCTTTTCCTCCAGATACTATTTCATTTAATTGTTCACGCATTTTTCTAATTTCTTCTAGTTGTTTAGAGCCACCACTAATATCTATTAAAGGTTTTATTACATTTTGTTCAGTAAATTCTTTATTATAGAATTTTCTTACAGCATTTATTCTAGCTTCTTCATTTTGTAATTTAATTATATTATTTTTATATGTATTATATATTGCATCTACTCCATTTAGATATTCAAATATTCTATCTTTATTTACTGTTCTTTCACTTAACATATAATTAAATTCAAAATCACCAAACTTATAATTCTTATCTATGCCCTTTTCTGCATTTAAGCCTTCAGCTTCTGCATCTTCAATGAACATTCTATCATATTCATCTAATTTGTCATATAATTCTTGTGCTGCAAGTGTAACTCTTTCATCTTCATAATCTACTTTTAATTTTTCTAATCCAGAATAATAATCTAGAATTGCAAATTTATCTACTGCTCTGTTATTAATCATATTAATAAATTCACTATCTCCAGGTTCAATACCTTCTGCAGTAGCTTCTTCTATAAACGCTTTTTCATAATCACCTAAACTATTAAATAAATCCATTTTTAATTCACTGTATTTTTTATTTAATTCAGCTAAAGCTTCATCAGATAAAGTTAATATTACAGCTTCTGGAGTATCTTGTTGCGGTTTATCTCCTTCATTAGGCTTATCGCCACCATTTGGTTTGTCTCCTCCGTTTGGTTTATCTCCACCATTAGGAGTACTTCCTCCAAGAGTTCCACCAGGAGTATTATTACCTGGAGCATTCTTTTGTGGAGTATCAAATTTGAATTCTGCTCCTTTAGCATTTACTCTATCAATTAAGAATTGCATTTTGTTTTCTTTTACTCCACCATATCTAACTTGTTGAAGTATTCTATTACATACATGTAATTCAGTTCTTCTAAAAGTAACCATTTGTTTAGCAATTAGATCAAATATTGCACCATTAAAACTAGGATCATCTTTAACATAGTTGTGTAATTCTCCTATTAAAGTTACATCCTTCATAATTTCTGCAAGTTCATGTGGATTACTCTCTAATTCATCTTGTATAGAATTGCCAGTTAATTTCTTTAACTCGGCCTTCATAAATTCATCTTCTTTTATTTTTTTAGTTAAATTTGAAATAACAGTTAAATCATCAAGTGCTTTACCACCATAGCTAGCAACCATTTTTTCTGCTTGCTTATCTTCTTTTTTCTTTATAGGTTTTACATCAACTGTTTCACTTCTTTCAACAGCATATCCAAATCTTTCTTTAATTCTGTCATAAAGTTCTGTATATTTAGCATAAAGATTTTGAACACCTTTAACAACTCTTCTAACAACTCCACCTTCGCTAACAGTTGGAGTATCTCCTCCAACTGGAGCAACACCTGCATTTCCAGAATTTGGAGTAGACCCTGTAGGTGCACCAGTACCTTTATTCATTTCAGCTTCAATTGCAGCAGCTGCAGCAGCATCTATTCTTTGTTGTTCTTCTAGGCGTTTCTTCTCCTCTGCTTCTGTAAAACCACTTTCTTTTACCATAGATATGTCATTAGTATTAATATCTTTTATTTGATTAATATCATTAATACTAATATATACTGGTTCAGTTACACTAAATGCAGTTTTATTTGTTATATAATTTGGATTAGCTGGATCAATATAAAAATTATCAGGAAGTTTTAATTGACTTTTATCAACTGAACAATAAAAACTTTCTTCATTTTTAGGATCCTCTAATCTACTATTTACTTCAATAGTAACATCTGGATTTAGCTCTTGAATCTCCTTTATTAAGTTTATGTAATCTTTTACAGTTGCCATAAACACACACCTCTATTCTTATATATATTCTATCATATATAACAATAATATACAAAAAAAGATGTCTTATTTGACATCTTTTTTATTATCCCCTTTTACTAACTTTTTTACTTTTTCTGTATCAGTTCTATCTAATATTTCTACTAGTTCATCTTTTTTAAGTTTACTAGCATTATACTTCTTTAACTCTTCTTCAGTTAATTCACTCTTACGAGGTTTAGTTAACTTTCTTAAAGTATTAATATCTAATTCTTTAAATTCTCTATGGAATCCAAATACTTTAGCTACATCAGTTAATTCTCTTTGTCTATCAGATATTTCTTTATATAATACAGCTAACTTCTTATATTGTTTTAAGAATCTAGTAACACTATCTTTATTAACACATCTTTCACTTAACATTTGCATATATTCACTATCACCTGGATAAATATATTCAGCGATAGCATCTTCAACAAACATTTTTTCATATTCACCAAGAGTATTAAAATAGTCTTTAAATTCATTAATATATTTAGAAGCCATTTGTCTCTTAAGATCTATTAAATCACAATAATAAGTAAAGATTGCTAGTTTATCAACGCATCTTTCATTTATCATTTGTCTAAATTCATTATCTTTAATATCTAGACATTCTGCTTTAGCGTCTTCAACAAACATTCTTTCATATGTACCTAATTTATTACGTAATTTTAAGTCTTCTAATTGATATTGTTTTTCTAATAAAGTATATTGTTTTTTAACAAGTTCTTCTGCTTCATTAACAACTGGTTTTGCAGGTTCTGGTTTTACAATTGGAGTACCACCATTATTTAAACCTGTTCCAGTTGGATTATTAGTTCCATTATTTAGTGTAGAAGTTCCCTTTTTAGTTATAACAGGTTTTACATCTACTTTTTCACTCTTACTAAAAGTATATCCAAAGAAATCTTTAATACCATCCTTAGCATTCTCTAATGAATCTTTAAGTTTAACTCTTAATGGTCTTTTAACTATTTTTCTAGGACCTGGTCCAATAATAGTATAACCATTATTTACTTTTTCACTCTTACTAAAGGTATATCCAAAGAATTCTTTAACACCGTCCTTAGCATTCTCTAATGAATCTTTAAGTTTAACTCTTAATGGTCTTTTAACTATTTTTTTAGGACCTGGTCCAATAATAGTATAACCATTATTTACTTTTTCACTTCTTGCAAAAATATATGATAGTTTTTCTTTTGTTGATTCAAATAACTTACTTGTTTTTTCTTTTAGTGTTAAAGTACCATTTAACTTTTCAACTTTACCAAATTTATCACTTCTTGCAAATAAATAACCAAAGTATTGTTTAGCAGCTTCTTTTAAAGAAACTTTTTCTTCTTTAGATTGATTAATTTCACTAATAGTGTTATTTCTACTATTAACAGCACCATATGCTGGACCAATAGTACCAGTTATATTTTCACTTGATTCACCAAATGCACTATCTTTTGAATCAGTACTTACTGTATTAGTACTTTCAGTAGTTTTATCTTCTAAATCAAATGATCCCCAATAATAATTACTATTATCTTCAACTTTTCTAAAGCCACTCTTTTCTAAGACTGCACTAATTCTATCAGCCCAAGTCTTTTTAGTTTTAACTGGTACAAATATACCTGCTTTATTATCAAATCTAATATCTGAATTACCTGAGTTGTTTGATACAGTACCTGGTACAGTTTCTATTTCTACAGGTTTTTCTTCTTCTGTATCTGTATTTTTCTTTGATAATTGTAAAGAAAAGCTTTCTAAAGCTTCTTTTTGTTCTTTAGTTAATTCTTTTGAATCTTTCTTTTCAGTTGTATCTGCTTCAATAGCTTGTTTTTCTCTATCTTTTGCTAATTGTATATTAAAGTTCTCTAATGACATTTGTTGATCCTTAGTAACAGAACCATTTGTATCTTCAGTTGCAAGCATATTTTTTAAAGAATCTTCATTTAAAGAATATTTTATACGTGATGCACCATTATTAGATGGAGTTACCGCCTTTAGTAACTTATCTACAATAGGTTCTTGATAAGTATCCCCTGTACAATAATCACGATATTCACTATAGAATTTTCTTTTTGCTTCACTTAAGTTACATTTATCTACTGAAATTTCTGCTATTTTTTCACTACCATTATTAGTAGATATTACAACATCCATTTTACCTCTAAATGTTTTGTTAAAAGCGAAAGGACCATCTTCTGGAACAATTAAATCGTCAATATTAAAAGTTTCTCTTTTAGTAGTAATGTCAGCTACTATTTTTCTTGTTCTAGAATTATATTTAAATGGAATTTCTTCATTTAAATTAGATAATATTGTTAATACTTCATTAATTTCCTTTTTAACATTTATCATTTGTATTTCCCCCTTTGAAACATGCGGTATATGATACCATTAAGGCCCTTTTTTGTCAAATTATTTGCCCTTTTTTTAAAAGTAGTATATAATGTTATTTATGAAACGCATTAACTTTGTATTTTGGTAGAAAGGAAATAATATGAAATTTTTTGAAAATAATACTGATACAAAAGTATTTGCGCTTGGTGGTCTTGGAGAAGTTGGAAAAAACATGTATTGTATAATGCATGGAAATGAACTTATTATAATTGACTCTGGTGTTTTATTTCCAGAGGCTGATTTACTCGGTATTGATTATGTTATACCTGACTTCTCATTTTTAAAAGAGAATGAATCTAAAATAAAAGGGTTATTTATTACACACGGACATGAAGATCATATAGGAAGTATACCTTTCTTACTTCAAACTGTTAAAATACCTGCGATTTATGCGCCTAATCAAGCTGCAAACCTAATTAAAAAGAAATTAGCAGACAGAAATATCAGATATGATAATATTATTGTTTATTCTGAAAAAGATAAATACAAGTTTAAAAATATGGAAGTTGAGTTTATATCAGTTAACCACTCTATTCCAGATAGCTATTCTATTGTAGTTAGAACTCCAGATGGAATTATTGTAGAATCAGGAGATTATAAGTTTGATATGACTCCTATTGGTCCTATGGCTAACTTACAAAAGATGGCTAAAATATCTTCTGAAGGAGTTACTCTTTTAATGAATGAAAGTACTAATGTTGAAAGAGAAGGAGTATCTCTATCTGAATCTAAAGTTGACGAAGCTTTATCAGACTTATTTAGAAGACAAAACGGAAGAATAATAGTAGCAACTTTTGCATCAAATGTTTATAGATTAAAACATATTATAGAGACTGCAAAAAGAAATAATAGAAAAGTTGTACTATTTGGAAGAAGTATGCAAACTCAGGTTGAAATAGCTATTCAATTAGGATATATAGAAAATAATGGTACTATTATTTCTCCTGAAGAATCTAATAATTTAAAACCTGAAGAAGTATGTATACTTTGTACTGGTACTCAAGGAGAACCTTTAGCAGCCCTTTCTAGAATGGCTAATGGTACTCATAAACAAATTAAATTAGTTCCAAGTGATATAGTTATATTCTCATCATCACCTATTCAAGGTAATGCTGAAGCAGTAGCTAATACACTTAATAAACTAGCTCTAAACGGTATTAAAACATATACTAATTCAATCTTAAGTGATATCCATTCATCAGGACATGGTAATCAAGAGGAATTAAAGTTAATGCTAAGATTAATAAAACCAAAATACTTAATGCCTATACATGGTGATTACAGATACTTAAGAAAACATGAAGAATTAGCTATCGCATGTAAAATGCCAAAAGAAAATATATTCCCAATGATGAATGGTGAAATATTATCTATTAAAAACGGTGTATGTAAAAGAGCAGGATCATTTCCTTGCTATGATATATATGTTGATGGTAATAGAATTGGTGATGTTGGTGGAGCAGTTATAAAAGATAGAAAAATAATGTCTAATGATGGAATACTAGTTCTAGTATGTAACATAGATATTAAAAAGAAAAAACTTCTTGGTAAAGTAAATCAAGCAACAAGAGGATTTGTATTAGTAAATGAGAATGAGGAATTACTAACTCAAATAGAAAATAAAGCTGAAGAAGTTATAAAAAGAGAATTAAACAATAAGAGATTTAACATAGCTGATTTAAAAAATAAAATAATAACTGATGTTAATGATTTCATAATAGAAAAAACAGGTAGAAAACCTATTATTATGCCTGTTATTATGGATATAAAAAGTAGTGATAAATAATCACTACTTTTTCTTATTTTTTAACAAAAAAACTATTGAAATTATACATGTGTTTGCTATAATGGAATTGGATACATTTGATATATATCAGGTGTTTTCCCTTCAACTTAGAAGGGAGGTGGTAAAATGTCAAAAAGAGAACAATCTCTATTTTTCATTATACTCCTTCTATTCATAATTATATTTATACTTATGTATTATATTTTTTTGAAATAGAAATAAAAACATCTGAATCAACAACTGTTGATATCAGATGATCCATCAAGGGATTACATCTGATTCACGCAATCAAATGTATCCTTTTTTTATGAAGTTTTCTTCACACCTTCATAATATCACAATTATATTTAAAAGTCAAAATAAAAGATAGTGATTATTCACTATCTTTTTTATCTTTTGATTCAGGATTTAAAGCTTCTTTTCTAGATAAGTTAAGTTTACCTCTCTTATCAAAACCAGTAGCTTTAACTAAGATTTCATCTCCTACAGAAACTACATCAGATGGTTTTTCTACTCTTTCATTTGCAAGTTGTGAAACATGTACAAATCCATCTAATCCTTCCCATAAGTTAACAAAGCATCCATAGTCTTCAACTTTAACTACAGTACCTTCATAAATCTTACCTATTTCAACTTCTTTAACACAGTTTAAGATCATATCTTTAGTTTTATTTATAACATCTCTATCAGTATGATAAATAATTACTCTTCCATCATCATCTATATCTACTTTAACAGCATTTATATCACTAACAGAATTTACATTAGAAGCCTCTAATATAATCTTAGTAATCATTTCTCCACCTTTACCAATAACATCTTTAATTCTAGATGGATTAATCATAAATGTATCAGTTTTTGGAGCATATTTAGAAACGTCTTCTCTAGGTGCTGGAATTTGTTTTTCCATAACATCTAAGATTTCAAATCTAGCTTTCTTAGCTTGTGCTAAAGCTTCTTTTAATATTTGTTTTGTAATACCTTTAATTTTGATATCCATTTGTAGTGAACAAATACCTTTTCTTGTTCCACCTACTTTAAAGTCCATATCACCAAGGTGATCTTCCATACCTTGGATATCAGTTAAGATTGTATAATCTTTTCCATTTGATGATGTGATAAGACCCATAGCAATACCAGCAACTGGAGCTTTAATTGGAACACCAGCAGCCATTAATGACATACAGCCAGCACAGATAGTAGCTTGTGAACTAGAACCATTAGATTCTAATATTTCAGAAACAACTCTAACTGTATATGGGAACTCTTCTTCAGATGGCATAACTTGTTTTAAACATCTTTCACCAAGAGCACCATGTCCAATCTCTCTTCTTCCTGGACTACCATATCTTCCTGTTTCTCCTACTGAGAATTGTGGGAAGTTATAATGAAGCATGAAATGTTTTTCAGCTTCTAGGCTTAATCCATCTAATGCTTGATATTCATTTAATGCACCAAGAGTAGTAACAGCTAATGCTTGAGTTTCTCCTCTTGTAAATACTGCAGAACCATGAGTTCTAGGTAATATATCTATTTCAGTAGATAATGGTCTAATTTCATCCATCTTTCTACCATCAGATCTAGTCTTTTCATTAACTGTAATAGATCTAAATAAATCATATTCAATTGATTCAAGAACTAATTTAACTTTAGTAATTAATTCTACTAATGCATCTTTATCTAAATCAGCATTTTCTTCTTCATATTTAGCTACTACTTCAGCTTTTACATTATCAATAGCTTCATATTTAGCTAATTTTTCTTTTATTCTTAAAGCAGCATCTAATTTATCAGAAGCTAACTCTTTAATTTCATTCTTTAATTCATCAGATATTTCAAGATGTTCATATTCCATCTTTTCTTGTCCAATTTCACTAATAATCTTTTCTTGGAATTCACATAATTCTTTAACGGCTTCATGACCAAACATTAAGGCTTCTAACATATCTTCTTCAGATACTTCTTTAGAACCAGCTTCAACCATGTTGATAGCTTCCTTAGTACCAGCTACTGTTAAATCTATATCAGATTCTTCTAATTCTGCTGGAGTTGGATTAATAATAAATTCTCCATTTACTCTACCTACTTTAACACCAGCTATTGGTCCATCAAATGGAATCTTAGATATTGATGTACAAAGTGAAGAACCAAACATAGCAGTTAATTCTGGTGAATAATCAGGATCAACTGATAATACAGTATTAACAACTTGTACTTCATTTCTAAAGTCTTCTGGGAACATAGGTCTCATAGGTCTATCAATCATTCTAGCAGCTAATGTAGCAGCATCTGTTGGTCTACCTTCTCTTTTAATAAATCCACCAGGTATTTTACCTACTGAATATAATTTTTCTTGGTATAAAACCATTAATGGAAAGAAATCACTAAGTATATTAGCATTAGGTGATACTACTACTGTAGATAGTATTACAGTATCTCCATATCTAACTAAAACACTACCATGTGCTTGTTTAGCATACTCTCCATTTTCAACTATTAATTTTCTTCCACGAAAATCCATTTCAAATATTTTCTTACTCATCTTTTTTCCTCTTTCTTAAAATCCTCTTTCTTTTTTCCTCTTACAAAGACTATTCTATCACAAAATAAAAGAAAAAACACTATAAAAGTGTTTTATTTTCTTAAACCTAATTTATTAATAATTTCTCTATATCTATTGATATCAGTTCTCTTTAGATATTCAAGCATATTTTTACGTTTACCAACTTTTCTAAGTAAACCTCTTTTTGAATGGAAATCATGAATATTAGTTTTTAAATGTTCAGTTAAAGTATTAATTTCTTCAGTTAATAAAGCAATTTGTACTTCAGCAGAACCAGTATCTTTATCATTTAATCCATACTTTTTAATAATTTCTTGTTTCTTTTCTGCTTTTAAAGCCATAATTAATTTCTCCTTTCTTATAATTCGCCAAATACTTAGTTATAGGTTGGAGTTTCCATACACCAAGTACAAGGTACGTAATAGATTATAACACAAAACTAGTATTAATCAAGTGTTTTTGTATTATTTTGTTTATGTTTATTTACATAATTAGTATAAGTTTTTGCAAAGTTTTTTTGTCTATATCCAGTATTGTTATCTCTATATTCTCTATATTCTTTTTCAAGTCCATATTCTTTTACAAGTTTTAATACTAACAAAATATATCTTTTAGCTGCTAAATCTCTAGCAGCTTCTTTTTCTTCTTCAGTATCACCACAATTATAAAGACTAGCTATTTCTAGCAATTTAGAATAGATTTTATTAATCCTATTATAATTTTTATCTATACCATTTACTTTCTTTGTTACTCCAGCATCAGGATAGATTTGACCTGCAAGGAAAGCTCCTATAGCAGTTGATCCTTCATCTCCTGAATAAATCTTATTAAAGTCTTTATATTCTTCTTTAGTTCTTAATTCATTATCTATTAATGATTTAATTGTTTTTAAAACTACACTATCTCTTCTTTCTAATCTCATAAAAGTTGCTGTAGCCACATTGTAACCATCCTTATCTCTTGGAACATCACGATTATAACGCTTACAATTTGACCATGCACAATTACGATCTCCACAAAGCCATCTTAATGTTTCTTTATCTACATCCTTTGGTTCATCTGATTTAGCGTAACATTTATTATCTTTTGTTTCATTCCCATCTTTATCTTTTTCATAAAATCTACAATATTCTGCCATCTTCATTTTTCTCCCGTAGAACAAGAATAACACTTTAGATAGTTATTGTCAATTACTTATATTCAATACTTGTAATTTTTGCAGAAGCTGCTATTAAACCCATACATGTTCTAAACTTTATTTCAACACATTCATGATCTTTTGGTATATCAATTTCTTGTTTAACATTACCATCTGCACATACAAATTCTACTAAATGATGTCCTGAAGTAGAATCTACTTCTACCATAGCACCATTAGATAATGTAGCTACTTTTTCTCCATCTATATATACAGGAAATGGTATAGCAAATCCCATTGTTCTTTTCTCTCTAATTACTTTTATTTTAACAGTTTTAACTTCAGTATCTTGATCTACTTTAGTTCCACATTCAGTGCAAAAAACTGCTCCCTCTTCTATTTTAGTTCCACAATTTGTACAAAACATAATTAACACCTCTAATTAATTATAACAAAAAAAGAGTGTTAACACACTCTATTTTCTCTTAATTAAAATTCTTATAATATAGAATAATAATATCGCATATAATACAAACATAGCCCAGCATACAATTAAATAAATTATTCCATGAGTTCCTGTATATCTTCCTACCATAGATGCTACTGAAGCTGGTATATATTTATATATTATATTACTAACATCTTTTAAATGTAGATTATCTGCTAAAAAGTGAAATAATCTAAATAAAATATCTAATCCACATACAGCATATACAAATGATGAAAATCTTCTAAAGAAGAATACTACTGCAATTATTATTAATACTATTACAATTAAATCTATATACATACGCATTACCTCTAATATTATTTTAATTTGCTTTTATTAGAGATTCAATACTACTGTTAAATACCTTTACAGGTTTTACGATATCATTTTCCTCTTTATATATTGCTATCACTTCATTGTTATATGTAAATATAAATTCCGGATAATTATATATATTAGTTAATTTATTACCATTAGTTACTTTCTTTAATAACTCTAGATTATCTATTTCTACTTTAGGTAAATCTAGTACATCTATCATATTAAGTAATTTATAATTACCTTTTTCTATATCATCTAGAGTATATGATTCTTCTATAGTAAATTTACCTTGTTTAGTTCTTTGTAGTTCTTCCATTACACCAACAGTATTTAGATTCTTACATATATCTCTAATTAAACTTCTTATATAAGTTCCTTTACTAACATGACATTTAATATAAAAACTATTATCTTTAATATCACTTATTCTTTCTAAAGAATATATTTTAACTATATGATGTGGAAGTTCTACAGGAATATTATTTCTAGCATATTCATATAGCTTTTTACCATTAACTTTAATAGCAGAGTATATAGGAACTTCCATATCATAATCCTGTGGAAACTCCTTTAATACTTTATCTATATCTTCATTAGTTATATTTACTTCTTTTTCTTCTAATACATTTCCTGTTATATCTAAAGTATCTGTATTAATACCTAGTTTTACTTTAGCTATATATTCTTTATCTAAAGATGTTATATAATCTACTATCTTTAAAGAAGAACCTAGAACCACTACTAAAACACCAGTAGCTATTGGATCCAATGTACCAGTGTGTCCTACTTTTTTAGTATTAAAAATATGACATAGTTTATTAACTACATCTCTACTAGTTAAATCTTTTTCTTTATTAACAACTAATATTCCATTCATCATATTATTTTCCTTTTCAAATATTATATCATGGTAAAAGAAAAAGAGTAATACTTTACTCTATTTCTAATATTCCATCTAAATATGTATTTAAGTCAGATATATTCCTATTATTATTTATTAAATAATATTTATTATCAATTTCAATAATAATTGAATTATTATCTAATGACTTAACATTATAATCTTTATAATTAAATTCTCCTACTACATTAACAGTCTTTAAATAATTATCAATATTATCTATTTCATTAATATTAATTAATTCATTATTTTGATTGTAATATGATAAATATGTTAATGAATAATCACTATTCATTTTTGAATAATATGTATCTATCTTCTTATCCTTTAATAAAAGAGTTACATTATCATTTAGTTTTATATCACTATTATATAAAACATAATATGATTCATTATTAATTTCCTCTATTCTTACTATTTTCTTTATCTTATTAACAAGTTTATTGTATTCTTCTTTAGGATACTTTTCTTCATTTATAACTTTTGGAAATTCAATAAAAATACTATATTTATCATTAATGACTTTATAGTATTGGCATGGATATATACATGCAATATTTTTTCCTAAATCTTTCCATGATTTATCATTTATATCCATTTCATCAGTATTAATACCAATATATAAATCTATTTTATAGTAATTTAAATCTGTTCCTAATATAACTAATCTTATTGAATCTTTATCAATTCTATATACATCTATATAGTCTTTATTATCTATAGATATTTTAATACTATCAAAATAATAATCTATTTTAGATGACTTTAAGAATAATTTACTCTTAATATCCCCTGTAGCATCAGTATAATTACTATTTTTAACTACTTTAACTGTTCTATTTTCGTCATACATTAATTTATCATCTATTTCATTAGTATTAAAAACAAATGAAAAAGAACCTGGAGTATATGTATTATCTGGAGTCTTTTCCTCAAAAAAACTCTTTATTAAATAGTATGAAAATATCAAAAATAAAACTACTACTATTAAAGTAAAAATATTTCTACTTTTATTATCTTGATTCATATAACCACCTAATAAAATTATAACACAAAATAAAAATAAGAGCATTACTTTGCTCTTATTTGTGACATGTAATTTCTTACTTTCATTGCCCAAGTATTAGACTCAGCATATTTAGGATTCATTTTCTCAGGTGTATCTAAACCTTGTGCATAATATCCAGCTAGGTTATCTACGAAACTAGTCATACCAGCTTCCATAGTATCCCATCTTCTATATGATCCTCCACCACAACTAGGTGATCCTTTTATACCACCAACATTGTTACAGTTTCTAGTTAATGAACTACATCCCCATTTACATCCTGTTTCAAGTAACATAATACCTAAAGCAACATATGGGTCTACACCTTTTTCTATACAAAGATTAGCTAAGAACTGTCCATAACCATCAATAGTATCCGGCATAGATCTTTCTAATTTTTCTCCTAACTCTTTTAAAGTCATACCATCATATACGATTTGTCTAACCTCTAGATTAGAGTTTTTACTCATCTCGGTATTAGTATCTAATACTACCTTTTCTGAGCTTGATAAATCAGCTTTTAATAAAGCTAACTCTCTTGTATCTATGTTCCCAAGAACAACTGCAAGAGATATTAAGAAAACCATGCAAATAGTAAAAACTACAATAATTTTTTTTTCGAATTTTTTTACTAATTTCATAGATTTTTTCACCTACTTCTCGCTTTTTTGAAGCTCTTTTATAATACCATATTTTAGCATTTATGTCAAAGTTTGGTAACAAAAAAACTGACTCTAAAAATCAGTTTTTAAACTTAATATAAAGCATAATTCCAGCACCTAAAATAGTAGCTATTATCATACAAATAATAACTATAGATGAGAAACCACTTTGATTATTAGCACTAAAATTATATTCCTCATTATCATCTTTAATATTTATATCAGAATAATTATCTAAAGATAATGTTTGACCACTAGTTTTAATATCAAGTAAGTATTCAAACTTTCTATATTTCTTTTTAACTTCCTCTATTTCATTATTAGTTTGAAGTAATATTATAGATACTATATTATTATCTTTAATTGAATTTAATATACCATCAAAAATAGATATAGCGTTATCTACATCTGCTACTTTAATAATTTTAATATTATTACCAAGCACATTAAACCATTTAGAGTATTCTCCTACATTATCATATAGTTTAGTTATATTAAATGAAACTCCTATAGATGTTTCTACTTTATCTCTTGGAAAATCATAATTCTTAAATAATGTATTTTTAGTATACATGATTAAATCTGATAAATGTTCTACTTTACTTCCATAAAAAGAAGTTCCTTTATCATTACTAGTATTTTCTATATATAAATTAATACCATTAGATATTAATTGTGCATATCCATTAGATAATGCTCTTATATAGTCTTCTTGTTCATCAGATGTAGACCAATCATATAAATCTAATGGTAATGTAGATGCATCTATAATAGCATCCTTAATACCACCTTTAACAAGATCTATAACTGTATTTGTAAGTGATTTTAAATTAGATAAATCATGTCTTAATGTAGGTAAATGAAAATATACTTTACCATGATATACTTTTTTTAAATCTTCTATATTAGATTCTTTACCATCTTTTCTAACATATAATTCAGTGTATTTTGCAGACAATTTCTCTGATTTTTCACATTTATCTATATTAGATCCTTGTACTATATAATCACCAGTATAAGATAAACCTATATTCTTAAAATAATCCACATTAATCACCACCTACTATACCTATATTATAGAATAAATTTATTATTATTTCAATTAAAAAAATAGAGGATATCCTCTATTCATTTAACCAATCATAATCATATATTTCTTCAATGGTTTCTTCTTTTTCAGGTTTTCTTTTTATATCACTAACTTCTTTATAACCTTTTTTAGTCCATTCAAATAATATCTTATCTATATATCTCATATTATGAACACCAGATAATATAGCTTCTTTTAGAGCTTCTTTTATTAATTCTTCTGGAATATCACTTTCTATCCAATTACTAATTATTTGAGTTTCAGTAGGACTTAGAGTTCTTCCGAATTCTGATTCAAATATTGAATATATATCATTATTACTTTCATTATCAGAAGTAGATATAACCATACTTTCTATTTTATTAAAGAATAAATCTGTTGAAATATATTCTTCAATAACACCATTTGTTTTCTTCATTTCAATAGATATATAATTCTTTTCATTAAGAGAACTAATTAATTCTAATACTCTATTACTTTCTATATATAATTTAGAGGATAAATCATTAACATCAAACATTACTAAATCTTTTTGATTAATTAAATAAACCAGCAAAATAAACTCATCCATTTCAAGATTAAGTTCATTTCTATATTTTAATAAGTAATCAGGAATAATTATATTACCATTAACTTTTAAAGCTTCTTTTAGTAACTTATTCATATTAAACCCTCCTTTTTTACATTATATACTATTATTAGTTAGATTGTCTATATAACTCTATTACAGCCTTTTCTTTTCTAGTAAATGGATATTCATCTGAGAATTCTATATTAGACCATACATTTAAATAATCATCTGCATATATATTATTACCTATTTTTATAGATAATACCTCTTCAAGGTCTAGTTCTTTAATTAAATCTAAACCTCTTTGATAATTAATATCAGAGAATATTTTATCCAGTTCTTGTTTCTTTCTAAAGAAAGATAAACCTTTAATTAACTCTTTATTAGCTATAATAGCTTTCTTAGTATTTTCATCTATAGTAAAACCAAGTATTGATGAAAATCTAATACATCTAAGCATTCTAAGAGCATCTTCTCTAAAAGATATATTAGGTTCTTTAACAGTTCTTATAATCTTATTATCTATATCTTCTTTAGCACCAAGTAAATCAACATATTTACCATTTCTATTAATGCATAGTGTATTAATAATAAAGTCTCTTCTTTGAAGATCTTCTTCTATTGTATCTACTCTTTCTTGAATATCAGGTTTTCTATTATCCATATAAGAAGTATCTTTTCTAAATGTAGTTATTTGAAATATATGTTCTTTATATTCAAGAATATATGACATAAAACCATTTTCTTTTATATTATTAAATATCTTTTGTAAATCTTCTAAACTAGCATTAGTTGTAATATCTATATCATCACTTTCTATTCCTAAATACATATCTCTAGGAAAACCACCAACTATATAAGATTCAAACTTATGTTGAAATAATATACTTAATATTTCTAATCCTAATTCATACATAGTATCACCATATAAATATTATAGCACTAAAAAAGACATTTATAAAATGCCTTTTCTTTTATTATTTATTAACAGCGTCTTTTAATTTAGAACCAACTTTAAATGTAACAGCTTTTCTTGCAGGAATCTTAACTGTAGCACCAGTTCTTGGATTTCTACCATTTCTAGCTTTTCTAGTTGATACTGCATAAGTACCAAAACCTGTTAAAGTAATTTTTTTACCACCTTTTAATGCTTTTGCAACAACTGTTTGGAATGCATTTAAAGCTCTTTCAGCGTCAGCTTTAGTAATTCCAGCTTCCTTAGCAATTGCTTCTACGATTTCTGATTTGTTCATATTCAAATTCCTCCTATTTTGAAATCATAAGCACATCTATGCTTACAAGTTAAATATACCATTTTTTTGTTGAAAAATCAACATTTTAAAGAAAAAAAATGTGTTTTTTAACACATTTTTTATGCTGCATACACTAATGTTTTATCTTGTACTGCAGGTTTTTTAGAAAATACTTCTTCAATACCTGTTACTTTAGCACGATCTGTTTCTGCAATTTTATCATTTTTACTAGTTAATATTTCTATTTTTAACTCAGCATCTTTCTTTACTTCAGGAGTTTCCGCAACTGGAGCTTCTGCAGCTGGAGTTTCAACAACAGGTGCATCTTGTACAGGAGCAACTTCTTCAGGTTTATTTTCTACTATTGGAGTTACTTCTGCTTTTTCTTCTTGAACAGCTTGTTGCTCAGCTTCTTTAGCTTTTGCCATTAATTCTTCAAATGAAGGCATTTCAATTTTATCTTCTTCTTGAGGAATTGGAGTTTCTTCAACTGGAGCAACTTCTTCAGATTTTTCTTCTACTGGAGCTTCAGCTTCAGGAAGAGCATCTACTTTAACTTCTGATAATTCAGTTTCTTCTTCCTTTTCTTGAACAGGTTCTTCAACTGGAGTTTCTTCTACATTTTCATCTTTTTCTTCAGTCTTTTCTTCTTTATCTTCATCTAATTCTTTACCTTCTAGAATAGCATCAAAGTTTTCAAATACTTTATATGTATTTAATTCATCTGCTATATCTAAAGCTAATTGATAATAACTAAAGTTTGCATTTGCTGTATAAGATTCAACAGCATCATGATAACGATCAGTTAAATCATTATATTCAGCAGTCATCTTATTAACCATTTCTCTAGTGCTCTCATCTAATGAATTATAATCATCATTTAGATCATTAAGAGCACCATATATATCTTCTACTTGTGCTCTTTCAGTAAATAGCTTTTCATCTAATGCTCTTAATTCTGTAAGATTAGTTCTTACTTTATTAATATGTTGACCATTGTTTATAATACCAATTTGTTCAACAAGAGCATTTCTTTGTTCTTCATCTTTTGCTATTTCATCTTCTTGTTCTTTTTTTTCTTTATCTTTTTCTTCAATTTGTTTTTTTAATTCATTTAAAGCAAGAACATCTGGAATAGAAGATTCTAAAACATATACAGGAGCATCATCAAATATTTTTTCTACATCTTTTTCTTCATTTACAACTTCATCTAAAATTTCCATAATAACCTCCTACTCTTTATTGGCACTAACTAATTCTTTATAACTTTCTGCAAATGCATTATAGACAGTTTTCTTTTCTGCCTCATCAGTTAAATTGAATAGTTTTTCATTACCATTTTCATCAACGTCTATTCTTGCAGCCATAATAAAAACTTTCTTTTCCTCTTCAGGAACATCTCTAGTATCTTCAACATCATCTATAGAATATATTAAATACTTTTTATCAGTTCCTTTGATTTCAAGTCTAGTTACAACTGTTGCTACAAGTTCATTTCCTTTTTCGTCAATAACTTTAAAAGTTTCTAACTCTCTATCCATTTTTATTCTCCCTTATTATGTAATAATAATAACATTTTTTAAAGAAAAAAACAACCATTTTTGGTTGTTTTATTACTCTTCCGATCTATTTTTAAAGTTAAATTCGATTGGAGTACCCTCCAAATCAAAATTTGCTCTTAATTGATTCTCTAAATATCTTAAATATGAGAAATGAATTAATCTCTTATCATTAACAAACATATCTATTCTAATAGGAGCTACTCCTGTTTGAGTACAATAGTAAATCTTTAATCTTCTTCCTTTAAATGAAGGAGGTATATTACTATCATAAGCATCTCTAATAACATTATTTAATATACTTGTTTTAAGTTCTTTTCTAGAGTTTTCATATACTTTAATTATTTCTGGCATTAAAGTATGTAATCTAGTTCCCTTTAATGCACTTAGATATACTATAGGAATATAAGATAAGAATTGGAATTCTGCTCTTATTTTCTTTTCAAACTCTTTTTTATCAAAATCAGGTACTGCATCTATTTTATTAACTACTATAACAAGTGGTTTACCTTCATCTAATGCATAAGAAGCAATATGTTTATCATGTTCTATTATTCCTTCCTCAGCATTAATAACTAATGCACATACATCTGATCTAACAATTGATTTCATTGCTCTAAGTAAACTATATTTTTCAACATCTTCATATATTTTACCTTTTTTTCTCATACCAGCAGTATCAATTATAATATATTCTTTTTTATCATAATTAAATGGAGTATCTATTGAATCTCTTGTTGTACCAGCTTCTGAAGAAACAATAACTCTTTCTTCATGAAGTATAGCATTAACTAAAGAACTCTTACCAACATTAGGTCTACCTATTACGCAGAACTTAATCTTGTCTTCATCCCATTCAAAATTATCTTGTTCATTAAAATCAGATACTACTTCTTTAAATAAAGTATCAAATCCAGTACCATGTTCAGCACTAATACCTATTACTTTTTCAAATCCAAGTTCATAGAAATCATATAGATTATCTTTAGATGCTTTAGCATCCATTTTATTAACAGCTACTATAACTTTTTTATTAGATCTATATAGTATATTTCTAACTTCTAAGTCATTAGCATTAATACCTTCTATACCATCTACAACAAATATAACTACATCTGATTCATCTATAGCTAGTTCAGCTTGCATTTTAATTTGTTCATTAAACTTTTCATTAGATAAATCTATACCACCAGTATCTATAACATTAAACTTATAGTCTCCATAATGACCTACTCCATAAATTCTATCTCTAGTAACACCTGGAGTATCTTCTATAATAGATATCTTTTTACCCATAAGTCTATTAAATATAGTTGATTTACCTACATTAGGTCTACCTACTAATGCAACAGTTGGTAATTTCATATACTTCACCTTCTTATACTCAAAAAAAGAATAGAAACTATTCTTTATTATAAACTATTTTTTCTAGTTCATTATGTATTTCACTCTTACCAAGTTTAGTCTTAGCAGAGAATAATACCATATTATCTTCTTCAAATACATTTAATGTATTCTTAATAAGATTTAGATTTTTATCTCTATCATTTCTTGATACCTTATCTACTTTAGTCATAACTATAGTAACAGGTAAATTATGATACTTTAAGAAATTGTACATAAGCATATCATCATTAGTTGGTTTAATTCTAAAATCTACAAGCATATATACTCTTTCTAAATTATCCCTATTTGCTAAATATTCTTCAATCATTAATCCAAATTTTTGTTGCATTTCCTTAGATACATTTGCATATCCATAACCAGGAACATCAACAATATAGAAATCATTATTAATACTGTAGAAATTTAATGTTTGAGTTTTACCAGGATTAGAAGATACTCTTGCAATATCTTTTCTTTCCACAATAGAATTGATAAAACTACTCTTCCCTACATTACTTCTTCCTACTAATAAAAATTCAGGTTTCTTATCATCTGGATATTGACTTTGTCTAACAGCCACTATCGGCTCAGATACACTAATAATTTTCATACTAATCTCCTGCGTGCAATAATTATATCAAATAATGAAAAATAAAGCAAATTACTCATTTGCTTTATTATATTTTTCACATACTTTATCTAAGTCTTTTATAATATTTTTAACATTAGAATCATCTTTTAATCTAACACCTGATGCAAGAGCATGTCCTCCTCCACCATAAGACTCTAATACTTTACTAATAACAGGTCCTCTACTTCTAACATTTACTTTTATTAAGTTATTTTTAACATCATAAGTAAATATAGACCATACTAATACTTCATTAATATTATTTAAATTACTAACTATATCACCAGGATATGATGTATCATCACCATATTTCTTAATAATATCATCAGTAAGAATTATATATGCAAATCCATTATCAGTAACAGTCATATTTTCTTCTATATAACCTTGAAGTCTTACTTCATCTAATGATCTTGAATATATCTTAGAATATATTTCAGATGTATCTATTTTATTTTCTATTAATAATCTACCTATTAATTCATATGTTTTTGGAGTTGTATAATCATAAAGGAATCTTCCTGTATCAGATACTATTCCTGTAAAGAACTTTTCTGCTGCTTCTTTCTTAACTTTTAAGTTATTTGAGTATGCAAAATCTAATATCATTTGGCATACTGATGAAGTTTCAGGTTCTACCCAAGATATATCTCCAAACTTATCTATTGTTGGGTGATGGTCTATTTTAATAACATATTTAAAATCTTTTATATTATTTATACCATCTATTCTTATTAGATTTGGAGTATCAAGTACAAATAATAATGCATTTGATACATCTAAGTTATCTATATTATCTAATTTACCCATAAATTTAAATTTAGAAGCATATACTCCAATAGTATATACTTTCTTTTTAGGATAATTATCTAATATTAAATCTTTTAAACCTAAAGAAGAACCAAGAGCATCAGGATCAGCTCCTATATGTCTTGCTATAACAATAGTATCAAACTCCTCTATCTTTTTTAGTATTTCTTTTTTCATTTTATTCTCTTTTCTATTTAGCAAATTCATAGGCATCTCTTCCAATCATTACTTCTTCATCTGTAGGAACTACATATACTGGAATAGATGAATCTTCAGTAGTTATTACTCCTTCATGTATATCTTTATACCCTAGAATTTCTTCGTTTGCACTATTATCTATTTTTATACCTAAAAAGTCAAGTTTTTCTAGTATTTCTTTTCTAGTAGCAGCATTATTTTCTCCTACTCCTGCAGTTAAAACAATAGCATCTACTCCCTTTAATTCAAAATAATATTTAGCTATATAATCTACAATTCTATCTACATACATATTTAGGGCAGTTCTAGCAAGTTCAGATCCTTCATCAGCTAGTTTTCTAACATCTCTCATATCTGATTCACCAGTTAAACCTAGTAGACCACTTTCTTTATTTATAAGCATAGCTATATCATCTTTAGTATATTTCTTTTTACTCATAATATATGGAATTATAGATACATCTATATCTCCACATCTAGAACCCATAATTAAACCTGCATTAGGAGTAAATCCCATAGAAGTATCTATACATTTACCATCTTTAACAGCAGATATAGATCCACCAGATCCTATATGACATATAATAAGTCTCTTATTGGAACCTAATTTTTCTTTCATATGTTCTGTTATATATTTATGTGATGTTCCATGTGCACCATATTTTCTAACATGATATTCAGTATACCAATCAAGTGGTAAAGCATATAAATATCTTTCTTTGCTAATTGTTTGATGAAATGCTGTATCAAATACACATACATGTACTGCATTCTTAATAACCTCTTTTGCAGCCTTTATACCTATTGCAGCAGCTTTATTATGAAGAGGTGCTAAAGAAGCTAAATCAAGTACATCTTTAACTACTTCATCAGTTGCTATAACAGATGATTTATAATGATCTGCTCCTTGAACTATTCTATGTCCTACAGTTTCTATTTCATCAAAAGAATTAATAACATTTAATCTAATTAACTCATTCATTAATTTAGAAAAAGCATCTCTATGATCAGATACATCACATTTCTTTTCTCTTTTTTCTCCATTAACAACTATTCTATAAAAACTTCCTGATATTCCAACTCTTTCAAATACTCCAGAAGCAAGTACTCTTTCTTCTGGCATTTCATAACATTTAAATTTTAAAGATGATGATCCTGCATTTACTGATAATACTTTCATAAGTATACCTCCTTAAACTTATTATACAATAAAAAAAACATATATAAAATATGTTTATTTTAATCTTATTATTAAATTTACAATAATAGCAATATATACTAGAACTACTACTCCAAGTACTATTACCTCAGCAAATCCACTTTGTGAATTAGCTTTAGTTTTATTAAATGACGTAGGTTTCTTAGTCATCTTCATACCTGTACTTAGAGGAACATGTGTTACAGGTACAATAGGAGTATCTACTACATGAGGTTCTACATTAGTTTCTGGATTAACAGGTTCCATTGCTACAGTATAACCTGTATTAACAAGCATATCTGGTGTTGCTGGAGCTTCAGCTTTAGGAATTTCTACAGGTTGAACTGATTCAGTAGCAGCCTTAGCTCTTTCCATAGGTAATTCACTAAGTACCTTTCTATATGAATCTTCATCATGTATTCTTTTTAAATCTTCAAATTCAACTTCAATATCATGATTATCTTTATAAACAAATATTTGTTTACCACTAGTACTAGTTTTTTGTACTATTATATTAGCCCAAAACTTCTTTTGTTCTAAGCTTAAATCTTTATCACTATCTATTTGAGTAACTAAAGTTAATACCTCACTCATATCTAAACACCTACTTCTCTATTCTAATTATATTATATCATATTATTTCTTTATATAACAATAAAAAATAACTAGTTTTTACACTAGTTATTCTTTGTTTCCTTGAATTACGTTTAGGATTCCATCCATCTTTTTATTAACATTATCAATTTCTTCTTGAAGAGCAGCTTTTTCATTATTTAAAGATAAAGCTTCTTTTTGCTTTTCAAATAAATCAAATTTAGTTTTAGAAAGTTCTTCTTCTAATTCTTCAATTCTCTTTTGTTGTTTAGCATATACATCTAAAAGAACTGGTTCAACATCTTTCTTGAATTGTTCTTCATAATCTTTACTATTAATCTTTTGATCATATACTACTGTTTTTTCTTCAGTTACTGGCTTTTTAATTTCTTCCTTAGTAACAGAATTCATAGCATTTTGAATAGTTTTAGATCTAGCTTGTAATTCTTCAAATGTAGGTATCTTGATTGTTTTTTCAAGTTTTAATTCATTTTCAGATATATTATTAACAACTGGTTCAGTTACTTTTTCTTCAACTTTAGGTTCTACTACTGGAGCAGGTTCAATAGTTTTTGGTTCCCCTACTGGTTCTTCTCCATACTTAGAAGCAAGTGTATTAGCAAACTTTTGAGAAACTAAAAGTTTCTTTGGTTTTCTAATAGAAATTTCTTCTCCTAATACTTTAATATTTGATACAAAGTTATCTCCTAGTGGACTAGAATCTTTAGCAAATACCTTTAAGGCATCTTTAACATTATTCCATTCATCATCACTAGAGATTTCTTTGTATGAGTTAGATTCAATTCCAGTAACATATATTTTAATCATTTCATTTTCATTGATTTCATTATATGTATATACTAAATAATCATTATCATTTAATTTAAATTTAATTAATGCTCTAGCATTAACTGGAGTTCCATCTTCATTTATAACATAAAATAAATTTTCATTCATTTATTAACACCTACCTACTATATAAATTATAACATGTTTACATCTTTTTAGCAATAAAATATTTGCATCCATAAGCACAGTTTTCTTCTATATATTTATCTACATTACTATACTTATTTATATTAGAAGCTCTATTATTTTTATCATCATAGAAACCTTTTAATCTAAGTTTTCCATATGCATAGTCTCCTACTATATAATCATATATTTCAAAGAAATCAGTATATCTATTTAAGAATTCTTCTTTATCAAAAGCATCTCTATAGTCTTTAATTATTTCATATTCAAATTTTTCTGTTTTTACTGTCATTTATATCACCAATTTAATTATAACAAAAAAATAGTCAAAAGACTATTTTAAAATATATTTCCAAATAAAGAATGCAGCAGCTGCTAAAAATAATATAACAAATATTATTATTAATACTTTAGCTAAAGTATTAGTTTTTTTCATTTCTTCTGCTTCATCTTGCATTTCATCATCAAAATCTTTAGTATCAAACATAAATGTACTTGAATTATATGCAGTAGATGTTTTATCATCTTCTATTTGTTTAACTTCTACTGTATTACCTTTAACTGCTTCATCAGTTAAATCACTAAACATAGACATTGCTAGATCTTCTTTAGTAGCATTAGTTAATGTATTCATAAGTTCTAGTAATTCTGTTTCTTCATGAAGAAGTTTATCATAAGCATCTTTAGTTTTTTCTAGTTCTTTTTCTATATCTATATGACTATAAAACTTACTTTGAATCTTTCTTTTTTCATTTGCATCTTCAAATATATCACGACTGCTTTTAGCACTCTTTAAAACCTCATTTATATCATATACCCTATCTATATCAGCATCAGTAGAAATACTCTCTAAATCGGCATATAAATCACTTGTAGGGTTATATTTTTTCTTATCTTGGTATTTCTTTTCATTTTCAAGTATTTCTCTAATCTTATCTATATCTATAGTTTTAGAATCATCTAAAACAACTGAATTAGAATAGCTAGTATCACTATATAAATCCTCATATAATTGTTTATTTCTTGATTGTCTACTACTAGTAGTAGCATTCGAAGAATATTTTTCAACTCTAGAACTCATACATATAATCACCTACTTTACTATATAAATTATACTATATTTTTTTAATATTTACAAATGAGATTTAATTAATTATAATTAAATTAATGGAGGTATAAAATGATAAAAATAGATAATGAAAGATGTTTAAAATGTGGTTCATGTGTAGCTTCATTTCCTGAGATATTATTTTTTAATGATGAAGCTGAAGTAGAAGCTAAAGAAAACATAACTGAAGAAGAATTAGAACAAGTAAAAGAATTTATAGAATCTCAAAGTTGTCCTGTGGATGCTATAAAAGAAGTAAAGGAAGAAGAAAAAAAAGAAGATTAATTATCTTCTTTTTTTATTAACTGTAATAATTCATTTATCTCTTGTTTTGATAAATGTCTATATTCACCTGATCTAAGATTACCAAGTTTTAATGAACCATAAGCTATTCTTGTTAATTTTAAACAATTATAACCAAGTTTTTCAAATAGTTTTCTAACCTCATGATTTCTTCCTTCATGAATAGATATTTCTACTAAACATCTATTAGTCTTTTTATCTATATCTTTTATTTTTACTCTATCAGGAATGCATTTAACTCCATCTATAACTAAACCATTAAGTAATTTTTCAGTATCTTCTTTAGTTAAAATAGAGTCTAATTTAGCTAAATAAGTCTTAATAATATTATTACTTGGTTTCATCATTTTATTAGCAAAATCACCATCATTAGTAAGTAATATTAAACCTGTTGTATCATAGTCTAATCTACCAATAGGATAAATTCTTTTATCAGTTTCTATATAGTCTACTACTGTTTTTCTACCTTTATCATCTGATGCTGATGATATAACTTCTCTAGGTTTATTAAGCATATAATATTCTCTTTCTTCATAAGAAATAGAATGACCTTCTACTATAATAATATCTGAAGAATTAACTTTAGTACCAAGTTCTCTAACTATATCACCATTAACTATTACTTTACCATTAGAAATAAGTTCTTCTGCTTTTCTTCTAGAACAGTATCCAGAATTTGCAATAACCTTTTGTAATCTTTCCATAGTATATTCCCCTTTGCGATAAAGATTATAACATATAAATAAAAAAAAGAGAAATTATTTTCTCTTTTTTGATACATAAATTAATGTAACCATTAATCCAGCGATTATTATTAATGTACCTGCAATGATTAAACCATATCTAATAAGTTTTCTACCAGTTTGAATTTCTATAATTAATTCAGCTTGTGCAGTAGAACCCTCTAATTTCTTAGTTTGGTTAATAATAGTAGCAGATCCTTTTGCATATCCTTTTCTGTCTAATTTAATAACAGCACTATTATCTACATTAGCAAGTTCATATCCTTTAGGAGCTTCAATTTCAAGAATTCTATATGTAGTTCCAGGAGTCATATCTACAAATGTAGCAATACCATGAGATAAAGTAAATTGAACTTTTCCATTTTCTTCATCTTCTTTAAATACATTTGCTTTTGCTTGATATTGTCCATTATTTTCTACAGATACTAATTTAATATCTTCATATTTACCAGTATCATCATTGAATTTTTGAATCTTGAATTTACCACCAGATAAATAATTACCATTTTCATCTACTTTATAGAAGTTAAACTCTTTAGTAGCATTTGAAATACCTTCAGAACATGATGCTTTATTATTAACAGTAGGTCCATCTGATTTCATGTCTACTACTAATTTTGTATAAGCATCATCACCATCAGGTAATACATATGGATCAATAGTTTCTATTTCTTTTATGTAATATGTTCCAACTGGAAGACTATTAACATTTATTTGTCCACTAGCATTTGTAATTAATACAGTTGCATCACTTATATTAGTTGATGTACCAGAATAATTATATGTTCCATTAGATAAAGTTGCCTTATAATATGTATCTTTTGCTTCATTTAATAGAATAAATTTAACACCAGCTAGAGGTAAACCTCCTTGACCAGTTTTAATAATATTTAACTTAGTAAAATAGTTCTTAAACTTTAATGTATTAGAAACTGTTAAAGAGGCATTCTTACAAGTAGAATCACTCTTACAATCATAAATATTATATTCATCTGCTACTTTAATATAATATGTTCTATCTTCTATTTTAGAAGTTAATACATATGGACTAGGAGCTTTAGTTTCTACTACTTTATAGATACCCTTTTCTAGGAATCTAATTGTATATGTAGAATAGTTATTATCTACTATTTCAGTTACATTTCCACTAGTAGAATAACTAAATATATTATTACTCTTAGTAAACTTAACTTCATTATTAAAGTTAGATCCATTATAAATCTTAAATGTAGCGCCTTTTAAAGCTTCATTATTTTCATTTATTTTACTAATATTAAATGCTTTATAATTATCAACTACTCTAATTTCAAATGCATGTTCAGTATCATTAAATGATGCTTGAACTTCACCTGTATTAGATGAACTAATAGATCTAGTATTAAGATCAATATTTAACTCTGTTTGACGTATTTTTTCATATCCAAATGGTGTATCAGTTTCAGTAAGAATATATATTCCACTTCTCTCTAAAGAAACTTTACCATCATTACCAGTTAAATTAAATTTTACTGATGAATCATTCTTTAATGTTAATGTAAATTTAGAACCAGAAAGTCTAGATCCCTCAGGATTATATTTACTAATAAATATTTGTGCTTCTTCAGTTCCTACAGTAAATCTACCATTGATAGTAGCACCACCATCACCATTAACTATTCTCTGCCATGATGGATGACTAGGAAAATCATAATACCACCATGTACTAGTACCACTTCCTTCAACATAATCACAACTAATTGTTGCACTTTGAATTGGTTTAGTTGATGTAACAGTAGCATGATCTCCAGAAATAGATATAGTTATATCATTATTATTAATTGCTTGACAATTAGAAGTATATCCTCCAAGGGCATTACTAATAACGCCTGTAGTATACTTTTGTTGTTTTGAATCCCATCTCATTGTATAGTTTTTGCCTAAAGCTGGAGAATATATATTTTCTCCATTTCTTTTACTTCTATACTCTCTAGCAGCTTGAAGTGCTTCTCTATAATATTGAAGTAAATCAGATCTTTGAGCAATAACTGCATTATATGAGCAATTTAATGGTGTACTAGAACCATAATCATCACAACAAGAAGGAATTTCCTCTAGATTATATCTTCCACCAGCCATTATTTCCCAAACAAGAATTTGTTTAACAAATATTTTTTTCTTTACTGTAGCATCATTTATTTTATCAATAGATACAGTATGATCTTCAGAATAATGATATCCTGACGCTAATATATCTTGTAATGTTTCTATTTGCTCATCTGTTAAAGTAGAAGAAACATTTCCATTTATATCTCTAGAAGTAAGACCTTCAAAATTACCATCATAAACATATGCATCTAATGAAGGACTATTAGTATCCTCTATAGAGATACCCCTATCTATACAGTATGCATGATAATATTTACCATCAGATGTCTTTGCTTCATGAATATATTGAGATTTTAACGTTCCATAATGTTCATATGGTCCTAAATAGAATTTAGGGATTTCACTTGAACCCCATATATCTTTTACAGGAAAGCTTTTATTATTATATGTATAAGTACCTGAAACTACTTGGGCAGGACTACCCTTTAATTTCGATAAGAAATTAAAGTTTAATCCTGTTTTCTTCCCAAATACTACAGTAAAAGGTATTACAATAATTAATAATAGGGCTAAGGCATATAGTACTTTTTTCTTTTTCATACTATTCACCTACTCTCCATTATTTCCTTCTCCAGTATTATTTCCTGTATCAGTACCTGTTTGAGTACCAGTGTTAGGATCAGTAGTTTCTACTGGATTAGCATCTTCAAATGTAATTGAATTAAAGTCTATATCAGATGTTTTTTCACCCATTAATATTGGTTGTTGAGCAGCTACTATATTAGTATATGTTCCACCTGTATTAGTGTCTAAATCAAGAACTAATTTAAAGTATTGTCTATCTCCTGGTAATAATAATTTATCTTGAAGTCCAGTATAATATAGAACCCCATCATAAATAGTCCAGTCTTTGTTTTCTTCTAACGAACCATCAAATGTCATACCAGCTGGTACTAAGTCAGCTATTATTCCAATATAACCAGGGAAGTATTTAGTATTAACTATATCAAAACTATAAGTTACTCTAAACTTAGTATTTTTAATATTTCTAATATCTATATTAACTTTAGTTGCTTTTTCATATTCATATGTCTTAACTCCTTGACTAGAAGTTTGAACAATATTAGTTATGTACTTATTAATTTCAACAGCAAAGTCTTTTCTGATTCTTAATCCTAAGTTAATATAATTCTTATTTTCAGAACCATTTTGACTAGTTAATGTAAGTATATCTGAAACCGCTTCATTATCAGCTTGATTCTTAGCTATAGACTTAGAATTAACTTGTCTACTATTATCACCACCAGCATATTTATTACTTGGTGTATATTTATTTCCATCATATCTAAATAATACATAATAGTTACCAGTATTTAATCCAGTAAATGTATATGCACCATTACCATCTGTAGTAGTAGTTGAAACAAGTTCATCTACTTCAGAATTAATATATGCATTTGGATTAGCAGCATCTTGAGGATCATATGAAGTATTATTTAATTTATATAATTCTACTACTATATCTTTCATTTGGTCTTCACCAACTTCATAGATATCACTATAGTTATAATCTTCAAATACAAATCCTGAAATTTGTCTACTATAAACCTCTACTAAAGATTCAGATGAATAGAAGAATAATCTACTACTTTGTGCATTTGGATCACATGGTGTTTCTGGATCTTCATCCATTCTTTCTTCACATTCTGGAGCAAATCCAGCAGGTCTATTAACTGCAACTATAAATCCATTATAGTATGCATCAGCTTGAGCATTCTTAACTGGTGTAACAGTTACATTAACACCATTTTCTGAAACAAAGTATGTATCAATATCCCAGTTTTCATTCTTAACAATCTTAATAGCAGTAGCTTCAACTTCAGCTGAAGGATTAGTCCATTCTACCCAGTTAGTTGAATTATCAGAATTAACTAAATTATTAACATCACTAACTACATTAGCAGAAGCATCAGTTGTATAGTATGCTGTATAACCAGTTAAATTATCATTAATTTTTACTTTATAAGTAGAATTTGTAAATTTCTTATTATATGACTTATAGTTATAGTCTTCTATATATGGAAGCATATAATATAATGTAGCATTTTCATAAGCATATCCTGCATTACTACTATCACTTGAATTATTATATGATTTCATAGTATAAGTATATGATTCTTCTTTTTCTACATATCTTGGAGCAGCATTACCAAATGTACTTATATATGCACTGTTATATAGAGTTATAACATCAGATTCAGTAGTCTTAAATGGAATAGATGGTCTATTATCTAAAACTCTATGAATATCACTATTATCTACTATATATCCATCCATATCAGCAGCAGCACTAATTTGTACTTGAGTTCCTGATTTTGTATTCATAAATATATCAGTAAATATAGATAATGTATTAACAGCTCCGTTAGTTATTTCATCTCTTTCAAAATCATATACATAAATTGTATAAGTTGGATCATCATCAATTACTCTTGATGGTGTTTTTTCCATTCTCTTAGAACTATCACCGTTATTTACTAATATTTCTGCATATAAATAATTTAATGTTTTTGGAATAGTTACTGCAATTCCAGCATGATCATATTCAATAGTATCTATATCAGAAGTTGCACTAACTTGAATTCTCCATTCAATTGGATAATCATAGAATGAAGTCTTTGGATAATTATTGAAGTAAGATACTACTTCAGGTTTATTTACTTTGAATCCCATTACATGAACAGTATCACCTGAAATTCCACATAAAGATTCACCATTACATGGATTAGTATTATTAGCTATTAAGAATCTATTTTCAAAACTATAATTACTCTTTCCATAGTTATTAGGATTCTTAGCACTAGTAACATCACTAGTATTAATATTCTTTGATAAATAATATAAATCTAAATTACCAGTTGTTGGATTCTTAAAGTATCCTGTTGATAAAGTAGATATTTGATATGAATGATCAATTAAATTAATATTATTCTTTCTAATTTTACCTGCTAAAGATACTTTAGCTGTTAATGATGCATCAGCATTCATATCATCAGAAGTTTGATCACCAAATATCGCTTTAACAATTATTATTGGAAGATCAGATGTATCTTCATCTTGTAAACTCCATACAAATGGACTGTTTTCACCAGTTTTTTCAACTATACATGGTCCACCATATAAGTTCATAATATTTTCTGTAGTTAATCCATCAAATGATGTAGGGCATCCAGATACACCAGTTAAATCAAAGTATTCTGAAGTCCACTCACCTTGGCCATATTTTAAACTAGCCATTGGAGCACTAACAATACCACTATCTTCTTTAGTTATTAAGAAAGCAGTAGGATCAATTTTAATATAATTATCTAATTCAGATAAGTCATCACCTTTACCATCAGTAGCATAAGCAATTGTTTCAACTACTCTGAATCTTTGATTATAATTTAAATATGCATTACCTGGTAATAAAGGAGTTGCAGTTCCTGGATCTTTTGAAACTTCACCAGCATATATATCAACTTGTGATAAGAAACTACCAACAAATTTTTCGTAGTAATCAGTAACAGTAATATCTCCACCTTGTAATTTAGAATAATCTGTACCAGGTACTGTTAAATTACTAGTTGCAACAGTAAATGTTCTGTTTTCTCTATCAGTTTCTGAACGAGCTACCTTAAGTTCAAATGAAGCAGTACCAACAAAATCATCATTTCCACTTGAATATTTTAAAGCATTAACTGTTAAAACATTATTTTCAAATGTAATAGTATTACCTAACTCAGGTAATTGAGTAATTCCATCATACATAATTGTATATTGTTTATTTGGTCCTTTATATGCTTCCATAGAATTTTCAGCATATTGAACTGTAACTGTATCAGCTACATCTGGAGCCCAATTAATACTAAATGAAACACTATTTGGAATATATACACCAATAGTTCTAGGAACTTTAACAGCAACACCTATTGGATAAGTTTTTTGTCTTACAGTATCAGTAGTAGGAGTTCCTTGATATACTTCAACATTATAATCATATGTACCAGTCATTGTAGTTAAACAATTTGAAACTGTACTAGGACAAGTTACATTACCAGCTGGATTAGCAGCAAACGCTTCTTTTTCATCTGGAGTTAATTCATCTATAGATTTACTATCAGCATCTGTACTCTCTTTAACAAGAATTATAGGAGTAAAGCTTGCACCAACAGTTTGTGTATTAACACCTTCTAAAGTAAAATCAAACTCAGATGGATTAAGTGTACTAGATGTAGGTACATTATGCATTTCAAAATGGAAATAGCTATAATTGTCTCCTAATGTTTTAGCAATTATACTACCATCACCACTTTTATTAGAAGATGTTAATGTAGCATTAATATTCTTTGGAATAATAACATCTACTATAACTGTTCTTCCTTCTATAGGAGTAGTTAATGTTTCTGTTTTATGTTCTAAAACATATTCTACATTATAAGAAATACTATCAAAGTTTCTTAGTACTCCATTAGAAGCAGATGCATCTTTACCATGAGTATCTGTATCTGCATCAAGTTCAGCACCAGCATCAGCAATAGTTTTAATAACAGCACTATTATCTCTTATTTTTAATTTGTTTTCATATTCATCATCTGTAGCAAATACGCCATACAAAATTAATGATGTAGCTAAAGTAAAAGCAACAAAGAAAGCAATTACTTTATGCTTATAAATAAAATCTATGGTTTTCCAAAAACCCTTTTTTATTTGTTCCATATATACACACTCCCTATACTATTATATATACAATTATTATATCATATATAACAAAAAAAGAGAAACTATTTTCTCTTTTTTGAAACATAAATTAATGTAACCATTAATCCTGCGATTAATATTAATGTACCTGCAATAATTAATCCATATCTAATAAGTTTTCTACCAGTTTGAATTTCTATAATTAATTCAGCTTGAGCAGTAGATCCTTCAATCTTTTTAAGTTGGTTAATAATAATTGCAGATCCTTTAGCATAACCATTTCTATCTAATCTAATGATTGCACTATTATCTACATTAGCTACTTCATATCCTTTAGGAGCCTCTAATTCTAGAATTCTATAAGTAGTTCCTGGAGTCATATCAACAAATGTAGCAATACCATGTGCTAAAGTAAATTGAACTTTTCCACTTTCAGAATCTTCTTTAAATATATTAGCATTTGCTTGATAAGTACCATCGTTTTCAACAGACACTAATTTTATATCTTCATACTTACCAGTATCATCATTAAATCTTTGAATCTTAAATTTACCACCTGCTAAATAATTACCATTTTCATCTACTTTATAGAAGTTAAACTCTTTAGAAGCATTTGATATACTTTCAGATTTAGATGATTTACCATTAAGTTTTAAACCATCTTTCTTCATTTCTAATACTAATTTAGTATATACTGCATCACCCTCAGGTAATACATATGGATCAATTGTTTCTATTTCTTTTAAGTAATATGTACCCATTGGTAAATTATGAATAATTATCTTACCATCAGTATTAGTAATAAATACTGTAGCATTAGTTATATCTGTTACTGATGTACTATAAAAATATTCATTTGCCAAATAATCAGATGTAATATATTTAGTTTTATCTTCATTTAATAAAACAAACTTAACTCCTCCAAGAGGAAGACCACCAGTACCAGTCTTAATTATTTCTATTCTTGATTCATAATTTTTAATAGTTATAGAACTATTAACAGTTAATTTAGGATTCTTACATGTAGAATCAGTACCACAATCAAATACATTATATTCATCTTCTACTTTAATATAGAATGTTCTATCATTAATATCAGTAGGTAATAAATATGGCATAGGTGTAGCAGTTTCCTCTACTCTATATATACCTTTAGGTAAAAATCTAATAGAATATGTAGAATAATTATTATCTACTATATTAGTTACTGTACCATTCTCTGCATAATTAAATATGTTATTTGCTTTATTAAACTTAACTTCATTACTAAAATTATTACCATTATAAATCTTAAATGTTGCACCTTTTACTTCAGCATTTGATTCATTAACTTTCTTTATTTCAAATGATTTTTCTTTATCTACTACAGTTATATAGAATGTATTAGATGCACTATCATATAAAACTTGAATAGCTGAATTAGATGATGTAATAGTACCATTCTTAATATCAATATTTAACTCAACTTCTGATATTTTATCATATCCATGAGGAGGATTAGTTTCTCTTAAAGTATATAATCCACTCTTCTCAATAACTTGAGTAGTTTTATTACCAGTTAATGCAAACGAAATTGATGGATCACTCTTTAGAGTTAATGTAAAATCTGCATTATTAATTCTTTGGCCCGATTCATTATATTTATTAATATAAACATTTGATGCCTCAGATCTAACAGTAAACGATTTTTTAATTGTTGTTCCACCAATACCATATACTAAATTTTGAAATTGAGTATATTTAGTAAATGTGAAATATGTATACTGACTAGAACCATCTCCTACCACATAAGAACATGTAATAGTTACTGGAGTTGTAATTGCTTTAGTAGATGTAACAATTGTTTCTGTTCCAGTAGTAGTTGTTTTAGTAGAAACAGATACATCATTATTATTAGCACTACAATTACTAAATCCATTTAATGATTCACTAATAACACTTTCATACTTAGATATACTATTATTCCATCTCATAGTATATTCTTTACCAAATATAGGAGCACCAGTTTGTCTCTTTTCTCTATATTCTCTAGCAGCAGCTAATTGATCTTTATAAATATTATGTAAGTTTGTTTTCTTTGTAATAACAGCATAATAACCACTGTTATTAGCATGATATACATTAGGAACTTCATCAAGGTTTGTTCTAGCACCTTCAACTATTTCCCAAACAATTAATTGTTTAACAAATATTCTCTTAACATGATCTCCATTAGATAAATTATATACGGTTTGAGTATGGTTTTCAGAATAATGATAACCACTTGCAAGTACATCTTCTAATAATTCACGTTGATTAGCATTTATATAATTTCCAGCTTTATTTTTTAGTGTATTATTATCAAAGTGATCATTATATACATGAGCAGTTAAATATGGTCTACTTATTCCATCAGGTTTTCCATTTGCAGTTAACCCAGATTGTAAACAATAAGTATGATAAAATCTTTGATGATTTGTTCCAGTACCAGTAACAGCTTCACCCATCCAAAACTTAGATTCTGCTCCCCTACAAACACTACTTGTAATACAGAATGCAGGAATCTTATCTGCACCATATATATAATATGCTCCAACACTACCATTACTAAATCTATATGTTCCAGTAATAGTTTGAGCAGCTGCTCCTTGTAAATTATCAAATTGTATTGGACTAGCATATTCAAATTTTCCAAATGTAATAGTTACAGGAATTATAACCATTAATAATAAAATAAAAGTAAATAATAGTTTTTTACCCTTAATATTTTTCATACTAATTACACTTCCTATTCTATATATAATTAAATCATTTTTTACTTATAAAAGCAATAAAAAAGAGGATATTAATCCTCTATTTTTTCTATATCTACACTATTAATACTATCAAACTTCTTAGTAATTTTATCTGTTGTTATATGGATATCTTCAACATCTTTAGAAACAGTTTCAATACTTCTAGAAAGCTTATCCCATCTTTCTCTATATCTACCAAATTCTATAGATAATTTACTTAATTCTGATTGAATTACTTTAGCATATTTATCTCTTTCACTATTCTTAATAATTACTTCAATTGTAGTTAAAGTACTCATTAAAGTAGTTGGTGATGTAATCCAAACTCTTTTCTTATATGCATATTCTATAATGTCATTATGATATGCATTTAATTCTGCAAATATAGCTTCTGCAGGTAAAAACATAATTGCTTGATCAGATGTTACACCTGGAATTATATACTTACTTGCAATAGCATCTATATGTTTTTTAACATCTTGTTTAAATAATTTTTCGGCAGTCTCTCTAGATGCCTTATCAAATTTTTTATCTACCATTATTCTATAGTTCTCTAAAGGAAACTTAGAGTCTATTGCTACCAAACCTAATGGCTCTGGAGCAAATACTACTGCATCAGCGATAGTGTTATTATCAAATGAAAATTGAGTTTTATATACTTTATCATTCTTTTCTCCAAATACAGATGCAAGTATATGATTTAGATTAACTTCTCCAAAGATACCTCTACTCTTTTTATCAGTTAATATTCCTTGAAGTGATACTATATCAGATGATAAACTATCTATTTTCTTTTGAGCTTCATCTATCTTACTAAGTCTTTCTAAAACATCAGAAAATGTTTTATTAGTCTTTTCAAAATTAACATCTAATCTTTCGTTTACTTTATTATTTATTTGAGTAAGTCTATTTTCTATTCTTTCATTTATTTTATTAAAGTCTTCATTAACATTTCTATTAATATCGTTTTTAAAGTCTCCTAGTTCCTTAGTTAAATTAACTTGCATATCATTAACTTTATCAACTATTTTACCTTCATTAATATTCTTAAATAAAGATATAACAGTTAATACTACTACTAAAACTAGTAATCCTACTATTACATATTCCATATTAAACCTCCCATTTAAATATTTTAGTTAATACTTTACTAATTACATAAGTTATTACAAGTATACCTATTATTATTAAAATAGTTTTCCAATCAGATAAACTCTCTTTAATACTCTTACCTATAAATACCCAAAATAATATCATAGGAATCTTTCCTATAGAAATACCTATAAGAAACTTTTTAGTATTTAAATTAGCTAAACCTGCTGAAACATTTACTAAGAATGCTGGAGTAAATGGTAAAGCAGTTAAAACTGCTAATTGTGGTATAGTTACACTTTTCATTTTTTCTTTTAATTTCTTAACTTTTTCTTTTTCATTAAATCTAGTAAATAATTTATTATCTATCTTTTTAAATAACATAAATGATATAAAGCATCCTATTATTGTACCTATATAAGAAATTATAAATCCAATATATATACCAAAAGCAGATACATTAAATGTAATAAATACTCCTAGTGGAACTAATATAGGATATATAGAGTTAATTATGATTATTAATAACCCTCCTAAAGGTCCCCAAGAAATCAAATATTTAGTTATAATATCAAGTATATTTTGTAATCCTGTAAACATAATAACTCCCTCTATTCACATAATTAATTATAACAAAAAAACTGGTATTTAACCAGTTTTTTATTAGTCAATATCAATTTGTTTTCTATTTGATTCTATTTCTTTCTTAGATGCTTCAATTTTAAGAACTCCATTATTAAATGAAGCTTTAATAGATGATTCATCTATATCTCCTAGGTAGAATGCTCTTTGAATACTTGATGAAGAATGTCTTTCTCTTCTTAGATATTTTTTGTTGCTATTATCTACTTCATCTTCATGCTTTTCAGCAGTAATAATAATAGATCCATCTTCAGTTTCTATTTTGATATCATTTTTATCAAATCCATATACAGAAGCTTCTACAACATATTTACCATCTTCTTCATAGATATCACAATCCATTCTTTCCTTTGGACCTCTTGGAGCATCTAAAAACATATCATCAAAAAATCTATCTGGTAACATCATAAAACATCTCTCCCTTCGTTACTAAGATAAAATCCTGTGGATTATTACCTCCATAATTAAAGTATAGCACTATCATTAGCACTTGTCAATAGAGAGTGCTAATTATTACATAAATCTATTTTCTATATTAAGGGATACTATTATTTTAAGTAAATCCATAGTCATTTCTTTAACTATTGGATTCATACCTTTAGCAGCTTTAGCTACTTCAAATACAAGTTTTTTATTCTTTTTAAAATCTACTATTGTAACTATACCATTATCTGCCATTAGTTTATCTATACTTTCAACAAAATCTTTTCTAGCAGCATAATCATATTTATCTAACCATTTAGTAAATCCTTCATCTAATATTTTACTAAATCTACTTACTTCTCTTGTTTTAAAATGATTATCCTCTACTAACCAAGTAGTTATATTATGAGAAAAACCAACAGGTTTATCAGTATCAACACTTATAAAATATGGATCATGATATAAAAGCATACCTATAATAGAATTATAAGGACATATATGAACATATTTTTTATCTAAATCTATATATCTTGGAGTATTCATATCTTCTTTTCTTAAACCTTGTCCATCATTACTATATACATTTATAATTCTTTTATAAATACCTTTTTTGCATCCTAGGGCTGCTACTAATGCAATATTCCCTCCTTTAGAATGACCACCAAGTTTTATTCTTTTTCTATTAAATCTAAAGTATTTATTTAAATATTTTATAGCATTAACATGGGCTGTAACTGGATACTCATAACTCATTTTAGCATCCTCTATCCATCCACTAACTAATTTATCTGTACCACCAAAACCTACATAAACTAGTTTTCTATTAAGTTCAAATGTAATACATAAAAATTGACTCTCATTTGAATAATTAAACTTGCAGTTATATATAAGAATATCTCTATATCTTTTTGTACTCTTAAGTAAATCTAATACTTTAATTGCTTCTTTAATAGCAGGTACATCTTCTATAACAGTATCTCTATTTTGTGACAAAAATTCTATAGCAGCATCTTCTAATCTAACCTTTTTTCTATTATTATCAGTAATAGATGAAAAATTAAGGTATGCTAAAAGAGATAATATTCCATTATCTACTTCATTAAATGATTTATCACTAAAAGAATACATTCCATAATTATTAATATAATCTACTATTGTCATATTTATTTCCTATCTCTATAACTATCTAGGTATTCTATAAGTTTTCTACTTTGTCTAAATGGAAATAAGAAGAAATATTTTTCTTCTGCTTTCCTAGTTTCTTCTTTTATATGTAATTTAAGTTTTTCATATCTAACAACAATATTATTCTTTTTAGCATATTTTCTAATCTTAAGATATAACTTAGATGAATAAAAGAAATCTATTAATAAAAATCCTGAAAATATTCCTATTACATATGAAAAAGATATATTATCATTAAACCAGTTTATAGCATATATAAGCGGATCATATAAGAAAAAGTAATAAATGGCTCCTGCCAAAATCCAAAGTAATGTATAATGAGGGCATATAATTCCCTTATAATTAAGCCATTCATCACTATAATCCCATAATTTAACTTTTTGTTTAATACAATATAATCCACCTAATAATTCAATTATAGTCATAATTATACCCATTGATAATATTATTAGTAATGGATGAATATTAAACCTCATTAATATAGTATGGAATATAGTAATAAATACTAATCCAAATCCATATATAGGCAAATATGGACCCACTAAAAAACCAGGATTAACTAATTTACCAAACTTTATTTTTCTATAAATTATTTCTATAATCCATCCAGCTATACTTCCTAGTATAAATATAAATACCCATGTTAAAAAAATACTCATACAGTTCACCAATTCTATTATATTATAAAAAAGATGTAACTAATTAATCAGTTACATCTTTTTTACATTTTTTCTTTTCTTAGTTTTCTTTTTATTGTTTAAATTATTATATTTTCCTTTTGAAGATTCTCTTAAACCAACTTCTTCAACAAGTCTTTCTTCAAAATAATAAACTGCATTTAATTCAGCACCTAATTCAGGATTAAATTCTCTACTTAAAACTGATAAAGCATTTTCAGCTAATTCAAGTAAATATTCTAACTCTTTATTTGTAAGACTAGATAATTTCTTTGATGGATCAAGTTTTTTTAGATATGGGTTTTCAATATATTCTTCAATCATGTTCTTTTCTTTATCTAAATTATATCCAGCAGCATACTCAAAAATAATTCTAAGTACAATTTGATCATATCTATCAAGTTTCTTGAATAATCTATTTAATGAATTGGTTTCTCTTACTCTAAACTCTTCTTCTTTTAAAATAGAATCAGATAAATATGTGAAAGCTCTTACTACTTCATCAAAATCCGAATCTATTCTAGATTTTGTAAGAGCAAAGTTTAATGAATCAATTGATCCTCTCTTTAGTAATTCTATTTCTTTATCAGTTAATACACCAAGTTTATTAACTATGCAATTATAATCATGCATTTTTGTTGGTTTATCAGGTCCTTTTTCTTCAAGCATCTTATATTGAACTCTACTTAAAATATCAAAGAATCTATGTGAAAAATAATCATATGCACAGCAAAAGCAATTGTGTACTCTTTCAAGTTCATTAACACCAAATTTCTTAAAGAAATCTTCTAATTCTTCATCACTAAAATTATCATCAATCCATGTATTATGTTTTCTATCTAAATATTCTTTTTGAATTTCATCATCTATTTTAATCTTTGTTTGTTCAGTTTCTTTAACATTATTTAGAAAACCAGATATTTCACTTAATACTTTTTGTAGTCTTTCTATTTCTTCGTCATTAGTACTCTTTTTTATTCTATTTTGAATTTTAAAAAATCCTTTTCTAATTTCCTTATTAATTAAATCTGAAGCGTAATCAGGCATTCTAAATAGATCTTCTTTTACTTCTTCTAATGTGAAATTTTTAGTTACTGCTTCCTCAGAAGTATCTCTAATAATAATTTCACTTTTTTCGCTATAAGCATCTGATAATGCCTCTAAAATGTCTTTGTTTTTTGATTTTCCTTCCCCTAACACAAAGCTGATTGAATCTAATGTTGATATACTATAATTTTTGAATAGTTCTTTTAATTTCTTTTCTCTAAATTCCATTTTAAACCTCTGTTTTTAGTTCTTCTTCCTTAACAAGAACTCCTTTCGAATTTTCTTTATAAACCCTTTTACTATTCTTATCAATCTTATGTAATATCTCTTTTTCTAGATCAACATTAAGCATGTGCGATATTTCAAGTAGATATATTGCTACATCTGCTAGTTCTTCCCCTAAATCTTCTTTTTGCTTAAGATACGCTATATATGCCTCACCAAGTTCTCCATAAGCTAAACAAAATTCCATTTCAATATTTGTTGTATTAAAATTATGTTTAACTTTATTTTGATATACTTCCTCGCTAAGTTTCTTAAGATTAACCATATTATACCACCTCTATAATAAATTTTCCAATACATTAACTATTTCTATGTCTGCTCCTAGCCATTCAACTGAGCCTAATTCTTCTTTAGTAAGCCATTTCATTGCTTTATGTTCTAATCTATCTTCATCATGATATACAAGTTCCATATGATCATCTAATAATTCACAAAAATAAGTATGCATAATTAAATGAAAATCAGGATCCTTATAATCATATTCTACTGTGCATATAAAATCATCTACTTTAATATTAGCATCCATTTCTTCTTTAATTTCTCTAACTAAAGCTTCCTCTTTAGTTTCACCTGTTTCAGGTTTTCCACCTGGAAATTCCCACATTCCTTCAAAGTGTCCATATCCTCTTTGAGTTGCTAATATCTTGTTTTCTTTTTTAATAACTGCTGCTACTACTTCTACTACTTTCATTTTTGACTCCTACTCTCTTCAATGTATTTTCTAATAATAAATTTTGATAGTATCACATCAGCATCTGCTAAATCATAATCTAATAATTCTTCTATATTAACCCACTTATATTCTGAATGTATTGGCGAATTAAATTCACCACTTACATAATCACATTCATAGATTTTAAGATCTACTATATGTCCTGGATATTCACATATACTATGTGTTAAATAATCATTAATATTTGCTTTAATTCCAAGAACTTCGTTGAATGCTCTTTCAAGAGTTTTCTTTTCATCTTCAAGACCTTGTCTTCTTCCTCCAGGAAATTCCCATCTACCTTTTAAATGATCATCTTTGTTTCTTCTTGCAATTAAACATTTACCATCTTTCATTATTAATGCACATACTACATCTAATATCTTTTTAGTATCTACAACATTAGTAACTGCAAAAGGAAGTCCATTCTTCTTAACTACTTGTTTTAAGAATAAATTAATTGCAGAACTCATTGATAAACCTAATTCTGTTAATACTAATGTTGCATCTTGTTTAACATCACTATCTACTTGAATGTTAATAGCACTTGTTTTATTAGCCATTTTCCTCACCTCTTGACTAGATAATATCACCATAAAAATTGCTTGTCAATAGAAAACTACAAAAATACTACAATTTTACTACATAACTTTTTTTGCAATAAAAAAGGCATAATGCCTTAAATACAAAAAAAACGAACCTATTGGTTCGATTTTTTCAAATGGGGCGAAATAAGGGAGTCGAACCCTTGCATAACAGAGCCACAATCTGCCGTGTTAACCACTTCACCAATTCCGCCATGAAATTACTTATTAAATATAACACATATTTTTTAAATATACAAGTAATTTATGATATAATTTTTATAGGTGGTTACATGAAAAAGAATGGAACAAATAAATTTATAGAATATAACCTACTTTTCTTAATTTGTTGTTTCATTGGTTGGTTTTGGGAAGTTCTTTGGGAATTTATGAAGAATGGTAATCTAATCAACAGTGGAACAATGCATGGTCCATGGCTACCTATATATGGATCAGGAGCATTCTTAATATATATTCTTTTATATGAATATAGAGATAAAAAGTGGTTTATATTTATGGGATCATTTGTTATATGTACTGTGTCAGAGTATTTAACAAGCACATACTTAGAATACACTTATGGTATGTCTTGGTGGAATTATACAAATAAACCATTTAATATTAATGGTAAAATATGTTTACCATATTCAATAGCATTCGGACTTGCAGGATTACTAGTAATATATAAACTAGTTCCTCTAGTTAAAAAGATAATAGATAAATATAATAAAAAAGTATTATTAACAATAGTTATAATACTTCTTACAATATTTACATTTGATTTTGTATTCTCTACTTATTACCCAAATGTATCTAATAAAATAAATATAATTAATATGGATAAATTCAAATAAAAAAACATCTTAATGATGTTTTTTATTTTAATCTAATTATAGAATACATAATTACAATACCAATTATTATTGTAATAATACTAATAATAATTGCATTTGCATTACCTTTTTGTCCATCGTTAGAATCGCTAGGATTAACTTCTTTTTGGTTATCACTAAAGATTGGGTTAGCTTCAACAGTATTTGAGAATGGAGTAACATCTGGAACAATATCTTCATCAAAACTGTTAGGGTTGATTTCTATATTAATTGGCTTTTCATCAACTTCTGGTGCAGATACTGGTTCAGATACTGGAGTAATAGGAGCAACAGGAGTAGGTTCTACAACTGGTTCAACAGGTGTTGGAGCTACTTCTTTGGCTTTTTCTGCTTCTAAATACTTATTGTATTCTTCTTTCATTTCTTTATCAAATGCTTCTATATCAGCTACTATAGAATCAAATGGAATTTCAAGATTATCATTACTATATTTTTTTAACATAGTAACATATTTTTCTTGAGTAATCATTGGATTCTCTTTAGCACATTCATTTAATCTATTTAATATTTCATTTTTTCTTTCTGATAATAAGTTAGCTTTATAAGAGTCAAAAGCTGATTTTTTTTCTTCATCAGTTTTAGTTGCATCACTTAATATCTTCATTACTTCTTCTTCATTATAATCAAATCTGTTACCCATAACTTTCGTCTCCTATCTTATAACTTAATTATATATGATTTTCCCTTATTTTGTAAAGTATTTTAACAATATTTTTTATTAAAAATTAAACATTAATAATTCTGGTTTTAAAAGCATTAAAATACCTATTATAAGCATAATAATTCCTCCAATTAAATGAGAGTATTTAGTATACTTAGTAGATATACCTGTTACCTTTAAAGTCTTCATAGATATAACAAATATTAATATATCATCTAATAAGAAGAATACTATATATATAAACATATAAATCATATATTTAAAACCATGCAAATCATTCATAGATAATATTTGAGTAAATATTAATGGTATACCTATAGAACACATTAATTCTATTAAATTAACTGTAGCAGCTAATAACATTATTCCAAGTAAAGCAAATATAAATTTCTTACTAGATGTAATTTTTATAATTCTATTTATAATCTTTTTTCTTTTCTTATCATCTACTACTTCACAACCATCATCTTTAGATAAAGATTTAATATAATTATTCATATTAAATATACCTGCTGCTAAAGCCACAATAGCTACTATAAATCTTAATAAAGATAGTTTAGGTACAAATGATGCTATATTAAACCAAGATAACATAAATGCCAAATAAACTAGTCCTGAAGTAAGTATAAATGTTAATCCTAAGATCCACATTTTCTTTCTATCTTTCATATTAAATAACATTGTTATTAAGAAAAGTAATATCCACATAGCACATGGATTAAAACCATCTACTAAACCAAGTACTATTGATATAAGTGGTAATGAAACTGTTCTAGGATTAACAGTTATTTTTTTACCAAATACTTTAAATGATACTTTATTATCTTTTTTCTTAGGTTCAACTGGTTCATCTTTTTTAATTATTTTTCCAGTTTTAATATATTCTCCTACTCTATCAGTAAATTCTTGACTTCTATATATATTTATATAAGATTTAATTTCTTCTCCAGTAGTTGAATCATCCATATAACCAGATATAACTTTTTCCCCTATAACAGTATAAGGAACTCCTATAGCACTCTTTCCCATAATATCTTTAGATACTACTTCTAATAGTTTAGCATTATCACTATTATTAGTTACTTCATATGTATGAAGTACTATATCTTCATTTGATTTAAGGTATGAATTTAAGAACTTTTCTTCTGCCTTACAATGAGGACATGTATCACTATAAAATAGGTAAATATCAAGGGCTTTTACCCCTTTAAAAGCAGGAATAAATAATAATAAAGTTATTATGAATAGTCTAATTATTTTCTTCATACTTTTCTATCTCCATTAATAGCTCTTTATAGTTTTTCTCTCCTATAATACGACCTATTTCTATATCATTTTTATATACTATTATTTCAGGTAAAGTTCTTCCTACATTATATTTAGATATATCATCAAAATCATAATCTAATCTTTCTACATCAATATGTTTTTCTTCTACTACTTTATCCATAGCAGAGTTAGTAATAATACATGCAGGACACCATAATGCACTAATCATAATATATTTCATATATATCACCTTTATAAATTATATCATTTAAATAAAAAAAACGATAGGTATTTACCTATCATTTTTTATTATTATTTTTCAAATCCGCAATCAAGATTTACTTCAATTGTGTAATCAGTTTTACCATATGGTTTTGTTGGTTTAATAATTACATAACTTGCAGTCTTATCACATTCTTTTTTAGTTTTACTATTAACCATAGACTTAACTAATTCTTGATCTACTTTACTAACTTTAGCAATGTTTTCAAGATTTACTTTAATACCGGTCTTTTCGAATTTTTTAATAAATTCTTTAACATCTTCTTGAGACTTTTCTTGGCTTGGATAATAGAAATCTTCATAGAATTGTTTTCCTAAAGTAGTTAAATTAGCATTAAGTTTCTTTTCGTTACTAGTAAATACTCCTTTAACACCTAGAACTACTAATGTAGCTATAGCTGCAACAGCTAATACTGCACCACATATAATTATTATAAGTTTCTTCTTTCCCATAAGTTACCTCCTATTAATATAATTATAGCAATTTTATTATTAAAATACAACTATTCTATATCAAAATCATCATAATCATCTGATTTATCAACATGTTCTGGTTCATAATCATTTGATTCTGATTCTTCTGCTTTTCTTTTCATTCTTTTTTTCTTACGATTAAGGTTTTCTTGATCAAGTAGCATTTGAAGTTTATCAACATTCTTAGTTCTTATTCCTTCATTTAATGCATCTACTAGTTCATCTTTAGTAACAACATCATCATAGATATCATATTTAGCATCTACAACTGTTTCTTGATTATCTAGTAGTTTCTTTTCATCCATACCATTAATCATTGAACCGCTTGAGTATACAACATCATCATCAGTTCCATTTTTAGAATTGAAGTTAAATTCAGGTTTAAAATCAATATGAACTGGAGCTTCTTGTTTAACAGTATCATCATCAGATGATTCTTTTGCTATTAAAGCAGCTGCTCTTCTTTCTTTTTTACGTTTTCTTCTTCTTAGCAGTAATAATAATAGTAGTAATAATATTAATAATAAGAATAAGATAATTAGGAATGGTATTAAACCAAGTCCAAAGAAATTAAATCCTTTCTTTCTAGTAACATCAATTTGATAATACTTAGTAAATCCTTTCTTATCAGTTACTTTAACTAATACTACGTTATTACCTACTTGTAAGTTCCTATTACCAGTTATTTTATAAGTTGCACCTTCAGGAGCTTTAACTAATACTGTTACTTTTCTTACTTTATGAGGAACTGTAACTTTATAGTTAGTTGTACTAGCTTTAAATACAGGACTCATTTCATAATCTTTAACTTTTAAATCTAATAAATCAGTATTAGCTTTATATTCAGATCTCTTAACATTAAGAGTAATAGTTCTAACAGAACCATCTTCTGCAGTAACTTTAATAGTTACTTTATTATCACCTTCAGTAGTAAATTTTCCATTACCACTAATAGATACTTTTGTTTTTGAATCATATGGTATTACACTTAAATCTAATTTTGTAATATCATATGGTACTGTAACCTCATAATCATTTTTATCATTTGAAAATTGAGGTTCTATTGTATGAGGTGAATAAATTTTGAAATCAACATTTTTATCGCTTGATTTAACTTTTTCACTCTCTCTTGTTACGTTAACTTTATAAACAGTTTTACTACCATCTTCTGCAGTAACTGTTATTTTAACTGTATTCTTTCCAACATCCCATTTACTATCACCTTCAATGTCTACTGTTGCTTTTGGATCATTAGGTACAGCTTGTACATATAATCCTTTAATACCATTAGAAACAGTCATTGAATAAGTTAAAGTATCAGGATCAAATTTAGGACTATAATCATAACCAGACATTCCTAAACTCTTTAATTTTGAATCACTACTCTTTGTAGGCTCTGGTTCTGGTTCAACATGTTTTTCTCTATTTACTGTAACAGTATAATTTGTACTTGTTCCATTTTCAGCAGTACATTTAACAGTGAATGTTGTTGCATCACCAGTTAATGATTTTTGACCAATTGAATTTGGATCTACTGTTGCTTTTGAACTATTACATTGAGCAGTTATAGTTACATTTTCAGTTCCTTCTGGAACAGTTGTTGTATATGCCTTAGTATTTGAATTAAATGTAGGACTAAGTGTATATCCAGTTACTCCTAAACTCTTTAATTTAGAATCACTATCTAATACTGGAGCAGGATCATTAATTGTAATTGTTTTACTTTGAGTAGTTACAGTTAAAAGATTTGCTCCTTTATCTGATGCTTCAGCACTACTAAATGATAGTGTTGTAGAACCAGTTTTTAATGCTTTAAATACAACTTTTGCAATACCACCTGATTTACTTGTTTCACCTGAACTATCATATGCTGCAAATTTACCAAGTGAACCATTTGCAATATTAGTTGTTTTAATTGATTTACCCCAGTTATCTGTATCCACTACTGAGTAACTTACATATTCTAAATATTGAGGATCAAAATTAATAAATCCACCAATACCAGATACTTTTCCATCAACAGAACCGGATATATTATCCACAGTAATTGTTAATGTAATATTATTTCCTCTAACAACAGAACTGTTGCCGGAAAGCGACATAGTCGCTGTTCCAGCAGCACATACTGATGAAAGGCAAGCAAATAATGCTACGAATGTAATTATTAAACTATTAATTATTCTTTTTAACTTCATTTTCTATTCCCTTTCTATTCTCCAACATATAGGTTAACGATTGATACTACGTCGTTAATTCTTATTTCTCCGTCAGTAGCAATATCACATGCTTCAAACCAAGGACCTGTAAGTTCTTCAGCTCCTACATATGCAGATACTGCTCTAACTACGTCGTTAATTCTTATTTCACCGTCTCCAGTTACTTCACCTTTAACTACGATAATATCTCTATCGTTTTCTCTATTATTCTTAATTAATTTAATAATCATTCCTGTACCAAGTTGTTGATTATTATCTATTTCATTTTGATCTTCACTATCATAGATGAATAATAAATCATTATCATTATCGCATTCATCTTTTAATCCTAGAGGTAATGTCTTATAAACTACGTCTTTAATCATACCGTCTGCAATTATACGAATATGAGATGTAATCTTTTCATCTTCCTCAGGTTCTTCTTCTTTTGTAACAGTGATTGTATAAACTTTTTCATCACCATTTTCAGCTGTTACTGTAACAGTTATTGTATTTTCACCAGGTTGTAAGTTATCTGCGCCTTCAACTGTTACTGTAGCTCCATCTTCATCATTAGGAGTAGCATTAACTACTACACTATCAACATCTGATGGAACAGTTACTGTAAAGTGATCATCATCCTTTGTAGGATCAAATTCAGGATCTAATGTATATCCTTCAACTTCTAATCCACTAAGTGTATTATCATCATTTCCTTCTCTAGTTACTGTTATTGTATAGTAACCTTTTTCACCATTTTGTGCAACAACTTCAATAGTTATTACATTTTCACCAACAGTTAAGTTATCATTACCACTAACATTAGCAGTAGCATTACTATCCTTTGGAGTAGCTGTAACATCTAATGATGTAACATCATGAGAAACAGGTCCATATGTATAAGAAGGTCTATCCTCATCAAAGCCATCTACAGTTTCATCATTTACTTTTAAGTCTGATAATTTAACATTAGAACTTAATTCTCTAATTACTGTAACATAATATGGTTTAGTAACATTTGTATCATCTGCTATAACTGTTACTGTAAATACATTAGAACCAAAGTCTACTGTCTTTTCACCAGTTCCTTCTACTTGAGCTCTTGGAGCATCAGCAGCATGTGCAGTAATTATTACTTTATCTACATCTGCTGGAACTGTAACAGTATAATGATCATCTTCTGGTTTGAATTCTTCATTTAAATCATAACCAATAACACCAAGTTCATCTAATGTTGCATCAGTACATTTACCTCTTACTACATGGATTACATAAGTATTAATTGTACCATCTTCTGCAGTAACAACTATTGTTGCATCTTCACCAACTTGAGGATTAAATTCTCCATCACCAGCAGCACTAGCTCCTTCAGCAGGATGTGCAACTATTGTTACAGAATCTTCATCTGGATCAGATGTATAAGTATATTCTGTCTTAGTTGGATCAAATTCAGGACTTAATGTTCCTTCAGTATCAGCAATTATATCGATACCAGTTAAAGTATTATCAGTAAGTTTTTGTCTTACTTTAATATAATATGTTTTCTTTGTAGTACCATCATGTGCTGTAACTTCTACTGGGAATGTATTATCACCTTGTTGTAATGTTTTAATACCAACACCGGTTATAGTAGCACCATTTGGACTTGGATCTGATAAAGTAGCAGTAATTTCAATTTGTTCTTTATCACTATTTACTTTACCTAAATCATATGTAGTACCATCAGGATCATTTGCATGGAAGTTAGGTACTGTAACTCCATCTACTTTTAAATCTAATAAATTAGCATCTGTCTTATAAGATCTTGTAACAGTTAATGTATAAACTTTTGGTTCAACTGTTGGATCTTCAGCAGTTACTGTAATATTATATTGGTTTTCACCATAAGTTAAGTTTTCTTTTAATCCATCACCAGTAACTTGTTCTCTACTATCAGCTTTTTCAGTTGTAATAGTAATACTATCTACATTATGAGGAATAGTTACTGTATATTCAGTATCACCAGGTTTAAATTCTTCATTTAATTCATAACCTGTAACACCTAAGTTATTTAATGTATTTTCTCTAGATAGTCCTCTAACAAGACTAATTACATATGGTTTTTCAGAACCATCTTCAGCTTTAACAACTATTGTTACTTCTGAAGTAGTTTCTGGATTATATGTTCCAGGTCCAGAAAGAATTGTAGAACCACTTCCTTCTGGAACAGTAGCATTAATAGTTACTTCTGTTTCATTTGGATCAGTAGTATATGTATAAGTTGTTTTTTCTGGATCAAAGTCAGGATCTAATGTACCAGCAGGATCACTAGTTATTGTTAATGTTTCTAGGTTCTTAGCACTATTTAATCTCTTAACTAGTACATAATATGTTTTCTTTGTAGTACCATCATGCGCTGTTACTACTACTGGTAATCTGTTATCACCAACACTTAATGCGATATCACCAGTACCAGTTACTGTAGCACCATTAGGAGCAGGATCTGATAATGTAGCAGCTATATTAATTGTTGCCTTAGTACTTGCTACACTACCAACATTATATTCAGTTCCATCTGGATCTCCAGCATGGAAATTAGGAACTGTAACATTATCAGCTTTTAAGTCTGTTAAGTTAGCATCTGTTTTATATGATCTTGTAACAGTTAATGTATATGTTACAGGTTCAGCATTTGGATCTTCAGGTTGAACAGTAATTTCAATTGTATTTTCACCATAATCTAGTGTTTGAAGTCCTGTACCACCAGTTATTTCTGCTCTATCATCGGCAAGTGAAGCACCTACTACTATAGATTCAGTATCATTTGGAACTGTAATCGAATAATCTCTAGTTCCTGATTGGAATCCATCTAAATCTTCACCATCAATTGTTATTCCGCTTAAATCACCATTTGTTGATTTAGCAACAGCAAATGTAATTGTATAAGTTTTCTTAGCTTGAGTAGTATCTTCTGGAGTTACTTGAATAGTAACGCTTTGAGTATTTCTAGGGTTAATTCCAGTTAAGTTTGCTGGAGTAGTTACTACTGAAGCATTTTCATCTGCTTTAGTATAAGTTATATTTACTGATGTTTCATCAGCATCTGTATTATATGTATAATTTGTTTTGTTGCTTGCAAAATTTGGATCTAAGTTACCAGTCTTACTTGATGTAACATTTAATCCGCTTAAGTTAGCATTATTATTTTTCTTATAAATCTTAATTGTATATGTTGTTTGATGTTGTCCATCATGAGATGTAACTACTACTGGGAATGTATTCATTCCAACATTTAATGTCTTAGTTCCATCTCCTGTTATAGTTTCATGAGATTCACCTTTAACATATGTAATATTAATATTTGCTTTACTATATCCTACAGCATCTAATTCATATGTGTTAGATTCATCACCAGGAGTAAATCCTTTTACTCTAGTATTATCTACTAATAAATCATTTAATGTAGATATTATTTCTTTTTCTCTTGTAACTGTTAATGTATATGTTACAGGTTCAGCATTTGGATCTTCTGGTTGAACAGTAATTTCAATTGTATTTTCACCATAATCTAATGTTTGAATACCAGTACCACCAGTTATTTCTGCTCTATCATCAGCAAGTGTAGCACCTACTACTATAGATTCAGTATCTTTTGGAACTGTAATTGAATAATCTTTAGTTCCTGATTGGAATCCTTCTAAATCTTCACCATCAATTGTTATTCCACTTAAATCTCCATTTGTTGATTTAGCAACAGCAAATGTAATTGTATAAGTTTTCTTAGTTTGATTTTTATCTTCTGGAGTAACCTCTATAGTTACTGAAGAAGTAGTTCTAGGATTAATACCTGTTAAGTTAGCAGGTGTAGTTACTGCAGTAGCACCAGCATGTGCTAATGTATAACTAATATTTACTGAAGTTTCATCAGCATCTGTATTATATGTATAAGATGTTGTATTAGCGTTAAATCCTGGACTTAATGAACCAGTCTTACTTGATGAAACTGTTAATCCACTTAAATTAGCATTATTACTTAATTTCTTAACTTTTATTGTATAAGTTGTTTTAGTAGTACCATCTTGAGCAGTTACTACTACATTGAATGTATTATTACCTACCGATAAGGTCTTAGAACCATCACCAGTTACTGTTTCATGACTTTCACCTTTAACATAAGTTATATTTAAAGTTTGAGTATTATATGGAACATCATCTAATGTATAAGTCTTAGTTCCATCACCTGGTTGGAATCCTTTAACTCTAGTATTATTTGCTAATAAATCATTTAATGTAGATATTGTGCTAGGTTCTTCTCTAGTTACTGTTACAGTATAAGTTTTACTTGTACAAGTATTTCCAGGTACAGTACTGTATTGACTCTTACAGTTTTCTGCATTAACTGTAACATTTATTGGATTAGATCCAACACTTAATGTTTTATTACCTGTACTACCACTTGCAAGTGTTGCTTTTCCAGTATCTGCTACTGTAGCACTAACTGTAGTTGAACTAGTTGTATATGGAACTGTTGCAGTATAACTTGTAGTTCCTGATTTAAATTCTCCAAAATCAACATTTGTTAAACCTAATGCTGATAGATTAGCATTATTACTTAATTTATAAACATTTACTGTATATAATTCAGGGTCTCCTGATTCAGAGACAACTGATATTTCAAAACTATTATTACCAACATCCAATGATTGATTGCCAGTATCACCAGTTAATACAGCTTTACCAATATCATGTTCAATAGCATTAATATTAACTGTAGAAATATTATTTGGTACTACTGTACTAAATGTTTTGTTAGTTTTATCTCCTGATACAAAAGTAGGAGTTAATGGATAATTAGTTGAACCATTACTAACTGTTAATGTTCCTAATGTATTATCAGTAGATTGTTCAACATATATAGGAATACTTGCATCTGTTACAAGTACTGGAGCATTATTAGCTATCTTTGTTTTACCTGGATTAGTATCAAATGTTAAATCTACTGAATCACTAGCAGTTACTCCATCTTTTACTCTAAGGAATATATAATATAATTCACCAGGAGTATCTAAATAGTGTCTTGCATCTACACTACCAGCATTATCTTTAATAATTGTTGCTATACAGTGTTCTGCTTGGGCATCATTATATTGAACTATCCATGAAGTTTGATATTTAGTTAGTTTACCACTACCTAATGGATAATATGGACCACCAGCATATGTAGTTCCACCTTGAACTAACTTTAATCCAGAATCACCATGAACAGGTTCTACTATATCAGGATCATAAAAGAAGAATACTGACATATTCCAAAATGTATCAGTTCCAGGTTCATAATAAACTGCTAATTTAATTAAATCACCAGCTTGTACTGAACCAGTAGAAAGATTTATTTCTGGAGCTACATAATCATTATTAGGCCCCTTACATTCTTCCTCTTCTTCATCCCATTCAACGCAGTTATATGCTCTAAATGAAAATTTATGTTCTCCTGCGGCATAAACTTTTTGAATACCTATTGAAAACACAATAAAAAACGTAAAAATCAAGATTAAAAATCTATACTTCTTGCTCATTTTACCACTCCAGTTCTATTACCCTATTTTATATATAATAATTATAAAATAAAAATAGGTAAATTTCAACAAAATAACTAAAAAAAAGAAGACTTTTTTAGTCTTCTTTTTTAATTATTAACTGAGTCAATTCCCATTAAGATATAATCTGTTATTTTAGAGTCATCAGATACATCTAATAAGCCATCCTCTACTACATCGGCTGCTAAGAATCTGTAGCCTGTAATTTGAGTTGCCATTAAGATATGATCTGTTATTAATGCCTCA